>CALZAE010000046.1 GCA_945612235.1 uncultured Gammaproteobacteria bacterium | reverse complement strand
CCTTCTTTACCTGCGAACGGAGAATCGTTCACCTGGAAAGTCATGCTTACGGTTGGCTCATCAACGCTTAATGGTGGTAAAGCTTCAACGTGCGCTTGGTCGCATAAAGTGTCAGAGATAAACAATGGCTCAAAACCACTGATACATACGATATCACCGGCTTGTGCTTCTTCAACTTCAACGCGGTGTAGACCGTGGTGACCCATCAGCTTGAGGATACGACCGTTACGGCGCTTACCTTCAGCATCAATTGAAGTCACAGGGCTGTTGGCCTTGATGCGACCACGGGTAATACGGCCAATACCGATAATACCGAGGAAGTTATTGTAGTCCAGTGCTGAAATCTGCATCTGGAACGGACCTTCTGGGTCAACATTAGGTGGTGAAACGTTATCCACGACAGCCTGGAACAACACATCCATGTTTTCTGTCATTTCTGCTGGATCTAAACCTGATACACCGTTTAACGCACTGGCGTAAACGATTGGGAAATCCAACTGCTCTTCAGTTGCACCCAAGTTATCAAACAGGTCAAATACTTGGTCCACAACCCAGTCCGGACGTGCGCCTGGACGGTCAACTTTGTTGATCACAACGATTGGGCTTAAACCCGCCTGGAATGCTTTTTGTGTTACAAAACGTGTTTGTGGCATCGGGCCGTCGATGGAGTCAACCACCAACAACACGCAGTCCACCATGCTCATGACGCGCTCAACTTCACCACCGAAGTCAGCGTGACCAGGGGTGTCAACGATGTTGATATTGTAGTCTTTCCACTTAATGGCAGTGTTTTTCGCCAAAATGGTAATACCACGCTCTTTTTCCTGGTCGTTGGAGTCCATCACACGGTCAGAGTCGAGCTCTTTACGGTCTAGGGTTCCAGAAGCACGTAACAGGGCGTCAACCAAAGTGGTCTTACCATGGTCAACGTGAGCAATAATGGCAATGTTGCGTAAATTTTCAATCACAAGCTTATCTCAAGTAAAATATGTAGGCTGCACGCAAAACGTGTCAGTTCGAAGCAAAGTGCTCAGTCGTTACAGTCTGGTGGACGTAACTGCTGTGGTGTTGCTACACAGCTCCACAAACAAATCCATAACAGATATCTAATCATGCATGACTGCTTGCGCGCGGCCGTTGCACTGTGTCAGGGCGGTAAACACGCACATTGGCATAGCCTTCATGCAACAGATGATGCGCGTGTAATTTGCTCATTATACCCTTATCGCAGTAGAGCAGATATTGGCGATTCGGGTCAAAGTCTTTAAAGCGACTGTTAATCGCATAAAAAGGTACATCAAGCTGTTCAATAGCGCCTAAATTAAGCGGCTGATCTTCAGCTTGGTCAGGGTGACGAATATCCACTACGATCTGCCCAGATAAGGCTTCACGCACTTCCTCAACCTGAATATCTTTACTTAGCTCGTCTAGGACTTTGTCCATAGTGACATAGCTCGCACGCTCAATAGCACGCTGCAAGATACTCGCATCTAAATGCGTTTCTTCATGTTCAACGCGACCGAGCTTAGCTTTTGTTTTGGGGTTCACGGAAATCACGCCGCAGTACTCAGGCATATTTGCCGCAAACTCCGCCGTACCTATTTCAACTGCGGTACGAATAATATCTTGTTTGTGCTCAGCCACCAGTGGGCGCAGCACTAATTTCTCAGTGGCTCTATCAATCACTGCTAAGTTGGTCAGAGTTTGACTGGCCACTTGCGAAACTGCTTCGCCGGTCACTAAAGTATCCAACTGTAAATCTTCAGCAATGGCATCAGCCGCTTTAAGCATCATACGTTTAAGTACAACACCCATATGACTGTCATCCACATGCTCTAAAATATCACCGAGCACTTCTTCAAAGGGCACACTGATAAATAATACACGGTGCGAACTGCCATACTTTTTCCACAGAAACTGTGCGACTTCTTTGACGCCCAGCTCATGTGCACGACCACCCAGATTAAAAAAGCAAAAGTGCGTCAGCAAACCACGGCGCATCATTTGATAAGCAGCGACAGTGGAATCAAAACCACCTGACATCAACACCAAGACTTGCTCAACACTGCCCAGCGGGTAACCACCGATACCTTGGTGACGCTCATACTCAATCAATAATCGAGCGCCATTAATTTCAAAGCGTACTTCAACCTCAGGGTTACGTAAATCAATTCCGGCAGCGCCACATTCCTCGCGCAATCGGCCACCCACATAGCGTTCAACATCACCTGAAGCAAAAGGATGTTTACCGCTACGCTTACAACGCACTGAAAACGTCCGACCTTTTAACAAGTCAGCATAATGCGCCTTACAATGCTGGGTAATGTCATCAAAATTACCCAGTGGGTATTCCAGTACTTGGAAAAAATGCGAGATACCTGGCATGCAACGCAAGCGCGCATACATCTCTTGCAACTGTTCTGGATCTTCGAGTGCCGTGAATAACTCTAAATTATCCCAATCACCTATGATTTCCAACTCAGGATCAAGGTCATGCAAGACAGTACGGATGTTCTTCCCCAATTGACGCATTAATTGCCGGCGCACAGGCCGACTTTTTATAGTGATCTCGGGAAAAGATTTTAGAAATAATTTCATAACACAAACAGGTCGCTAAGATGGGTTACCAAAGCAACCACAAAAATGGGCGCAAATCATAGCATCTTTTTCATTACAATGCTCTAAAAGCGAGCAGAGCTATATGCGATACAGCACACATAACTCAACTCACACATCGGTACCAACTGTTAACAGCTGTAGTACAACTCATACTCTAATGGATGTACAAAGGTGCGTACGCGCAACTCTTCTGCTGATTTAATCGCAATATAAGCGTCTAAAAACTCATTACTAAACACCCCACCGCGCAATAAGAAGTCACGGTCTGCATCTAAAGACTCCAAGGCTTCTTTTAAGCTAACACACACTTGTGGAATCTCTTTTGATTCTTCTGGTGGCAAGTCGTAGAGATTTTTATCTGCAGGATCACCGGGGTGAATACGATTTTGAATACCATCCAAACCTGCCATTAACAGTGCAGCAAAGGCTAAGTAGGGGTTGGCCGATGGATCAGGGAAGCGCGCCTCGATACGTCGAGCTTTTGGACTGGTCACATAAGGAATTCGAATCGACGCTGAGCGATTACGTGCTGAGTAGGCTAGCATCACCGGCGCTTCAAAGCCCGGCACCAGACGCTTATAGGAGTTAGTTGATGGATTAGTCAGCGCATTCAGCGCTTTAGCATGCTTGATAATACCGCCAACAAAGTACAGCGCAGTGTCTGATAAACCAGCATAACCTTCGCCAGAGAAGGTGTTTTTACCACCAGCAGAAATCGACATATTCACATGCATGCCTGAGCCATTGTCACCGTACAAAGGTTTAGGCATAAAGGTCGCAGTACGACCATAGGCATTTGCTACGTTGTGCACAACGTACTTAAGTTCTTGCACTTCGTCGGCTTTAGCCACCAGAGTGTTAAAGCGCACACCAATTTCATTCTGACCGGCAGTCGCCACTTCATGGTGATGGACTTCAACAAAATGGCCCATTTCTTCCAGTGCATTGGACATGGCAGTACGGATTTCGTGGTCATGATCATTGGGTGGCGTTGGCATATAACCGCCCTTCACACCCACGCGGTGACCTTTGTTGCCGCCTTCAAAATCTGCATCGCTGTTCCATGCCGCTTGTTCAGAATAAATTTTGAACATGGAGCCGGACATATCTGACTTGAATTTAACTTGATCAAAGATAAAGAATTCAGGTTCAGGGCCCACAAGTACCGTATCGCCAATCCCAGTCGACTTTAAATATTCCTCAGCGCGCGAAGCAATCGCACGCGGGTCACGATCGTAACCTTGCATCGTCGAAGGTTCGATCACGTCACAGACTAAAATCAAAGTAGGTTCTTGGGTGAACGGATCCATTACTGCCGTGCTGTCATCAGGCAGCAGAATCATGTCAGAGGCTTCAATGCCTTTCCAACCGGCCATCGAGGAGCCGTCAAACATTTTACCTTGCTCGAAAAAATCTTCATCCGCGTCACGCGCAGGCATAGTGATATGGTGCTGTTGCCCACCGATATCGGTGAAACGCAGATCAATCCACTTAGCGTTATGGGTTTGTATCAGTTCGAGCGACTTTGACATCATGGTCTCCGAGGACTTCATAATCGAGATGCCCACCCAGCAACAGGTTTGCGGGCAGTGCGCTCGCCACAGATCCTGAATCAAAATGATCAGGAGTGCGTCAAAAACCAAAGGCGAGACGCGTAAAATAAATTTAATGTGCTATTTTGACTGTTGCCTGCTGTCAGCGCTAGCCCTAAGGCAAGTTATTATATGAAAATAACGCGACAATTGACTCAAATAGACCACAGTATAGCTAGCTAATTATAATGACTTATAGTGTACGCGGCACAGCAATACATTTCAGTGTTTTTTGTCATTGACTTAAAAACAGTACTCTCATTATGTATCACGGCTTTTTACACACAAGGACTACTGTGGACTGAGCAATAACCGCTTAATACATATGACTTCAACGCTTATAAAGGGAGTGGATTATGCGCCTTATACTTGTCATAACTTGGCTAATAAGTGCAGTACCAGCGGCAGCTCAGATTTATCAATACACTGACGCCAAAGGTCATCGCGTGTACACCGATCGACCACCGCTTGACGTTAAGGCTAACAGTGTTGAGTTACCCAAGATCAATACTGTTTCCGATAGGCAGCAGCACTCTATCGATACCAGCAATACTCAGCCAACAACGACAGACGCTATCGCCCCTTATAGCACTCTGCAGGTCGCTGGCTTACCTGATGAAGAAGCCTTACGCGCCAACAATGGCAACTTTATTATTCATATTGAGATTGCCCCGACACTGAGCAGTGAGCATCGTCTGCAACTGTTAATCAATGACCAACCTTATGGCTCTAGAACATCATCCATTCGTATTGCCGTACAAAACTTAGAGCGTGGTGAGCACCGCATAGCGGTACAAGTGTTAGCTGGCGATCAAGTGATTCAAACCAGCGCTGAACACACTCTAGCTATTCAACGCGTGCATACCGCCAGCCCTGCGTTTCGCGCTCGGCCTACTCCGCTATCCGCACCATGAAACTCAAGCTGTTCATCGGCGTATTGCTCATCAGCCTACTGCCGTTCGCACAAGGCGCCATTTATACCTATACCGACGCCAATGGTGCGCGAGTCTTTACCGATAAACCGCCCAAGCATCAACGCGTAAAAAAACTCAAGCTTGCTCCCAGCAATCAGACGCCTGCTACGCCGACAGTCGACACTATGAACCCACCACCTGTGTATTTAGAGTCGCCAGCAGCACTGCCTGTGCAATACGAGATGCTGCGTATTTTAGCGCCGGAGCCTGACGCCACAATTCGCGCCAACGATCAGCAATTGATTGTTACCGTCAGCAGTGAGCCAAGCTTGCTGGACGGCCATCGTTATCGCTTTATTCTTGACGGCAATCCTGTCGGTGAGCCCACGCGCAGCCCAGTATTACAGCTCAAAGATGTGAACCGCGGCACACACTTATTAGCGGTAGAGATTATCAATGAACAGGATGCGGTATTGGAGCGTACTCCTGCACAACCTTTTCATTTACGCCAAACCACTCTGCAGGATAAGCGCCGCGTGAATCCATGTACAAAAGATGATTTTGGCGTGCGCCCCGAATGCCCCAAGCAAGACAAACCGCCAAAATAGGCTTATCGTGCGCCTCATTATGATTTCCACTTGCAACGCTTCTGCTTCATAACCCTGCAGATACCCGCTGGTAATACATGCAATGGGTGACTGAAGTTACAGCAGATTTTTAAAGAGTAATCCCATGCACGACCACCACTTTGATGAACTGGCGATTCGTTTTGCTAAGAAAATTTACGGCAGTAATAAAGGCGCGATTCGCTTGGCTGTGTTGCAAGCCGACCTGAATGAAGTCCTGCCTCAGCGCCCGTTACGGGTTTTGGATATTGGTGCTGGATTAGGGCATATGTCATTGTGGCTTGCCCAGCAAGGTCACGATGTCACTCTAGTGGAGCCGGCTTTATCAATGCTAGAAACCGCGCAACAGCGTTTTGCTGATGCGCAATGTCACGCCACTTTTATTCATGCCGACTGGCAAAGCTTTGCCGCACAAGCGCATGCGCCATATGACTTGGTACTCTGCCATGCCGTATTGGAATGGCTGGCGGAGCCCAGTGCCATCTTGGCGGCACTGCACCGCCTGACTGCTGTGGATGGCTGGTTATCATTAGCTTTTTACAACAAAGACGGACTGATTTTGCAAAACCTGATTAAAGGTAATTTACGCAAGCTCAATCAGCAACGTTTTACCGGTGATGCGGGCGGTTTAACGCCACAGCAACCCCTAGACCCGCGCGAATTAACAGCACAAGTTGAACTCTTATGGCGGATTCAACAACGCAGCGGTATTCGAGTCTTTCATGATTATATGCCGCCACAATTTCGCCAGAAAATCGCAGCAGAAGAATTAATCAGTACCGAACTCAACTATCGCCGCCACCCAGCTTTAGCGGGTTTAGGCCGCTACTTACATTGGCTTTGCCAGCCACGTGCAGGCGCAGTAGACTAAAATCACTCAGTACTTCTGGAGGTATGCTATGCGCTCTACTCTATTGCTCAGTGCAACCGCCTTAGTGTTAGCTGGCTGCCAAGCGAGCAACCCCTATCAGGGCGAAAGCACACCCCTGCCTCCAGCACCCGCTGCGGCGGCACAGCATTTTGATGCTAGCGCCTACCCTGCGCCAGCGCAGTTAAAAAACTACAACTACTGGTGTTGGCCCAATACGGCAGCACCCAATGCATTACTCAACGATTCAGCTCAGCGCATTCTGGCTGAACAACTTGAGCAATACGGTTTACGCGCAGCACAATCAGCACAGCAATGTGAGTTGCAAGTGCATTTAAGCAGCCAGCACAGCGAACGCGTGCGTCATGACTATGATAATTACCCATCACTCAACTACGGTGTAGGTTATCGCCATCATCGCTCTTTGCATAACCGCCACGGCTACTCAGGCTTAGGGCTTAATGTACCCATTACTCCGCGCCGCTATATTGAATATCGCCAGCAACTGACGCTGGTTCTGATCGAGCAGCAGAGTCAACAACCGATCTGGCGCACGCAAAGCAGTGTCAGTAGCAATCAGCACGGCCAAGCCTCCGAAGAAGCCCTGCGCAACGCCTTTAGTGCAATGCTAGAAAGCTATCGCCAGCAGCATTAACTAAGACTTTAAACAAAGGACGCTGAGTCGAGCAACTCAGCGTTAACACTACTTCACCACCAACACATCGCAGGGTGGATGCTCGAGAAAGTACTGCGCAAGGCTGCCCAGTAACGCATCAGCTAAAATTCCACGGCCATGCTTACCAATCGCTAACACCTGAGGCTTGTGCTCAGCTATCACTTGCGCTAAACAGTTATGCAACTCACCTTGACGCAATTCATGGCTGATCTGTGGGCCCGCCTCTGGCAATTTAGCGCGCTCATCTTCAACCAACTGGTCAAATAACGACGTCTGCCAAGTGATTTCTGCATCGCTATCACCGCCATGCACTTCAGCCACTTCCAGCACATGCAAAGCATGGATGTGTGCACTGTCTGGCAAAATCTTAAACACATGATGCAAGGCATGGCAGGCGCATAGAGAAAAATCCAGCGGCACTAAGGCGCGCTGATAGGGCATCATTTCTGGCTCAATGGCCAATAGCACTGGCACAGCACTGCGCTGCAATACACGCTCAAGCGTCGTTCCAGAAAAATACTCAGGCGAGTCTTGGTGGTGATCACCCATCACCAAAAAATCAACGCTGTGCGCTTGCTGCGCCGCCACAATGACCTGTGCCGGTCGACCCATCTTGATTAACACCTGAGCGCTTTGTGCGCCACAATCTTTCAGTTGCTGATTGATTAACGCATCAGCGGTGAGCATCTGCTTTTCAATCACTGGCATCGGCAAGTGATTTTCCAATACATAGAGCACACTTAAACGTGCTTGATGCTGCTGTGCTAACTGTGCGCCGCGCTGCAGAGCCACCTTGGCGTTATCACTGAGGTCATGGGCCACCATAATATGTTTCATAAAGGTGCCTTCCTGTTTAAAGACCTAAGATGCGCGCAAATACGAGAAGCCTTTGCGCGCACTGAGTTTGACTGTATCTGCGCCTTACTTAGCCGCAGCCAGTGCTTGGGTGATATCCGCTAAAATATCATCAATGTGCTCAATACCAATCGACAGGCGAATCAGGTCTTTACTCACACCCACTTTAGCCATTTCTTCTTCATTGAGCTGACGGTGCGTGGTGGTGGCTGGGTGGCAAGCGAGTGATTTTGCATCACCGATATTCACTAAGCGATACAGCAATTGCAGCGCATCAATAAATTTCACTGCCGCTGCTTCACCACCTTTAACGCCAAAGGACATAATGGCTGACGCTTTACCGCCCATATATTTTTGCGCCATGGCATGGTCAGGGTGGCTTGGCAGACCAGCAAAGTTAACCCACTCGACTTGCTCATGGGCCTCAAGGAACTCCGCGACTTTCTGCGCATTTTCGCAGTGACGCTCCATACGCAGCGACAGGGTTTCCATGCCTTGCATAATCAAGAAAGCGTTAAAGGGCGACAAAGCCGCACCCATGTTACGCAAGGGCACGACTCGGCAACGCGCGATAAAGGCGGCTGCACCAAAGTCTTTAGTGTAGACCACGCCGTGGTACGACACATCAGGGGTGTTAAGCAGTGGGAAGCGCTCCGCGTTATCAGCCCAAGGGAATTTACCTGAGTCAATAATCGCGCCTGCAATGGTGGTACCGTGGCCACCGATGTATTTAGTCAGAGCTTGAATCACGATGTCGGCACCATGCTCAATCGGACGCAATAACGCTGGGCTTGGCACAGTGTTATCAACCATCAATGGCACGCCATGACGGTGGGCGATATCAGCCAAAGCTTGGATATCTACAATGTTACCTGCTGGGTTACCAATACTTTCACAGAACACCGCTTTGGTTTTATCATCGATCAGCGCTTCTAAAGCAGCTAAATCATTGTATGGCGCAAAACGCACTTCTAAACCTTGGCGCGGCAAAGTGTGCGCAAACAGGTTGTAAGTACCGCCATACAGCGATGCTACAGAAACAATATTGTCGCCCACTTCAGCTAGAGTCTGAATTGCTGCGGTAATCGCCGCCATACCCGACGCCATCGCCAACGCAGCCACACCACCTTCTAAGGCTGCAACTCGCTGCTCAAGAATATCGTTAGTGGGGTTAGTGATACGCGTATAAATGTTACCGGGGACCTTGAGGTCAAACAGATCTGCACCGTGCTGAGTATCATCAAAGGTGTAAGAGGTGGTTTGGTAAATCGGTACTGCAGCAGATTTAGTGGTGGGGTCAGATTTGTAGCCCACGTGCAGCGCAATCGTTTCTAGTTTCATCACTATTACTCAAAGAAAGGGTTAAAATGTTGTTGCAAAGCATGCCCAGCCAACTGGCGCGGGTCAAGCGCAACACCTTGAGATATGGCCTAAAACACCATGTATTCACTGTTATACATACGAATCACTTTAACTTTCGAGTAACCGCATGACTTGGCGCTATCTTATCAAGCAACTGGCCTTTCCACCCAGCAGTCTATTGATCTTGCTGCTACTGAGCTTTTTTCTGCGTCAACGCTGGCCGAAAACTGCATTAGTCGGCTTTATTCTTAGCGTTAGTGGGCTCTACATAATGAGCCTGCCAATCACGGTTGAGTATGCCGCGCGCAGCTTAGAAACAGAAGCACCCTTAGCTATTCAGCAATGGTCCACATTAAGTCAACAGGCTGATGCCATTGTGATTTTAGGTGGTGGGCGTGAAACAAACGATCCGGCTTGGCAAGCAGACCAGCCGTCGCTGATGGCGATGCAGCGTATTCGTTATGCAGCCCGCTTAGCCAAAGCGTCTAACTTACCCATTCTTGTCAGCGGCGGTTTACATTTTGGTCAGCCGCCCAGTGAAGCGCAGATTATGGCGGATACTTTGCAGCAGGATTTTGGCGTGACTGCGCGCTGGCTGGAAGGCGAAAGTCGCACCACTTGGGAGAATGCTCAGTACAGCGCTGAGATCTTAAAAGCCGAAGGTGTTCAGCGCGTGGTGCTGGTGACTAATGCTTGGCATATGCCGCGCTCGCGTTGGAGCTATGAGCAGTTTGGTTTTGCGGTGGTCAGTGCGCCGGTGGGATTTTTAAGCGGTGCTAATGGTCGCCCGTTTAATGGTTGGTTACCGGAAAGCAAAGCGATGTGGCATAACACTGCGCTGTTGAATGAGGCGCTTGGCTCATTTATGTACAAGCTCAATTATCGTGCACCCTAACTAATTGCATGCAATGCGGGTTAGAAAACTGTGCGTATGGCGTACTGCGCTATTGCTGTTTTTCCTTCGATGAACCCATCCGGGGTTCAACTCAGGCGCTGCGCCATCCATGGCTTCGCTTGCCACAGCAACAGCGCAGTACTTGTGGACCTTTTGTGTTGTTAAACTGGACCGTATGTTTAGAGCAATCAATCCTCTTCTAAACTATGCTCCTGCCTAAAATATTTTAAGGTCAGCTGTGCAATTTAGTCATCGAGGTTATGGATGTATAGATGCCGTTTCCCTCATTACGCCCGCCTCATGTATGCTAGGCAGATATTTTTCATGGTTGCGCTGCGGTGCTTCCTTCTTATGACTTTCTTGACGATAACCAGATAAAATCATGCACGAATTGTATCAACCTCGCGACATTGAAGCCGCCGCTCAAAGCCACTGGGCTGAGCAAAAATCTTTTGAAGTGACCGAACAACCGGGCAAAGAGACTTTCTATTGCCTGTCGATGTTCCCCTACCCCAGCGGTCGTCTGCATATGGGGCACGTGCGCAACTACACCATTGGTGATGTGATTGCCCGTTACCAGCGCATGCTCGGTAAGAACGTGCTGCAGCCGATGGGTTGGGATGCGTTCGGCATGCCTGCAGAGAACGCAGCGATTCAGCATAAGGTTGCGCCAGCGGCGTGGACCTACGAGAACATGGCCTATATGAAGGCGCAGTTCACTCAGCTCGGTTTGGCAATTGACTGGTCGCGCGAGATTACCACCTGCAAACCTGACTACTACCGTTGGGAGCAGTGGCTGTTCACCCAGTTGTACAAAAAAGGCATCATTTATAAGAAAGTCGGCACGGTCAACTGGGACCCGGTCGATCAAACCGTACTTGCTAATGAGCAAGTGATTGACGGTCGCGGCTGGCGTTCCGATGCGCTGGTAGAAAAGCGCGAAATCCCCATGTACTACTTCAAGATTACTGCCTACGCAGATGAGCTGCTGACCAGTCTGGATGATATGCACGGCTGGCCTGAGCAAGTTAAAACCATGCAACGTAACTGGATCGGCAAAAGCTTTGGTGCCGATATCCTCTTTGATTACGATGCAGAATCAGTGGGTACTGACGGTCAACTCAAAGTGTACACCACCCGTCCTGACACCCTGATGGGCGCAACTTATGTTGCTGTCGCTGCTGAGCACCCTTTAGCGCAACGTGCTGCTGAAAATAACGCCGAATTGACCGCCTTTATTGCTGAATGCAAAGGCGGTTCCGTGGCTGAAGCCGATATGGCGACCATGGAAAAGAAAGGCTTACCCACTGGCCAGTTTGTGATTCACCCATTAACCGGTGACAAACTGCCGGTCTATGTCGCCAATTATGTACTCTGGGGTTATGGTGAAGGCGCGGTGATGGCTGTCCCTGCGCACGATGAGCGTGACTTTGCCTTTGCTAACACCTACCAGTTGCCGATTCAGCAAGTCTTTGCTTCGACTAATCCAGACAATACTTTTGATGCACAAGAGTGGCATGACTGGTACGCCGATAAAGCTAACGTGACTACTGTTCATAGCGGTAAATACGATGGCCTAAGCGTGCAAGACGCTTTTGATAGCATCGTCGCGGACCTTGAAGCCAAGCAGCACGGCGAGCGCAAAACTCAGTTCCGTTTGCGCGACTGGGGTATCAGTCGTCAGCGTTATTGGGGTTGCCCAATCCCAATTATTCATTGCCCAAGCTGTGGCGATGTAGCTGTTCCGGAAGATCAGTTGCCAGTGGTGTTACCGGAGAACGTCATTCCGGATGGCTCAGGTAACCCACTGAATAAAATGCCCGAGTTTTATGAGTGCAAATGCCCAAGCTGTGGCGCAGATGCTCGTCGTGAAACCGATACCATGGACACCTTTGTTGAGTCCTCTTGGTATTACGCGCGCTACGCTTCACCGCACTATGAAGGCGGCTTAGTCGAAAAAGGCGCGGCTGATCATTGGTTGCCCGTTGACCAGTATATCGGTGGTATTGAGCACGCGATTCTGCACCTGTTATATGCACGCTTCTTCCATAAACTGATGCGTGATGAAGGCTTAGTCAATAGCAATGAGCCGTTCACCAACCTGCTGACCCAAGGCATGGTGATTGCCGAAACCTACTACCGCATCCAGCCCAATGGTGGTCGCCTGTGGTTTAACCCTGATGAAGTCACGGTTGAACACGATGCCAAAGGCAAAGCTGTGTCCGCGACACTGATCAGCGACGGTCAATCGGTAGTGATTGGTGGCATTGAGAAAATGTCCAAATCCAAGAACAACGGTGTGGATCCGCAAATCATGATTGACGAGTACGGTGCTGACACCTGCCGCTTGTTTATGATGTTTGCTGCGCCACCGGATATGAGCTTGG
>CALZAE010000045.1 GCA_945612235.1 uncultured Gammaproteobacteria bacterium | reverse complement strand
AGTGCAGTAAAATTGCCGAACTGCTTATGGACTTGGCGTACTTCAATACTCATGATTATTCGTCTCCATTATTGAGCTGGCGGTTGATACGTGATTCGCTCCATTGCTTAAGCAAGAGCATTAGTAACGCCAAAATTAACAGCAGGCTGGCCACACTAAAGGCCGCAACGTGGTTGTATTCGTTATATAAAATCTCGACATGCAGGGGTAGGGTGTTGGTAAAGCCACGGATATGCCCAGACACTACTGATACTGCACCAAACTCACCCATGGCACGCGCTGTACAGAGCACCACGCCGTACATCAGGCCCCATTTGATGTTGGGCACAGTCACATGCCAAAACATCTGCCAGCCACTGGCGCCGAGTAAGCGTGCGGCTTCTTCTTCCTGAGTGCCTTGTTGCTGCATCAATGGAATCAGCTCGCGGGCGACAAAGGGCACAGTGACAAAGAGCGTGGCTAAAACAATGCCCGGTACCGCAAAGATGATTTGGATATCATGCTCAATCAGCCACTCACCAAAGAAGCCTTGCGCACCAAACAGCAACACATACACAAGACCGGCAATAATAGGTGAGACTGAGAATGGCAGATCAATCAAAGTGATCAGCACGCTTTTACCGTAAAAGTCATGCTTACTCACACACCAAGCCGCGGCGACACCAAAGACTAAGTTTAAGGGCACCGAAATACCGACCGCGAGTAAGGTCAGCTTCAGCGCGGAAATCGCATCGGGCTCGAGCATTGAGTCAAAGAAATGACCGACACCCATTTTCAAGGCTTCAATCAGGACGATGGTCAGGGGTAATACAAGAAAAATAACAAACATCGCCCAAGCCGCAATGATCAGCGCTAAGCGTGATGCACTAGGGGCGTTGCGTGAGTTCTGTTGTGGACTGGTAGTCGACATATCTATTCCTTAGCCTTTAGCAACGTAGCGTTGAAGAAGGTTGATCAGTAGCAATAATACAAAAGACACAATCAGCATCATCACGCCAATCGCGGTAGCGCCGACATAGTCGTATTGATCAAGCTTGACCATAATCAGTAGCGGTAAAATTTCTGTTTTACCGGGCATATTGCCGGCAATAAAAATCACTGAGCCGTATTCACCGACACCGCGAGCAAAAGCCAAAGCAAAGCCGGTGAGCCAAGCCGGTAATAACGCTGGCAGTAAAATATGGCGAAACACCTGTAAGCGGCGTGCACCTAAGCACGCGGCTGCTTCTTCCAGTTCGCGCGGTATATCGGCCAGGACGGGCTGAATAGTGCGCACCACAAAAGGCAAGGTGACAAAGGTCAGCGCTAAGGTGATCCCTAGGGGTGTATAAGAAATCGCAACACCTAGATCCGCCGCAAAGCGTCCAATAAAGCCATTCGGCGCATAGAGTGCAGTCAAGGCAATACCTGCTACGGCTGTTGGCAGCGCAAAGGGCAGGTCGATCATGGCATCAATCACCTTGCGTCCCGGAAAGCGGTAACGCACCAGCACCCAAGCAAACAGGGTGCCGATCACACCATTGAGTAGAGCGGCGATAAAGGCCGTACCAAAGCTGAGCTTGAGTGCCGCGATCACCCGCGGTGCGCTGACAATGGTGTAGAACTCATCCCAGGTCAGCTGCGCAGCATAAATAAACATGCCAGCCAGTGGGATAAAGATCACTAAGCTGAGGTAAACCAAGGTGTAGCCAAGCGTGAGGCCAAAACCTGGAATGACTGGAGAGGTGCGTCGTGACATAGTGACTCGCCTTGTATTGATGGAGACCAGTGCGCCGTGAAGGGTGGCGTTAGGGTGCTTATCATAGGCGCTCGTGCTTATTCTTTAAAATACTGTTTTGTGATGCTCTTATTCTTTTGGGGTCTTAATGGTTGCGTGGGATTGATATTCTTTTTAGTTATAGATAAATTGTTTTTTATTCTTTTGTTGTGGGTTCGTCCTGAGGCATAGTGATGGCCACTGACCCATTCCTGAGGATTGCAACAATGAGTATTCAATTAGGCGACACAGCACCCAACTTCACTCAAGATTCAAGCGAAGGTGTGATTAATTTCCATGAGTGGTTGGGCGACAGTTGGGGCGTATTATTTTCGCACCCTGCCGACTTCACTCCTGTGTGCACCACGGAATTAGGTTTCACCGCTAAGCTTAAAGATGAGTTTGCTGCACGTAATGTGAAGGCGATTGCTTTATCGGTTGATCCGGTGGATTCGCACCACGAGTGGATCAAAGATATTAATGAAACGCAAAATACTGTGGTGAACTTCCCGATTCTGGCCGATGAAGATCGCAAAGTCTCTGAGTTGTATGACTTGATTCACCCCAATGCCAGCAGCACCTTAACCGTGCGTTCGTTATTTATTATTGATCCGAACAAAAAGGTGCGTTTGACCATTACTTACCCAGCCAGCACCGGTCGTAACTTCCATGAGATTTTACGCGTGATTGATTCACTGCAGCTCACTGATAACTATAAAGTTGCCACCCCAGCGAACTGGGTGGATGGTGACGAGGTGGTGATTGTGCCTTCGATCCAAGATCAAGCGGAACTGGATGAGCGCTTCCCTAAAGGTTACCGCGCGGTGAAACCTTACCTGCGTCTCACGCCGCAACCCAACCGTTAAGTTGTGTTATCGCAGCCTGCATCTTTTTCATGGTTTTGAGACTGAGTATAGATGCAGGCGAGTGAGTATTGATAAGGAGAGCGCTGATGCGCCAGAGCACAGATGTGCGTTATCTCATTGTACCGGGCTGGCAAGGCTCGTCTCCTGAACATTGGCAGTCACACTGGCAGCAGGTGTTGCCAGCATGTACACGAGTTGAGCAAGACGACTGGCTATTGCCACAACGCCAAGCATGGGTTGCGCAACTGGAGCGTCAGATTGCCGCTGATCGCCGTCCGGTGGTGTTAATTGCACACAGTTTAGGTTGTGTCACAGTGGCGCATTGGGCGGCACAAGCAGCTCCAGCTTTGCTGGCGCGAGTGCGCGGTGCCTTATTAGTGGCACCGGCTGACGTTGAACGCGCTGATTGCCCAGCAGCTTTACGTAACTTTGCTCCGCTGCCAGGCGCGGCCTTACCATTTGCGAGTGTACTTGTAGGCTCCAGTAACGATCATGCTGCAACTGCGTCGCGCGCTTTAGAGTTTGCCCAAAGCTGGGGTAGCGATAGCGTTATTTTGCCGGGTGCTGGCCATATCAATGTGCAATCGGGTCATCATCACTGGGAGCAAGGTTTTGCTTGGCTCTATCAATTGCAAGCGCGCAGTGATGAGAGCTTTCAGCGCAGTGCTTAAGGATTGCTCTGTGTGGGTTGATTGAGTGCAGATGAGTTAAGTGGTGACAAAACGCAATTGCTCGGTACTGGCATGTTCTTGTGCGTATACCAATGGAGTTAAGCACAGGCTAAGCATTGCACTGAAGTGTGCCAGCTTGCGTAAAGACCTGAGCGACTTGATCACTGCTCACCCAGGCTCACGGCGGGTGCATCTAAGTCTTCAATGGCAAAGGGCAACTCAGGCTGCGGCCACTGCAAATTAAGCGCTGCAAACTTTTGCGCAATCAGACTGCAAAACAATAAGTTACGCAGCGGCTTATTATTGGCTGGTAAAATATGCCAAGGATGCGATGCCGTACTGCTGCATTTAAAGGCTTGATTCCAATTGTTCTCGATACGCTTAAAGTTCTGGTGGCCGGTGAGGTCGGCGGCAGAAATCTTCCAATGTTTTTCAGGGTTGGTAAAACGTTGCTGCAAACGGCTTTTTTGTTGGTCTTGACTGATGTGTAGATACACCTTAATCAGATGAATATTATTCTCAGCCAACTGTGCTTCAAACTCGAGTAGTTGCTGTAAGCGTCCTGCGGCTTGCACCTCATCAATATCGCCATCAGCCAAGTCACTGACTAAGCCTTCATAGGGCGTGCGGTTAAACACCGTGAGCATGCCTGGTCGCGGCAGTTCACGGCGGTAGCGTTGAAGAAAGTTTTCACGACGCTGCAGTTCAGTCGGTTTTTGAAAGTCACTGACGCGCACACCTTGTGGATTGAGGCCGCGTAAGCTGTTACGAATCACACCATCTTTCCCCGAGCAATCAGGGCCTTGCAACCAGACCACAATGGCCGGTCCGTTATTGGCCCACAACAGCTGTTGCTGACGATCTAAAGCATTGCGCAGCGCTTTGAGGCGTGCATCGCACTCATGCTGGGTTAAGCCAAAATCCCGACTGGGGTCTAAGTTCAGTTGGCTGCTTTTCTGATAAATGCACTGTTGCAGTAGGGTGTCGGCGAGCCGCATATTATTCCTTGTTACGCTGAAGTTGGTCTTTAAGCTGGGTAGGCAGTTGACGAATAATCAACATATCGCGCGCTTCATCATATTCGACCTTCGAACCGAGCAGGTGCGACTCAAAGCTGATGGAGATACCTTCTGCGCGACCGGTAAAGCGATGGAAGGCATTCAATGTGCGTTTATCGGCAGGGATTTCAGGCGATAGGCCGTAGTCTTTATTGCGAATATGGTCGTAAAAGGCTTTAGGATTATCCTCGTCCAAAGCTTCAGACAAACCTTCAATGCTGACCACTTCACCTTTGCGTGCTTGAGTATTGGCATAGCTGAGCAGGTTGTCGGTTTTCTCGCGGGCTTGCTCTTCGGGCAGGTCTTCACTTTCCACAAAGTCGCTAAAAGCCTTTAATAAAGTGCGGGTTTCACCAGGGCCATCCACACCTTCTTGGCAGCCGAGAAAATCACGAAAACCATCCACGACTTTCTTGCCGTTTTTACCTTTTACAAAAGAAATATATTGCTTGGACTGGCTGTTGTTTTGCCATTCAGACAGATTGATCCGCGTGGCTAAATGCATCTGCCCCAGATCCAAGTGGCGCGCGGCATTGACTTCTAAATCAGCAGAAATGGCCATGCCGTCACTGTGCTGCAATACGGCAATGCTCAGGTACTCAGTCATACCTTGTTGGTAGTGGGCAAAGAGCAGGTGGCCTGAGAGGCTGATATTGATCTCATCCACCAGCTTTTTTAAATGCTCAGCGGCCAGTTGGCTAAACTGGGTGAAATCCATCTTCTGCGCAACATAGTCAGCCAGCCAACCAGGGAGCGGGTACTGGGTATGATCAGTCTGAAACAAGCCCCACACTTTGCTCGGCTTGCTGTTGTAACTGTCATTGATATCAGCGAGTAAGTGCTCCAGCGCTGTGCTGTGCGCTAAGGTTTCGCTGCGCGTTTTCAGTAGCGCGGGGCTGTCATCCGGCTTTTTATCAATACAGTGAACAATGCAATGGAGTAGAGGCATGGTGATTTAACCTTTTATACGAGAGATAACGCGCTGGCAGGGTATGCACAGCGCGAGTGCAGCAAGAGGGTGATCTAGGTGTAGCTGTGTGGCGATTGTATTATGGCGTGTGCTGTTGCTGTTCTTTAAGGCTTTCTAAACGCTTTAATACGTAACGCACATGCAGGTGCAACTCATACAATTCATTAGTATATGACAGTGGCACTTCAACTTTCGCCAGTTCGTCTTGCAGTTCTGTGAGGCGTTGAATTTCACCGTCTAGATGCTGCGGTAAAGTATCGTTACTGAGTTGCTTGTCAATATCGCGCAAATACTTGTACCAGCGGTAAATACGCGCACGAATACGCCAACGATAAATTGGGCCAGCCACTTTAAATAATGGAAACAGCAACACCAGCAATGGAATCACTAAAATAATATAGCGATCCGCCAGCGAGGCAATTCTAAAGGGTAAGTAACGCTGTAACAGCGGTAAGCCTTTGTTGTGAAAGTATTCAGCTTCGGTCAGCGTCGCAAACTCATGCGGCATATTTTGTGGCCAAGCATCAGGCGCATCAATTAGGGTGCCGGCTTTCATCACTTCCTGTGCCGAGACTAAAATCAAAGCGGTGAGCGCCGGGTGAAATGACTCATTGGCCACTAGCATCGCGACTGGGCTTAATGTCGTTACGCGCTGGGGGGGCTGATTAGTGGCCAAGTTCAGCAAGCCAGGGCCGATTTCCAGTTGAGTAATAAAAGGTAAACGCGCTTTATAAGCAGCGGCTTGATTAAAGCTGATTAACTGTAACTCAGGGTGACTGGCAGCTTGTTGGATTAAGCTACTTTCGGCTGGGCCTAAGAAAAATGCCGCATCCAGTTGATCATCCAGTAGCGCTTTAAGTGCTTTATTGCCGCTAAATGCATGCCAGTTCTCAGGTAGGTGACGGCTATCGATCTTGTTGGCGGCGAGCATGGGGTCAACCACCATGCGTGTACCGCCCTTGGCGGCGCCCACTGCGGTGCGTAACGGCACTAGATCGCGCAGAGCCGTAATAGTGATGTCTTTACGAGCAAATAACCACAGTGGTTCTTGAAACACAGCGCCGAGGTTAATCAGCTTTTCACGTTGTTGAGTATTGAGTTCAAGTTCTTGACCACTTTGCACTAGGGCTAGATTGATGCCGCTTTTTTTATCCAGTAAGCGCTGGGTGTTTTCTCGTGAGCCGCTGCTGTTGATCAGTTTCAGTTCAAAGCCTTCTTTGGCCAATTCATCGCGCAGTTTTTCGGCAAACTGCGTGTAACTACCATTCATGCCACCGGTGCTCATGGTGGCGTGCATGGGCGGTGGTGGGGCCACGAAGTAGAATAATGCCGCCACTAGCGCAGCTAATACCGGTACCAACCACAGGTTGGCACGCAGCATAATGGAGAGGTCTTGTAAGATACGGTTCATGGGCGTTCCCTGTGGTCCCGGTCGTGTTATGAGGTGCTTGGGCCTTTACGGCGCGGGATACCAAAACGCTGGCGGCGCTCCCACAAGCATTTACGGCTGATGCCAAGTTTGCGTGCTAAATCAGTTTCGGTCATCTGGTCTTGATGTTCGAGTACGAAATGCTGGAAATAGTCTTCCAGTGATAATTCGCTGGCAGTTTCTGGGTCGGGTTCAACTACTGGAGCGACTATGACTGCTGCTGGCGCTGCAGGTGTTGGTGTGACTGCTGTTTGAGCGGCTAAATCGACATCAATGCCCATCAGTTCGGTGGTGACCTGGTTGCCTTCACACAGAATCACGGCGCGCTCTAAGGAGTTTTCCAGTTCACGCACGTTGCCCGGCCAAGTGTATTTTTGCAGGGCTTGGCGGGCATGCTCAGTAAAGCTCATGGGCTCTTTGCCCATACGCAGACGCTGGCGCTCAAGTAAAATATCAGCAATCTCTAGCACATCACTTTCACGATCGCGTAACGCCGGTAACTTTAAGGCAATGACATGTAGGCGATAATACAAGTCTTCACGAAAGCCTCCGGTTTGCGATAAGCCTTTTAAGTCTCTGTGGGTGGCGGCTACTAAGCGCACATCAACTTTTTGTGAGTGCACTGAGCCGACGCGGCGGATTTCGCCTTCTTGTAGTACGCGCAATAAACGCGCTTGTGCTTCGAGTGGTAGCTCACCAATTTCATCTAAAAATAAAGTACCGCCATGGGCTGCTTCAACTAAACCGGTGCGCGCTGATACTGCACCGGTAAATGCGCCTTTCTCATGTCCAAACAGTTCTGACTCAATTAGAGTCTCAGGAATAGCGGCACAGTTCACTGAAATCATGGGCGCTTTCGCACGATGCGACAGATTGTGTAGCGCCCGCGCCACTAATTCTTTACCTGTGCCTGACTCGCCTTGAATCAAGACGTTGGAGTCAGTCGGTGCTACTTTACGAATTTTACTGTACAGCGCTTGCATGGCTGCACTGCTACCGATGATGCCAATATCGGAGTTATCAATATTGATTTGTTCAGTACCCGAGGGCTCATCCTCAGTGTCTGGTTCTGCACTGTGAGTGGGTTGCTGGTGGTCAGCAATAATACGCGCTACCGTCTGCAACATTTCATCATGGTCAAAGGGCTTGGCAATATAGTCAATCGCACCTAAACGCATTGAGTCCACGGCGGAACGCAAGCTGGCATAGCTGGTCATGATCAAGACCGGCCGTGGATCTGCCAGTTTAATCATTTCAGTACCAGGTGCTCCGGGTAGGCGCAGGTCGCTGATAATCAGATCAAAGGAGCTGATATCATGTTGCTCTTGTGCCTCTTGTACTGAGCCAGCTTCTTGCACAAGGTACTGATTGCGCTCCAGTAAGCGGCGCAATGCTGAACGGATAATCGGCTCGTCTTCAACAATTAAAATATGATGCATGAACAGACTCTCTAAACAATCAGCAGATAGGGCAAGCTTATGAGTAATACGCGCATAACCCGTCCTACACTGCTGGGTTGGAGGATGGAGTATGACGTGGCAAGGTAATCCTAAAACGAGTACCACGTTGCAGCTCTAGATCAGCGGGGCTCTCGACATGGATTTCACCATGGTGCTCCTCAATGATCGAGTACACCAAAGCAAGTCCTAAACCTGTTCCTTGGCCTGGATCTTTGGTGGTAAAAAAGGGCTCAAACAAATGTTCAATATGTGCTGCACTGATTCCCGTGCCCTGATCCTCAATCAATAACTCTACCTGAGAACTGTTGGCGGTTGTACGGATATAAATATGACCGCCTTCGGGGCTGGCATCACGCGCATTGGATAATAAGTTAATCAGCACTTGTACTAGCCGTTGTGGGTCAGCAAAAGTCCAATGTTCGGTGCTGCACAGATTAAAAAAGTGTACCGTGATGCCCAGTTTGTTCAGGCTCAGCAGGTGAACCGCTTCATTGGCAATATCAAATAAGCGTACCGCTTCGTGGTAATCATGCTGATTGTGACCTGAGTGTGAAAAATTACTTAACGATTGCACAATGCGTGTCACGCGTTTGGTTTGCTCAACGATTTGACTGCTGATTTCAATGATCTCAGGGTCTTCGTCACGCTCATAACGCAGGTTTTGCGCCAAGCAGGCAATTCCGGTAATGGGGTTACCAATTTCATGGGCGACCCCAGCAGCTAAGCGACCAATGGAGGCTAAACGCTCGGAGTGCACCAGCTTGTCTTCGAGTAAGCGCGTTTGTGTGGCGTCTTCCACCAATACCACCAAGCCACTGTTACCACTGGCGGCAGGCTCATCAATAGCCGCCTTGTGTAAGTTCAACCAGCGCGACTCATAAGGCCCCTGTAAGGCGTGCTTATACAGGTGCGCGTTATTGCCTTGTGCGAAATCTATGAGCAGTTCGCGCCAAGGCGAGTCAATGGTGTGTAAGCGTGAGCCGACAACGCGAGAGGCGGTAATACCAGTGAGGTCTTCAAGTGCATGGTTCCACATTAAGATTTCATAGTCTTTGGCCAGCGAACACACGCCCATAGGTAAATCTTGCAGGGTTTGCCTGTGGTAGCGGCGCAGAGTGTCCAGCTCAGCAGCGAGGCCGGTCAACTGCGATTTGTAGTCTTCCATGCGGTTTTCAATAAAGTTAATGTCTTCAGTGATGTAGGTTTCACTGTTTACTTTATAGGGTAGAAAGGTATCCACTAAGTCTTGCGCGACGCTGGGGCCCATCAGACCTGACAGGTTGGCCTCAATGCGGTCGCGTAAGCGGCGCAGAGCAAAGGTGCGCTTTTCATCAAAGGGGAACTGTAGATCCTTTAGAGCTTGCTCAACTTCACGCTGCGCGGTCACCGCACCTAAGGGCTTGGCCAGTTCAGTGGCAAACTCCTGTGGTGTTGCCGCAAACAATTCACGGCGCTCTGGGCGTCGAATGGTGTTAATTACACAGGCTTGGGCAGCACTTTGCTCTTCAAGGCTAGTGCGGGTGATTAACGATACTAAAATAAATATCACACAGTTAATGCCCAAAGCAGCAATGGCAGAAAAGTGCCAGTTGCGTTCATCTAGAACATAGAGGTAATTAATAAAAGGTAAATGGAGTTCGTGAATATTGGTAAACATCGGTAATAACATACCGATAGACCAGGTCAACATACCGGCGAGCGCACCACAGATAAACCCATAACGGTTAGCCTTAGGCCAATAGAGCACCGAGAGTACGCCGGGTAAAAACTGGATAGTGGCCACATAGGCAACTAAGCCTAGGTTAGACAGATCTTGGATAGTGTTGAGCAGTAAATAGAAGCTGTATCCGGCTAGAATAATTGCAAAGATGAGCGCGCGCCGCGTCCATTTCAGCCAGCGGTAAATATTACCTTCTGCGGGCGGCTGATAAATGGGTAGCACGAGGTGATTGAGCACCATGCCTGACATGGCCAAGGTTAAGACAATAATCACTCCGCTGGCCGCTGACAAACCACCCATAAATGCCAATAGGGTTAAACGCTCGCTGTTAACGGCTAAGCCTAAGCCAAGAGTGAAGTATTCGGGTGAGGTGGGGGCGTTGAGTTTTAAGCCGGCCCATAAGATGGGCAAAATCGGCAAGCTCATCAAGAGTAAAAATAGCGGCACACCCCAACTGGCGGTGATCATAGCGCGCGGGTTGAGATTTTCAGTAAAAGTCATGTGATACATGTGCGGCATAACAATGGCTGATGCGAAAAACAGTAACAGCAGAGTACGCCATGGACCTTCTTGCAGAGGCAGTTGCAAGTCATCGAGAATATCGCGGTTATTACTCAGCCAGACATCAAGATCACTAGGGCCATCAAAAATCACAAAGAGGGCATAGGCACCAATCGCTAGCAGGGCGATCAGTTTGGCCAGCGACTCAAAGGCAATGGCAAAGACTAAGCCTTCGTGTTTTTCTCGTGTAGCAATATGGCGTGCGCCAAATAAGATAGAAAACAAGGTGATTAAAATACAAAACGCCAGTGCCACGCGGTTTTGAATGGATTGCCCGGTTAAAATACCAATGGTGTCAGCCACTGCTTGAATTTGTAGTGCCAGTAAAGGCAGGGCACCCATCAGCATACCAATGGTGGTAATGGCGCCCACCCAGCCGCTACGAAAGCGAAATGCGAGCAAGTCGGCTAATGATGAGAGTTGATGTCGGCGCGTCAGTTGCAAAATGGGCGCAAGCAATACCGGTGCCAATAAGAAAGCACCCGATAAGCCTAAATAAATCGCTAGAAAGCCATAGCCGTATTGATAAGCCAGGCCCACCGAGCCAAAAAAGGCCCAGGCACTGGCATACACACCCAAAGATAAAATATAGACCAGTGGATGGCGCACAATGGCGCGTGGTACCCAGCCTTTTTCACTGGCCCAGGCTACGCCAAATAAGGTGAGCAGGTAGGTGGTGCTGATTAAAATCAGCTGACTGAGGCTAAAATTCATCAGTTTCTTTCTGGCTTTGAAGGATAAAAGTGACGGCGATCAAAATCAGCCACAATAAATAGGGGCGATACCAAACACTATCTGCGGCCGTCCACCATTGCATAATGGCGGGCGAAAACAAATACATACTGACCACTAAAATCAGGACTAAACGATAAATATACATGCCGTTGCTCAACATCTAAGTGTCACCGATAGTAACCAAGCAAGCGGCAATCTGCCACAGGTAAGTGGAGTCATTGTGTATTTACCGGACAAAGTTGCCTTGACGACGTTCTACGCGAAACTCGAGAGTACTCGGGCGGTAGCCGGCACGTAAGCTGGGTACGGGAATGCATGATTGCCACTGTGCGCCTGCGACTAAAGGACTTGCGCTGCTATAGCGCGCTTGCGTAAAAACGGTCTCAACCAGGTTGATATTTTCACCGGGGCGGTAAGCGGCAATACGCCACTGCAAGTCTTTGAGTGATTTGTCAGTATTGTTACTTAAATGCACACTGAGCGGCATGTCCGCTGAGCATTGTTCGGGCGCGTAAGTGATTTTTATATCTAAATGATCGAGCAAATGTTGATTGCTGCGCTCATCTACAATAAGCCACAGCGCAATGCTGCCCAGCACCGCCAGTAAGGGTACGCCAATCATTAAGGTGCGCTTGGGATAACGCAACAAGAGACCCAGCCAAGTTAATGGAATTAAAGCAGCAGGTAGCATAATTAATCCTCAGGGTGATCGCGCAGGAATACTAAGTGCTCAGGTTTGGATTGCTCGGCACTGTAGTAGTAGCCTTGTTCACTAAAGTCTTTGAGCGCATCAACTGAATCAATTTTATGTTGGATCACATAACGCGCCATAATGCCCCGTGCTTTCTTGGCATAGAAGCTGATGATTTTATACTGACCATTTTTCAAGTCTTTAAAATCCACGTTGATCAGCGTGGCATTAATCTGCTTAGGCTGCACCGCTTTAAAGTATTCGTTGGAGGCTAGATTGAGCAGCACTGTGGCCTTGTTCTCAGCTAAGCAGGTATTCAATGAGTCAGTGATGCGCGAACCCCAGAACTCATAGAGGTTTTTCCCCTGAGCATTGTCGAGCTTGGTGCCCATCTCTAAGCGGTAAGGCTGCATTAAGTCCAGTGGGCGTAACACACCGTACAGACCGGATAAAATACGCAAGTGTTGTTGTGCATACTCAAAGTCTGCGTTGCTTAAAGTCTGGGCATCTAAACCGGTATACACATCACCTTTAAAGGCCAGAATCGCTTGTCTGGCATTCTCTAAGGTGAAATCAGGATGCCACTCGGTAAAACGCGCCACGTTCAGCCCTGCGAGCTTATCGGATAGCTTCATCAACTCAGCCAGTTCGTTGGGGCTGAGCTGGCGCAACACTTCAATTAGCTGGCTTGATTGCTCAAGAAAACGTGGTTGGGTAAAGGCTTCAGTCGCAAGCGCACTGGTGTAATCCAGCGTTTTAGCGGGGGAGATAACCATAAGCATAGTAACGGGTCCTTTTTGTACGTCAGCCTAGTGCGTAACAGGCTGGAGGATTTGCGAGTCATATAGACCAGAGTATACAAGTTATACGGTCTGATAACTGCAGCGATGCCCCGAATTAGCCAGCATCTGCGCCCTATATCTGCAATAATACGCACCCCCGTTTTAGATATGTATTAGCCGTTTATGAGTACTTCGCCCAATCCCCACGACCTCTTCGCGCAGATTAAACAGGCTTTAACCGCCGACCAGCATCGATTACGTCGCCGCTTACAAGCTGTATTGAAAAAACCTGAGCATGCCGCAGCGCTGGCACAGTGGCAGCAGGATCTTGAGAAGTCCTGCCAGCAGGTTGCCAGTCGCCGTCTGAGTATTCCTGCGATTCGTTACGATGACAGTCTGCCGATTGCCGAGCGTCGCGATGATATTAAAGCGGCCTTGGCAAAGCACCAGGTGTTGATTATTGCCGGTGAGACGGGTTCGGGTAAGACCACCCAGTTGCCTAAGTTGTGTTTAGAGCTGGGCCGCGGCAGCCAGGGTTTGATTGGGCATACCCAGCCGCGGCGTTTAGCGGCGCGTAGTGTTGCCGCGCGGATTGCTGAAGAGATTGCCACGCCACTGGGGGAGTTGGTGGGTTA
>CALZAE010000044.1 GCA_945612235.1 uncultured Gammaproteobacteria bacterium | reverse complement strand
CCAGCAGCACAGCACTCACGGCCAAGGCAATCACGGCAAAAAACCAACGCTGCCAACCATCTTGATTGGCTAAAAAGCTAAAAGCAGCACCACGGTTATAGGCCAAGGTCCAGCTGAACAGATCTGGAATCACCACGATCTGTTCATACATTTCAAGGTTAGCAACAAACCAGTGCTTAGTGATTTGATCAGCCACAATCACCAGCAGGCTGATCCATATCCAAGTCAGCTTGCCAAAACGCGCCGTCATACCACCCTACTCCCATGGCTTAACAACAGGTTATGCATAGTGACGCACTTCACCTTCGCCATCGAGGTTATCGGCGCAACGGGCGCAGGCCTCTGGATGCGCAGCGACTGAACCTACGTCAGCACGGTGGTGCCAGCAACGGGCGCACTTAGGCTCTTCTGATTTGCTGATATGCAATTTCAGGCCAGCAAATTCAGTGTCCACCGCATCCGCTGGTGCAGCACTTAACTCGGCGACTTGCGCGGTTGAAGTAATCAACACAAAGCGCAGCTCATCACCTAAGCGATTGAGTTTTTCTGCTAACGCAGCATCCGCATAGAGCGTCACTTGCGCCTGCAAGTTACCGCCAATCACTTTCGCGTTACGCTGATTTTCCAGTTCTTTGTTGACGGCAACCTTTACGCCCATCAACTCAGTCCAGTAATCGCTGCTGAGCTTGCTGTCTGCAGGTAAGCGTGACAAACCTTCATACCAAGTATTAAAGATCACTGACTCGTTACGCTCGCCCGGCAGATGCTGCCAAATCTCATCGGCGGTAAACACCAAGATCGGCGCCACCCAACGCACTAAAGCTTCAGCAATATGGTAGAGCGCAGTCTGGCACGAACGACGTGGCAGGCTGTTTTCACCGGTGGTGTATTGACGGTCTTTAATAATATCTAAGTAGAAACCACCCAACTCTTGCACGCAGAAGTTATGCACTTTCTGGTACACGTTGTGGAAGCGGTATTCGTCATAGGCTTGCGTGATGTCGTCCTGCAAACGCGCTGCAGCATCCACCACCCAACGGTCCAGCTCAATCATTTGCTCAGCGGGCACGCAGTCAGTCGCTGGATCAAAACCATCCAAGTTCGACAGTAAGAAGCGCGCGGTATTACGAATACGACGATAAGCATCAGCGCTACGCTGCAAAATGGTGTCAGAGACGGCCATTTCGCTAGAGTAGTCAGCTGATGATGCCCACAGACGCAAAATATCTGCACCTAAGCTGTTGTTTACAGTTTGCGGTGCAACCACGTTGCCTAATGACTTAGACATCTTGCGGCCTTTCTCATCCACGGTAAAACCATGGGTGAGCAAGCCACGATATGGCGCGTGACCATCAATCGCACAACCGGTCAGCAAGGACGAGTGGAACCAACCACGGTGCTGGTCTGAACCCTCTAGGTACAAGTCCGCACGTGGGCCTTGCTCATGACCTAGCGGATGCGAACCACGCAGGACGTGCCAGTGTGTGGTACCTGAGTCAAACCACACATCAAGGGTGTCAGTGACTTTATCGTAGTCCGCAGCTTCAGCACCGAGCAACTCAGCAGCATCGAGCTTAAACCATGCCTCAATACCTTCTTTTTCAATACGCTGCGCAACCTCTTCCATCAACTCCACAGTACGCGGATGCAACTCGCCAGTGGCTTTATGCAAAAAGAATGGAATCGGCACACCCCAGTTACGCTGGCGTGAAATACACCAGTCTGGACGGCCAGCAATCATATTGTGTAAACGGGCTTTACCCCAGGCTGGCGTAAACTCTGTTTCTTCAATCGCCGCTAAGGCACGAGTACGCAGATTCTCGCCTGCTTCTGGCTGCTTATCCATACCCACAAACCACTGCGCAGTAGCACGGTAAATCAGTGGAGTTTTGTGACGCCAGCAGTGCATATAGCTGTGCTCAATGGTGTGATGCTTGAGTAACGCACCCACTTCTTCGAGTTTCTCAACAATGCTTGCGTTAGCCTTCCAGATAAACTGGCCGCCAAAGAATGGCAGATCAGCCACATACACACCGTTACTTTGCACTGGGCTGATAATGTCATCATTGCTCATGCCGTAACGCTTACAGGTGTAGAAGTCATCCTCACCATAAGCAGGCGCCGAGTGAACAATACCAGTACCGGCATCCAGCTCAACATAGTCAGCCAAGTAAACCGGTGCAACACGCTCGTAGAAGGGGTGGTTGAACTCTAATAGCTCTAGCGCTTCACCATTGGTGCGGGCAATCACTTCACCCTCAAGACCATAACGCGCTAAGCAGTCTTCGACCAAGGTGTCGGCTAACAATAGGATTTTGTCGCCCACATCCACCAACGCATACACTGCTTCTGGGTGTACGTTCAGCGCTTGGTTACCTGGAATGGTCCATGGCGTGGTGGTCCAAATCACAATCTGTACGTTTTTAGTCAGCTCTGGCAGCGCGAAAGCCTGTGCCAGCTTGCCCAAATCCGCACTATTAAAACCTACATCAATGGCTTCTGAGCGTTTGTCTTGATATTCAACTTCGGCTTCAGCCAAGGCTGAACCACAGTCAAAACACCAGTTCACCGGTTTCAGGCCTTTAAAGACAAAACCGCCTTCCACCATTTTTGCTAAAGCCCGCACTTCACCGGCTTCGTTGGCAAAATCCATGGTTTTGTAGGGATTATCCCAATCACCGACCACACCTAAGCGAATAAACTCAGCTTTCTGGCCTTCAACTTGCTCGCCGGCATAGGTACGGCACAATTCACGCACTTTATCAGCTGGTAAGTTTTTACCGTGGGTGACTTCAACTTTATGCTCAATCGGCAAACCGTGACAGTCCCAACCCGGCACATAAGGCGCATCAAAGCCCGCCAAGGTCTTACTGCGTACAATCATATCTTTAATGACTTTATTCACCGCATGACCAATGTGAATATTGCCGTTCGCATACGGAGGGCCGTCATGCAAAATAAAACGTGGTCGACCTTCGCCAATCTGGCGCATTCTCTGATACAGGTTAATGCTATCCCAGTGCTCCAACATCTTTGGCTCACGGTTGGGCAGGCCTGCCTTCATCGGAAATGCCGTTTTCGGCAGGTTAAGCGTCGCTTTATAGTCGGTCATGTTTATTCCAAGTCACTCATTAGAGGGTGTGAAAATGCTGCCAAAGTGTATTTGCCTGCGCGATGTCGGCGGCAATGGCCTCTTGTAGTTGAGGCAATGATTCAAAACGTTGCTCGTTACGGATCTTTTGCAGAAAGGTTACGGCAAGGTGCTGGCCATATAAATCGCCAGCAAAATTCAGTAAATGCACTTCTAAATGTGCTTTTTGCTCGCTATCCACGGTGGGACGCGTACCTATGTTAGCAACTCCAGGCACATGTCGCCCACTTTGCAACTGTGCCGAGACCAAGTACACACCATGCAAGGGCGCGCGGTGGCGATTAAGCTGCACGTTAGCAGTCGGCGCATTTAAGGTGCGCCCCAACTTTTTACCGTGCATCACGCGCCCATCAATTTGGTAAGGACGTCCGAGTAAACGCTCAGCTAAAGGAAAGTCAGCGGCCGCTAAAGCTGCGCGCACACGGGTACTGCTCACCCGCTGCTGATCAATCTCGACAGTTGCTGTCGGCTCTACGCTAAAACCGCAACGTAGCCCTGCTTCTTGTAAAAAAGCAAAGTCGCCAGCGCGATCGCAACCAAAGCGAAAGTCATCGCCGACCTGCAAATGCTCAATTCCTAAAGACTCAACCAAGACGCTCTGCACAAACTCCGCCGCACTGAGCTGGCGAAAACGTTTATTAAAAGCGATGCACAACACCTGATCAATGCCTGCCTCACGAAACAACTGCAGCTTATCGCGCAAACGCGTCAGGCGCACGGGGGCTGTTTCAGGATTAAAAAACTCACGCGGCTGGGGCTCAAAAATAATCACACAGCTGGGCACATTTAAACGCGCAGCACTGTTGCGCAGGCGCGTTAATATCGCCTGATGCCCAAGGTGCACACCATCAAAATTACCAATTGTAGCAACGCACCCATGATGTGCTGGGCGAACATTGTGTAAACCGCGAACCAACTGCATATTTAATATCTTGTTAATAAAGTGTTTGATTATACCCACAGCCGAGGCTTTGGCGCACCTTTAGCCCATTTAACGCCGTAGATGATGCATACGCATGCCACTAGCGAATAAAGTACCCGCAAAGACACCGACACCTGCGCAGACCAATACAGTGACTTTCCAGACTCGCTGCTGCCAGTCCCAAGCAAACCATTGACTGCTAGGCTCATTCAACCACAACACTAATGCGATCATTGCCGCACAAGCGGCCAATAAGCGCAGGGCAAACAGCACCCAGCCTGAAGCAGGCTTATATACGCCAGCACGGCGCAGCCCTCTAAGCAATAAAGCGGTATTGAGCATACTAGCTAAAGATGTAGCCAAGGCTAAACCCACATGCTGCAAGGGCCAAATTAAGATCAAATTCAGCACCATATTGACCACCATACAAATAATGGCAATTTTCACTGGCGTTTTTAAATCTTGGCGGGCAAAAAAGCCAGGCGCTAACACCTTAATCAACATAAAGGTCAGCACGCCCAAGGAATACGCTTGTAAAGCAGCAGCTGCTTGCGAGACATCATTGGCTGTCATCGCGCCATACAAGAATAATGTAGCAATCAGTGGCTCAGCTAAAATAGCCAACGCCAGCGCAGCAGGCACTCCCACCAGCAGCACCATACGCAGAGCCCAATCAATAGTGCTAGAAAACTCCTCCGGCTTAGCAGTGGAGTGGCTGCGCGACAGAGCCGGCAAAATGACTGTACCAATGGCAATACCAAAGGCCCCCAGTGGCAATTCCGATAAACGGTCAGCGTAATACAACCATGACACACTGCCCGTCTGTAAAAACGAGGCCAGTACCGTATCGAGTAGCAAGTTAATCTGACTGACCGAGACACCAAATAAAGCCGGCAGCATCAATAACATAATGCGTTTTACACCCGGATCATCTTTAACCACTCGCGGGCGCGGCAGTAAACGCATTTTCCACAAAAACGGCATTTGAAATAATAACTGCGCCACACCAGCAATAAATACACCCCAGGCCAGCGCCATCACCGGCTCTTCAAAAAATGGAGTTAAAAATACCGTTGAAGCAATCATTGAGACGTTCAGCAGCACCGGCGTAAAAGCTGGCACGGCGAAACGCCCATAACTATTAAGAATGGCACCACAAAAGGCGGTTAGCGAAATCAGTAATAAATAGGGGAAGGTGATGCGCAGCAACTCACCGGCCAACTGCATTTTGCTGGGCTCATCATGAAAACCTGGCGCAAACAGCATAATAAGGTAGGGCGACATCACCACACCCAGCGCCGTAAGGGCGGTAAGAATCAAACCCAACATGCCAGCGGTGCGATTGACTAACTGCTTAACCTCGGCAAAAGAGCGCTGCTCTCGATACTCCGACAATACCGGCACAAAAGCCTGCGCAAAAGCACCTTCAGCAAATAAGCGGCGTAAGAAGTTGGGAATCTTAAAAGCAACAAAGAATGCATCGGCCGAAGCACCTGAACCAAAGTAACTGGCGACCACCATATCGCGCACCATGCCTAAGATGCGCGAGAGCATCGTCATGACACTGACCACGGCACTGGAGCGTAATAGGCTGGATTTTTTCAATTGTGTGGGTGAATCCGTCGCGTTACTCATGCTGCACTCTTCCAAATTCAGGCCGCAAGTTTAGTCGCTTGCCCAAAGGGATGCCATAAAGATTGCAGAGAAAGCATGCATTCTGTATTTCGCCTGCGTATACTCAAGGGCTTAAGCTTACTTGCTGGATAAAATCGCGTATTGCAAAGTACTAATTCTATTTATTCGGCCACAGTAACTTGACAAACTATTCATTTGGTTGCATTATTCGCGGCCTATTTTGATACATTTATTTATTGAGTTTTCGAGGAGTACGACGTGGCCAACAGCCCTTCTGCCAAAAAACGCGCTAAACAGGCTGATAAACGTAGCGACCATAACGGTAGCTTACGTTCTATGGTGCGTACCTACATCAAGAATGTAGTTAAAGCCATCGAAGCTAAAGATTTAGAAAAAGCACAAGCTGCTTACAAGCTGGCTGTTCCTGTTATCGACCGTATGGCCGATAAAGGTATCATCCACAAGAACAAAGCTGCACGCAACAAGAGCCGTCTGAACCAGCACATCAAATTGCTGAGTCAAGCAGCCGCTTAATTGCGACAGCATGTTTAATAAAGAACCGGCTTAGGCCGGTTTTTTATTGCCCGAATTTTGTCATGTCGCACTCTGCGTTGAATTGTTTTAAGGCATAAAAAACCCCAGAACCTGCTACAGGCCTGGGGTTTGATGTTAAGCAACTCGAACTTACAGAGGCTTACCGCGATTACCGCGCTGACTGACAAAGTCTTGCACCACAGCAATATCATTGGCTAAGACTGTGCAACGCTCTTCACGCTCAAACAGATCAGCCATATGGGCTGGCAATACTGGACTCGCAGTCGGTACTGCTTTTTTCACCGCATCAGGGAATTTAACCGGATGCGCAGTACCCAGTGTGACCATTGGCGTAGACAAGCTACGACGGCACTCACGGGCTGCATGCACACCAATTGCCGTGTGCGGATCCAGCAACTCACCAGTCGTCTTGTAAACGTGCGCAATAGTGGCACAAGTCTGCTCATCATCAACTGCTAATGAGTCAAACAACTTACGGGTTTCGGTCCAGCGCTCTTCAGCGACACTCATCTCGCCCGTCGCGCGGAAGTTATCCATCAACTCAGCAACTTTGGCACCGTCACGACCGTGCATATCAAACAATAATCGCTCAAAGTTTGAAGAAACCATAATATCCATCGAAGGTGACAGCGTTGGGTGCAAGGTGTCTTTATCGTAGCGATTACCACTCATAAAGCGGTGCAGAATATCGTTACGGTTGGTGGCGACAATCAGCTGATTGATCGGCAGACCCATATTACGCGCTAAGTAACCAGCAAAAATATCACCAAAGTTACCGGTCGGCACTGAGAATGCGATGGAACGCTGCGGTCCACCCAACTGCAATGCTGCATGGAAGTAATACACGATCTGCGCCATGATGCGCGCCCAGTTGATCGAGTTGACCGCCACTAAGCGCGTACCTTTGAGGAACGACTGATCAGCAAAGCTGGCTTTGACCATTTCCTGGCAGTCATCGAAGTTACCTTCAATGGCGATATTGTGAATATTATCGCTGATCGCACTGGTCATTTGACGACGCTGCACTTCAGATACACGCTCGTGCGGATGCAGAATAAAGATATCCACATTCTCACACTTACGGCAGCCTTCAATCGCCGCAGAACCGGTGTCACCCGAGGTGGCTCCCATAATCACCACGCGCTCATTGCGCTTAGTGAGGAAGTGATCCAGCAAACGACCGAGCAACTGCAGAGCAAAGTCTTTAAAAGCTAAAGTTGGGCCGTGGAATAACTCCAACACCCACTCATTACTTTCCAGTTGACGCAAAGGTGCAACGGCGCTGTGCTCAAACACACCGTAAGTATCTTTGAGAATCGCTTTAAAATCAGCATCGCCAATGCAACCCGCAACAAAGGGGCGCATCACACGGAAAGCTAACTCGTGATAGGGCAAATCTGCCCATGAAGCAATTTCTTCAATGGTAAAACGTGGCAAGTTTTCTGGCACATACAAACCGCCATCACTGGCCAAACCAGCAAGCAGCACATCTTCAAAATTCAGCGCAGGAGCTTTACCGCGCGTGCTTATATAACGCATAAGTAACAACCTTTATCAGAGTCGCTTAATTTAGAATTAACCCAACTGTTCAACACGGATACGCACAACCGGCGCTTGCAATGTTTCCAGTGCCTCTAGAGCAATAATAGCATCGTTGATACGCTGCTCTTCGACACGGTGCGTCAGCAAAATAATTGGGATGGAGCCATCTGACTCTTCCGCTTCTTTTTGCATAATGGATTCAATATTGATACCACGCACCGATAAAATACTCGCCACTTGCGCCAACACACCAGGGTGGTCTTTAGCTTGAATACGCAGGTAGTAGGCACTTTCACACTGATCAATCGCTAAAATCGGATGATTGGATAACGCATCAGATTGGAAACCCAGCGCAGGCACTTGGTCCTCTGCCGCACTCGCCATACAGCGTGCAACATCCACGATATCCGCAATCACTGACGAAGCGGTTGGCTCCATACCAGCGCCAGCACCGTAATACAAAGTGCTGCCCACTGCATCGCCATTGACCATCACCGCGTTCATCACACCGTTGACGTTAGCAATTAAACGATCAGCAGGAATCAAGGTCGGGTGTACGCGTAACTCAATACCTAAATCGGTACGGCGCGCTACACCTAAGTGCTTAATGCGGTAACCCAATGCTTCCGCGTAGTTCACATCAGCCGTAGTCAGGGCGGTGATACCTTCGGTGTAAGCTTTTTCAAACTGTAATGGAATACCAAAAGCCACTGAAGCCAAAATCGTCAGCTTATGCGCAGCATCAATACCTTCCACATCAAAGGTTGGATCGGCTTCGGCATAACCCAGCGCTTGCGCTTCTTGCAGTACATCTTCAAAGGTGCGGCCCTTCTCGCGCATTTCGCTGAGAATAAAGTTACCGGTACCATTAATAATGCCCGCCAACCAATTAATACGGTTGGCAGCTAGACCTTCACGAATGGCTTTAATCACTGGAATACCACCAGCAACTGCTGCCTCAAAGCCAACCATCACGCCTTTTTCACGGGCACGGGCAAAAATCTCATTACCGTGCACAGCAATTAAAGCTTTATTAGCAGTGACAACATGCTTACCGTTTTCAATGGCTTTGAGCACAATATCTTTAGCTAAAGTGTCGCCACCAATCAGCTCGACAACCACGTCAATATCAGGATTGTTAACGATATCAAACACATCGTCAGTCATTTCAGTGGTACTGGTATCGCACTGCGGGTTAATTGAGCGCGCAGCAACCTGCACCACCTCAATCGAACGGCCTGCACGCCGAGAAATCTCTTCAGCATTACGCTTGAGAACATTAAAAGTACCACCGCCAACGGTGCCTAAACCACAAATCCCAACTTTAACTGGTTTCACGCTGCATCGTCCCCATCGTTAAATAAAATAGATCCGCTCAAAATCGGCCTGAGCGGCAAAATACTGCACTGTACGAAGCCTCTAAGTATCGGTCAACCTAGAACTGTTATTGTGACGCGGCGCTTAAGCAGGAAAAGCCCCTCTGCTCTGCTGATTCAGCCTTTGCATAAGCACAGCCAAATAAAAGGTCTGAGTTTAACACAAGGCGTGTTAAAGCACTGCTGAAAAGTCGCCGCGAGCAACGACTTAATCGGTTACACAAGTCCTTGTTCAAACCTCGTACAACCTCAAAGAGCACAGCAAAGTAGAGCACGGCACCGGTTCTTACCGCACCAGGATCCACAACATTCACCCTTGAGCATATTGCACTCTGTTGCCACTGATCTTCATTAGGCCTTAGGGCACAGGTGTATCGATTATTTATCAGCAACTGATGACTGTTGTACACTATGCGCTATATTCCTTTTAGTAGATTAGAACTGCCATGCGCCTTGATAGATTTATCTCCGAAACCACCGGCCTGAGCCGCAAAGAATCCGCCAAGGTCGTGCAAAGCGGCGAAGTGACAGTCGATGGCAGTGTACAAAAGAAGGGGGCTTTTCAAGTCCCTGAACACGCCGAAGTCATCTGGGGCGGCGAGCAACTCGAAGTATTGGGACCGGTGTATTTGATGATTAACAAACCACTGGGCTGTGTCTGTGCCAACCATGATTCAGCACATATGACAGTGTTTGCGCATTTAGACATTCCCATCTCCGACAAACTGCACACTGTCGGCCGCCTCGATTTAGACACCTCAGGGCTGCTATTAATCACCGATGATGGCAAATGGTCACACCGCATCACCTCACCCAAGAAAAAGTGCCCAAAGGTCTATCACGCCTGGGTGTCAGAGCCGCTGATCGAAGACAACATCAAAGCGTTTGCTGAAGGTTTAGAGCTAACAGGCGAAACCACACTCACAGCACCTGCCGTGTTGGAAATCATCAATGAGCGTGAAGCCTTGGTGCATGTACATGAAGGACGTTATCACCAAGTGCGCCGCATGTTTGCGGCAGTGGGAAATAACGTAGAGAAGTTGCATCGCGAACAGGTGGGTGAACTCAAGCTAGATCCTGATCTGACACCCGGCGATTACCGCTTTTTAACTGCAGAAGAAGTGGCTTTGTTTTAACAGATTACTTGGCCTACAACATGAACCCGTATTCTCGGGTTCAATACAGAGCATTTTACACCTCGAGACAGCCACACACGGCCGTCTCGGGTGTTGCCTAACAACTCGCCAACCCTTAGAGAATTGCCTCAAAAGATTCTGGCAAGATTTGGCCGCCATCGACAATAATGGTTTGTCCGGTAATAAAGCGCGCCTCTTTTGAAGCTAAGAAGCATGCGGCATGGCCAATATCTTCTGGCTCACCGAGGCTTTTTACTGGGATCGAATCAGCCATTTCTTTGAGATAGGCTTCGCCCTGCGCCTCTAATCCTGCAGTCCGAATATTACCCGGCATCACCGCGTTAATGGTAATACCTTCACGTGCACATTCCAGCGCCGCCGAACGCATAAAGCCCAACTGCCCTGCTTTACTTGCCGCATAGTGCGACCAACCGGGGTAGCCCGTCACTGCACCGGTAATCGATGAGGTAATCACGATACGGCCATAATTACGTTCACGCATGCTCGGCAAGGCTGCTTGCACCATAAAGAAAGTACTGCGCAGATTCACATTCATCATCTGCTCCCAGTTCTCGATGGTCATGCTATCGAGCGATGCTTGCGGGAAAATGCCGGTGTTAGAACACAGCACATCTAAACGACCAAAGCGCTCAACCACCGCCTTCACCACACTTTGACAAGCAGTCTGATCGGTCACATCCAGCGCCATAAAAGTTGCCCCTAATTCATCGGCAACCTGTTGACCTGTTTGCGTATCAATATCCGCAATCACCACCTGCGCGCCAGCTTTAACCAGCACTGCAGCAATACCCTTACCAATACCGTTGGCACCACCAGTGACAATCGCGATTTGATCTTTTAATGAAAACATATTAAGCCCTCAATCCATTTTTGAATGTTGATGCACGCTAGCATAGTGGATTTGCGGATACCAATTTCGGCACAGGTCAGTGTTTTACTCTTTTAGCTAAGGCGTGCTAACTGCCAGCTATAATTTGACACAAGACCTCATCAGCCATGGCATAAGCCACCTAAACATAGGCTTATGCTAGAGTCAGAGCCTAAAATGAATTGATAGGAGAGCCTACTATGGATCAGCTATCCAATAAGTTGACTGTTTTTTATGATGGCGCTTGCCCCGTCTGCGTACGTGACCGGCGCTGGTATCAAAAGCTCGAAGGCAAAACCGATGATCGTGTGGAGTGGCTGGATATTACCGGGCGTGATGATGAACTGCGCCAGCAAGGTATCGACCCCGATAAAGCCCTGCGCGAACTGCACGTAAGAGACGCACAAGGCCAAGTGCATCAAGAAATGGCCGCATATATTCTACTGCTAGCACGGGTGCCGGTGCTGAAGCCGCTGTCTTGGCTGATTGCTTTGCCTGTGATTCGCCCCACCCTAGCCTGGCTGTATCACCGTTGGGTAGCTCGCAGACTGGCATCTCGAACCTGATATTGCATTTTGCTTTGATGCAACTCACAACATTACAGCAATGATTAAGCTGTATAAACGACTCAGCAACTCGATCGAAACAAGCAGAATTAACACCGCGTTACGCCGCCGAAACCATTAAAAGACCAACGTAAAAGGCGACTTAACTTTATCCCAAATCAGCGACAGTCTGCTGAATTGCTAAGGCGCTACTGTGGATCGCCTCCATAATATGCTCTACTTCTTGCACCTGCTGACGGCTTAACGCAGCCACACCAGTGACATCATTAATCGCAGTGGAGACCTGTCCCGTCAGTTCTCGATTCTCTTGCACCACCTGCCCAATCTCAATCGTAGCCTGACTGGTACGCCCTGCAAGCTGGCGCACCTCATCTGCTACCACCGCAAAACCTCGCCCTTGCTCACCGGCACGCGCCGCCTCAATGGCTGCGTTGAGTGCTAACAAGTTGGTCTGATCAGCCAACCCGCTGATGGTCGCGACAATTTCTTCAATATTATGCGCTTGCTCATTTAAACGGCTGATTATATTGCTAGCACGCTCTAAGTCTGTCGAAACCTGCGTGGATGTCTGCACCGATGCTTGCAAAGAGTGATGACCTTTATCGACAATATCGGAGGTTTCACGGGCAATCACACCCACATCTTCTGAAATTGCTGCATTGCGCTCTGACTGGCGTACACGCTCAGTAATATCGCTGGCAAACTTCACTACCCGCGTGACCTGACCCTTCTCATCAAAAATAGGGTTATAGGTCGCTTCCAGCCAAATCTCACGGCCCAGTGCATCAATACGTCGAAAACGCCCAGCCTTATGCTGACCCGCCACAAGTTCTTGCCAAAAGTTTGGATGTTGCTGATAAAAATCAGAGTCACAAAAGACCTGATGGTGCTGATCTTTAAGCTGCTCTGCGCGATAACCCATAACATTTAAAAAGTTATCATTGGCGCTGATAATGGTGCCGTCAGTTGTAAACTCAATCACTGCCATCGATTTTTGCAAGGCACTTAAAATAGCTTCTTGGCTATTTAAGCGCTGCTGTTTTTGCGTAATATCACTGGCGATTTTGACAATTTTCACCACTGTGCCACGCTCATCGAGTACTGGGAAATAAGTCGCTTCCAGCCACAGCGGATGACCTTGTTTATTGAGGCGTAAAAAAGTACCGGCTTGCGCAACACCTTGTCTCAGTTGCTGCCAAAACATTTGATACTCTGCCGAATCGGTTAAGCTAGGATCACAAAACAAACGGTGGAAAGAGCCAATCACTTCGTCTAGCGAGTAACCAACCACTGATAAAAACGTACTGTTTGCTTCAAGTATTTCGCCCGCTGGAGAAAACTCAATGACTGCCACATGCGATTGAATAGCGCTGAGTATCGACTGTGCTTCGTTGCGTTCTTTCTGACAATGTGCCAGTTCACGCCTGAGCGCTTTACTTTTAAACATACGGCCTCTCCCTGCAATGATATTCCATAAGATTCTACCTTTAGTCGCAGACAATCTCACCTGTATGCCTGAAAAATAGCGACCCTGCTGCTGTGCTGAACATGATAATAGGCAAACAGGCAACCCAGCACGCTACGCACCATAATTTATATATAAGATACAGTGTTCATGCGCCGTAAGAACTCAGATACACTGTATTTTTTAGCCGCAGCAGCATTTGTGACTAGTAGAGACTAACTACTCTCATTAAGCGCAGTACCATTGTTTTAGGGATCTTAACTTATGTACTTACTCGGCGAACAACCAGCCTATGCGGGCACGCTAACCAGCCGTTTACAGACTATTCCACTGCAAT
>CALZAE010000043.1 GCA_945612235.1 uncultured Gammaproteobacteria bacterium | reverse complement strand
AAACCAAGGTTGAAGACACCCGCGAGATGCTGGATAACGTGCAATATATGCCGACCCGCGGGCGCTATAAGGTCTACCTGATTGACGAGGTGCACATGCTCTCGACCAGCTCATTCAACGCCTTGTTGAAAACGCTGGAAGAGCCGCCGCCCTATGTGAAATTCTTACTAGCCACCACTGATCCGCAAAAGCTGCCAGCGACTGTCTTGTCGCGTTGCTTGCAGTTCTCGCTGAAAAACATGCCACCGGAGCCGATTGTTGGCCACTTGCAAAATGTGCTGACCAGCGAAAATATTCCTTTTGAAGATGATGCGCTGTGGCTGTTAGGCCGTGCGGCGGATGGCTCGATGCGTGATGCCATGAGTCTGACTGACCAAGCCGTGTCCTTTGGTGATGGTAGCGTGATGGCCGAAGATGTGCGTGCCATGCTCGGTACGCTGGATCAGGGGCAGATTTATGGCGTGCTCAAAGCCTTAATTGCCGGTGATGCACGTGGCGCACTGAGCGCGGTTGCGCATTTAGCTGAACATGGCCCGGATTGGGCGGGTGTGCTGGCGGAGATTCTGAATGCCTTGCACCGCATCGCCATTGCGCAGTTGATGCCCGATGCGATTGATAACGGGCAGGGTGATCGCGAGCAAGTGCTGGAATTAGCCGCTATGGTGCCGGCTGAAGATGTGCAGTTTTATTATCAGTTGGGTTTGATGGGGCGCAGAGATTTGCCGCTGGCACCTGATCCGCGTGATGGTTTTGAGATGGTGCTGCTGCGCATGTTGGCGTTTCGTCCAGCAAATTTACCCGGCAGCGCTCCGAGCACGCCGTTATTGCAGCCCGAGTTGGCAGACACTGCGGGAAAGACTGATGCCGAGCAGCAAGCGGCACCGCTAGATTCTGCTGCGTCACCTGTGCCGGTCACTCGGTCCAACACTGCACCTGTCGCCACTGAGCCAGCCCATGCATCAGCACCTGCAGCCATAGCGCAGTCAGCAACTGCATCCGCTGCAGAAGTGGTTGCACCATGGGAAGAGGCCGCAGTGACAGAGGTTGAGCCCAAGTCCGCGTCTGCGCCGGTAATAGTGCAACAGCCTGCTGCACTATTAACACCGCCGTCCGCTCAAGCATCAGGACAGTCATCAGCACCCAGTGTTGCGCCCGCTGCAGCACCTCAAGTCGCTGCGGTCGTTGAACCCGTGTCTGCGCCTGTTGTGCCAGCAGTTGTAGCGCCATTGGCATCGCCAGAGACTGCCAGCGCTAGCGATGAGCAACCGCCGTCCGATTATGATCAGGATTACGGTCAGGCATTTGCTGCAGAAGACGATGATGAGGAAGCTTATTTAGATCACAGCAATTTCCAAGATTATGCTGATTTATCCGGCGTCAGTAGCCATGATGCAACGGCTACGCCGCAGAGCAATAATGCTGGTGTGGATTTACAACCGCATATTGCTCCAGCTTCAGGCTTAGCCGCCGAATGGCAAGTGCTGTTTAGCCACTTGAATTTAGGTGGAATGACCGCAAATATTGCTGCAAATACGGTCTTAGTTGAAAAAAATCTGGACACTTGGTTGCTGCACCTTGATCCCAATCACAGTGCTTTATTTAATCCGACCCAGCAGCAGCGCATTAATGATGCAATTAATGCTCAGTTGGACGCGCCGATTACCCTGCAGATTGAGCAGCAGGTCCCGACGCAAGAAACACCCGCGTTAGCCTTGTTACGTCAACAAGCTAAGCGCCAGCAAGAGGCCGAAGAGGCGATTTATGCCGATCCGATTGTCTTGCAGTTAATCGACACCTTTGGTGCTAAAATCGTTAGCGATAGTATTGAACCCCTAGAATCAGCAATATAAGGAATCTTAAATGAAAGGTGGTATGGCTGGCCTGATGAAACAGGCTCAACAGATGCAAGAGAAAATGCAGAAGATGCAAGAAGAGTTAGCCAACGCTGAAGTAACAGGTCAGTCGGGCGCTGGTTTAGTCAGCATCGTGATGACCGGTCGCCATGATGTGCGCCGTGTCAGTATTGATGACAGCTTACTGCAAGAAGATAAAGAAATTCTTGAAGACTTAATTGCCGCAGCAGTCAATGACGCCGTGCGCAAGATCGAACAAAACAGCCAAAGCAGCATGGCTGGTATGACGGATGGTATGCAATTGCCACCGGGTTTCAAAATGCCATTCTAAGCTTGACCACACACGCAAGTCTTCGCCTTGAATGCTTGTGTGTCGTGTATTGCAGGCTGTGTTAACAGCGCAGTCTGCAGCTTTCTTCTCCTTTCATTCAGTGTGTATAAACCTATGTCGTTTAGTCCGTTGATACGTCAATTAATTGATGCATTTCGCGTGTTGCCGGGTGTTGGGCAAAAAACTGCGCAGCGTATGGCTTTGCAATTGCTTGAGCGTGACCGCAGTGGTGGTCAGCGTTTGGCCGATGCCTTAAGTCAAGCCATGGAGGGTGTGGGCTATTGCCGTCAGTGCCGCAGCTTAAGCGAGGAAGAGTTGTGTCATTTGTGCAGTGATCTGCGCCGCGATGAAACGGTGCTCTGTATTGTGCAAGGGCCGGTGGATGTCTATGCCGTGGAACAAACCGGTTACCGTGGGCGTTATTTTGTCTTGAAGGGCCATTTATCGCCTTTAGATGGCTTAGGCCCTGAGACCATAGGTATTCCTGAGTTGATTGGCCGCATCAATAACGGCAGTTTCAAAGAAGTAATTTTAGCCACCAACCCAACAGTGGAGGGTGATGCCACAGCGCATTATATTGCGCAAATTTTGGCAGATAAAAATTTGTCCATCACACGCTTAGCACATGGTATGCCGCTTGGTGGTGAGCTGGAAATGGTCGATGGCGGCACACTCAGTCATGCCTTTTCTGGGCGCCGCCCCATACAACTGTAAAAGCTATCAGCGCCATAGATACTTTTTTAGTATATCGTTATGCAATATGATATTATGTCCAGCAATCAGCATATAGAGTGTGATCAATAAGTCACAGCGAATATGCTCAGACCGTATTTAGACTTATTTTAAGGTGACGTATGACTGGTAAAGTATTAACACCACAGGCTGCACAAGAATTATTAGCTAAAGGTGCGGTATTGGTTGATATACGTGGCGCTGATGAATATGCGCGTGAGCATATTGCTGATGCTAAGCACATGCCTATGGAGCAGCTCAGCAGCCAAGGTATGCCAAATAACTCAGCCAACGCGGTTATTTTTCACTGTAACTCAGGTAACCGTACCGCGATGAATGCAGGCGTGCTGGATAACTGTGCGACCTGTGAAGTGTATATTTTGGAAGGCGGTATCGACGGTTGGAAAAAAGCCGGTATGCCAGTCGTTAAAGATGCCAAGCAGCCGTTAGAGTTACAGCGCCAAGTGCAAATTGGTGCCGGTTCTATGATTCTTGCTGGTGTACTCTTAGGCACCTTCGTGGCACCGGGTTGGTATGCACTGTCTGGTTTTGTGGGCGCAGGCTTGATTATGGCGGGCGTTACCGGTTTTTGTGGCTTGGCGCGCATGCTGCTGGTGATGCCATGGAACAAGAACATGGCTAAATAATTCAGCTGTGTATTCGCACAAGGCAAGCCCGCTATGGCTTGCCTTTTTTGTTTGTTATCTTTGACCAAGTGCGTGTGGCAAAGCCTTATAAGACTAAGGCTGCTAGCAGTACCGCTTCTTGAATCTCTACCGTTGCACCTAAGGTATCACCGGTGTAACCACCTAAGCGCTTATTTAAAGCGCGGCGATACAGCGCTAAAACGCCTACCCACACCAACAGCATTAGCATGGTTTTTCCGGCAAATAGGGGGATCGCTAATAGCGCCAGCAGAGTAAAGATCACCACTACTTTACTGAATGTCGCAGCGTTGGCGGTATGGCTGACCATGCCTTCTTTACGCGCATACACAGTGGTGGCCATCATGCCGATAATACCGGCGCGCGCCATCATCGGAATCAGCACTAAGCCACCCAGCAGTAGGGCGTTATTGTTCTGCGCTTGCTCAAGCAGCACAACAAGCGCAGCAAACTTGACCAGTAAAATCACCAGCATCGCTGCCGCGCCCATTGAGCCAATGCGCGGGTCTTTCATGATTTCCAGCGTGCGCTCGTGATTACCTAAACCACCCACCCAAGCGTCTGCGGTATCGGCAACACCATCGAGATGCATCGCACCAGTAAAATACACCCAGAGTGCTAACACTAAAGCAGCCACCATAAAAATCGGCGCGGCTGGATTGTATTGAAAACACAGCCACACCAAAGTGATGGACGTCAAACCTAACATGGCACCGACAATCGGGTAAAACCACATTGCGGCTTGCTGCACCTCAGGGTCAAGGCGCTTTAAATAGGGCCCGGGCACACGGCTTAAAAAAATCACCGCATACCAAAAGCCCCAATAGTAAGTACTCATAATTCAGTGCCATCCATGCTGACCAAGCTGACCCATTGTTGCTGCTCGCCTTGGTACTCGGATTCAATCACTTTAAAACTCATCACCGCTGCATAGGGCAGGCTGAGTTTGTTCATCGCGTTTGGCGCCAACTCCAGTAAATGCTGGGCTAAGACACGCATCACACCGCCGTGAGTGACCAATAACACACGATTCTCAGCGTGATTTTTTAGAATGTCCTGCCAGCCGATCAGGGTGCGTTGTTGCAGTTCGGCGGTGTGTTCGCCTTGGGGGGCGCAAAAGTTCATCGGGTCTTGCCACATTTGGCTGATATTTTCTTCGGCCATCACGGTTTCTATGCAGCGGTTTTCCCAAGCACCAAAATGGATTTCTGCAAACTTGGGTTCGATATGCAGGGGCAGATTATGCTCTGTAGCAAAGAGTTCGGCTGATTGTTTGCAGCGGGTTAAAGGCGAGCTGATCACAGTGTTCCACTCGCAATCCAAACGCTGCACGCGCTGTTGAAACTGTTCAATACCGCGTGCGGTTAAGCTGTGGTCGGTGCGGCCGCGAAAGACATTGCCGCCTTCAGGTTCACCATGGCGAATGATGTCGATATAGGTGGTTTTCATCAGGCTTTATTCTCCACTGCGGCTTGCGCAAAAGTCGCCATATGATTATGGATGGTCAGAGCTTGCTGTACTGTGCCATAAGCCACGGCTGCACCTGAGCCTTCACCCAGGCGCATATCTAAATGCAACAAGGGCTGTGCGTCCAAAGCAGCTAAAAGAGTGCCATGGCCTTGTTCAGCTGAGTGGTGTGAGAAGAGTAACCAGTCGCGCACGCTTGGATTTAATCGAACGGCTAATAAAGCCGCGGCCGTGGTAATAAAACCATCGACCAAGCAGGGAATACCCAATTGCGCGGCACGGATATAAGCCCCTGTCATTGCGGCAATTTCTAAACCACCGACTTGCTCGAGCGCATCCAGCGGAGTCTTCACTAAAGGTTGCGCGCGTTGCACGCTGGCGCTGAGGATTTTTTGCTTATGGGTTAAAGCTGCACCCAGCACACCGGTACCCGCGCCGGTTAAGGCATTGACCTCATGCTTCAATAGTAAGGCACTGAGGCAACTGGCCGACGAGGTGTTGCCAATGCCCATTTCACCGAGCATTAAAAAGTCAGCGCCTTGCGCTTGCACGCGCTCGATTTGCTGCTGACCCAACGCCAGCGCCTGTAAAGTTTGCTCGGCACTCATCGCGGCTTGCTGCGAGAAATCATGGGTGCCGGGCATAATGGGTTGATGAATGATATTGGCTAGATGCGCGCAGGGGCTGGCGGTACCGCAGTTGATCACACTCAGTGCAATGCCTTGTTGTTTGCACAAGGTCGCCACCGCCGCGCCACCCTTGACGAAGTTCGACAGCATGGCGATGGTTACTGATTGCGGAAAAGCTGACACCCCTTGCGCCACCACACCGTGGTCACCGGCAAATACCAGCATATGCGCTTGCTGAATCTGCGGTTTGACCTGATGTTGCATTGCAGCCAACTCAATGGCCACAGTCTCTAGGCGGCCTAAAGAGCCTTGCGGTTTGGTCAATTGATCTTGATGTGCTTGTGCCTGTTGCTGCGAGGCTGCAGACAGCGGCGCTGTGGCGTTTAACCACCAGTTACTTTGGGTCATGGGGTTCGCTTGTGTGTGTGATTTTAAATACGCTTAAATCGATACACCCAGTGCAGCAGGCTTAAATAGAGCGAGTAGCGCTGCGCACTGTGGTTTCAGAGCGTCCAGCAATTAATGTGTGGTGGGTGTATGGCGCTCTTGGATAATCACCCAAGGTGCCACCACCACCGCCCAGAGTTCTGGGTCACGCGCGGCATAATCCATTGCTGTTGCATCGGTGAGTACATGCAAAACTTTTTGCTGCATCAGCGCGCTGACCTGCTTTTTATCGTCATTGATAATGTATTCAGCGACTGCAACCAAGTCTAGTTGGCTGGCGACCCAGAGCACATTGCCTTTAGCAAATTGAGGCATGACTTCCGCCCAAGTGATTTGTGCGGTTTCACCGAGAAGTTGCGCGTATAAGGTACTGATTTCATTCGACATGTTTTTTCTCGTGGCAAAAATAGGCATGATAGCCTGTCTTGCAGGTTGCGCCCAAGGTTCAATGCTCAAGTATTCTGTGAATTGGAGTGATTATTCGTATGCAAACATCATTACCACGTTTAGCTTTTGCCGGTATCGGCTTGATGGGCTTGCCGATGTGTCAGCGTTTATTGTCAGCGGGTTATCCGCTGGTGGTCTGGAATCGCAATCCAGAGAAATGCGCAGCCTTGGTCGCCCTCGGTGCCACGCAAGTTTTGCAGCGCGCTGAATTATGTGCACAGGCCGATATCATTTTCTTATGTCTGGCGGATACCCAAGCAGTCGAAGAAGTGGTGTTTGCCGAGCAGGGTATCGCTGCAGCGTTACAGCCTGAGCAAATTATAGTGGATTTCTCCAGCATTGAACCCGAGGCGACCAAAGCTATGGCGCAACGTGTACTTGAAAGCAGTGGTGCGCAGTGGCTGGATATTCCGGTGTCGGGCGGTGTTGCGGGTGCCGAGCAGGGCAGTTTAGTGATGATGGCCGGTGGTGATGCGCAAGCCTTGGCGACGGTTGCGCCGGTACTGGCGCATCTCAGTCAGCGCGTCACCCATATGGGCGCAGTGGGTGCCGGGCAGGTGGCTAAGGTCTGTAATCAGATGCTAGTGGCCTGTAATGCGATGGTGATTGCCGAAGTGGTGGCCTTAGCTGAGCAAGCTGGTGTCGATGCAGCCTTGTTAGCGCCTGCGCTAGCGGGTGGTTTTGCTGACAGTAAGCCCTTTCAAATACTGGTACCACAAATGGCGCAACGTGAATTTGAGCCAGTCAAGTGGCATGTGCGTACCTTGCTCAAAGATCTGGATATGGCAGTCAAACTCTCACAAAGCCATATCTGCGCCACACCCATGAGTGGTTTAGCGGCGCAGCTAATGCGTACCCACGCGGCGCAAGGGCATTTAGCTTCTGACCCTTCGACGCTGATTAAGCTCTATAGCGAGGATACATAATGGAGATTGTCGCTAATCTTTCTATGCTGTTTACTGAGTTGCCGTTACTGGAGCGTGTACGTGCTGCATCGGCGGCGGGCTTTAATGCGGTGGAAATTCAGTTTCCTTACGATGTACCTGCCATCCAACTCAAAGAAGAGTTGCAGCGCTGTGCTATGCCCTTGGTGCTGATGAATCTACCAGCAGGCGATTTAATGCAAGGCGGCAATGGCATTGCGTGTGATCCACAGATGCGTCCGCAGTTTGCCAATGCCTTAGATGAGGCTTTGAGTTACGCACTGATGGTGCGCCCGCGCATGGTCAATGTGTTAGCTGGGCGCGTGCCTGCAGGCGGTTCGCAAGGTCGTGCGCTGGCAACGCTTGCCGCGAATCTGTTAGATGCCGCACAAGCTTTTGACCGTTTAGGTATTAAGGTTCTCTGTGAAGCAATTAATCCAATTGATATGCCCGGTTTTTTAATCAATACGCCAGAGCATTTACGCGACTTATTAACGGAAGTGAAACACAGCAACTGCTTTGCGCAATTGGATGTGTACCATATGGCACGTCAAGGTATCAGTACTGAGCAAGCGCTGGCGGTGTTGGGTGGCAGCGTGGCCCATGTGCAGTTTGCTGATTATCCCGGCCGTGGTGAGCCGGGCAGTGGTGAAGTGGATTTTTCTGCCATGCATCACGCGCTACAGCAAGCAGGTTATCAAGGTGCGTTGGCTGCTGAATATCGTCCGACAGGTACAACGGCAGAGAGTTTAGCTTGGTTACAGCAAGCACCTTTTCAGCAAGCTTGATTTATTCAAAATTTAACATCTTACAGATAGAGTCTTATGCCGCCAATAACCCACCAGTCCACCCAAGCTGCTAACGCTTGGCGTGTGCTGTTTTTATTATTTCTAGCCAATGTGTTTAATTTCTTTGACCGCGTGGTGCCCAGCATCGTGATGGAGCCGATCCGGCTGGAGTGGAGTTTAAGCGACTTTCAAATCGGCATGCTCGGTACGGCTTTTACCATTGTTTATGCGCTGGCGGGTATTCCGTTGGGGCGTATGGCGGATACCGGTTCGCGTAAAAAAATTATGGGTTGGGGCTTGCTGCTGTGGAGTGGATTAACAGCGGTGAATGGTGCAGTGCAAGGCTTTTGGGGCTTTTTGCTGGCGCGCATGGGGGTGGGCATTGGTGAGGCCAGTTATGGACCTGCAGCCAATTCGTTGATTGGGGATATGTTCCCCGCCAACCGCCGTGCTCGCGCGATGGGTATCTTTATGATGGGTTTGCCAGTGGGTTTGTTGCTGGCATTTTTTACCACCGGTTGGATTGTGCAGGCATTTGGCAGTTGGCGTGCGCCGTTTTTTGTGGCTGCAGTGCCGGGTGTGCTGTTAGCGCTGTTGATGTTTAAACTGCGTGAGCCGCAGCGTGGTGCAGCCGAAGTAGTTGCAGTCAATAGTGCACCTATTGTTAACCCGATACGCACCATTTTAGCCACGCCGACCATGTGGTGGTTGGTGTTGGCCGGGCTCTGCTATAACTTCGCCACCTATGCCAATACCTCCTTTATGGTGCCAATGCTGCAGCGTTATTTTGGTCTGGAGTTGACGCAAGCATCGATGTCGGTGGGGGTGATTGTCGGCGTGACCGGCTTGTTTGCCTTACCATTAGGCGGCTGGATTGCCGACCGTTTACACGAGCGAGTGCGCAATGGCCGTTTGTTGTTCGGTGGGGTGAGCTTGCTACTGACCAGCCTCTGTACCGGTATTGCTTTAGTCGCTGGGCAGATTGATGTGCTGTGGTTTGTCGGCTTATTTGCGCTGGGCTGGGTGTTCGCCTATAACTTTTACACCTGCGTGTATACTGCAGTACAAGATGTGGTCGAGCCGCGTTTACGCGCCACGGCCATGGCGCTATTTTTTGCGGGCTTATATTTACTCGGTGGCGGCTTAGGCCCATTGATTGTTGGTGGTTTATCCGACTATTTAGCTCAACAGGCGATGCTCAGTGCTGGTGTCAGTGAAATGAGTGAAGCCTTTCGCGCGCTGGGTTTGCACAGTGCCATGTATTTAGTGCCGGTAGCGATGGCGCTCACCGGTATGTTTTTGTTGATTGCTATGCGTACCTTTAGTCAGGATGCGCAAAAGATGCTGCAATCAGCCCAATCATCAGGAGTGCAATAATGTTAAATAAAATTAAAGCTGCGTTGGCGATACTTGAGCCAACCTTTTTACAGATTGAAGATGAAAGCCATATGCACAGCATTGGTGCGGAAAGCCATTTTAAAGTGGTGTTGGTCAGTGAGGTATTTACCGATGTGCGCAAGGTCCAGCGTCACCAGAAAGTCTATGGCGCAATTGGTGATTTAATGCAGCAGTTCCATGGTTTAGCGCTGCATACCTATACGCCAGATGAGTGGCTGACCGTCGAAAATGCGCCGAACTCGCCTAAGTGCATGGGCGGCAGTTTGCACGATAAAAAGTAAGCTGAGTTCTAGCCTGTCATGACGCGTAGAAAGACAAACGCCCCACACAGACATATCAGTCTATGTGGGGCGTTTTGCGTTCTACTAAATATTAAGCCTTGGCTAAAATATCGCGCAGGACATAGGGCAGAATCCCACCATGGCGGTAGTACTCGACTTCAACAGGGGTATCGATACGTGATAGCACCGGCACCTGCTCGACGCTGCCATCTTTGCGGGTGATTTCTAAAATCAGCTCTTGGCGCGGCTGCATTTCACCGTCAACGCCGAGAATGCTGAAGGTTTCATCCTCGGTAATATTGAGTGAGCTGTAGGATGCGCCATTGATAAACTGTAAAGGTATAACACCCATACCTACCAAGTTCGAGCGGTGAATACGCTCATAGGATTGCGCAATCACAGCGCGGACACCCATCAGTAAAGTACCTTTTGCCGCCCAATCACGACTGGATCCGGTACCGTATTCTTCGCCAGCAAACACTATGGTGGGAATATCACGCTGCATATAATCCATTGCGGCATCGTACACCGACACTTGCTGACCGTTGAGCAAGGTGAAACCGCCTTCGATGCGTGAGCCATCTTCTGTCGGCGGTAGCATCAGGTTTTTCACTCGCACGTTAGCAAAGGTGCCGCGAATCATCACATCATGATTGCCACGGCGTGCGCCATAGGTATTGAAGTCCGACTGCTGCACATCATGGCTGAGCAAGTACTTGCCCGCCGGTGAGTCGTTGCTGAAGGAGCCCGCAGGTGAGATATGGTCCGTGGTGACAGTGTCACCCAGCAGCATTAAAGCGCGCGCATTGGTAATCGGCTTGACTGCAGTCGGCTCCATAGTGAAGTTTTCAAAGAACGGTGGTTTGGCGATATAGGTGGAGGTTGGCCAGTCATAGACCAAGCCCTTAGCACTTTCAATATCGTTCCATAGATCATTGCCTGTGGTGAAATCACCGTATCTCTCGCGGAATACCGCAGGGTTCATGGCCTTGCTGAGCAGCGCATTAATCTCGCTATTGCTCGGCCAGATATCTTTAAGGTAGACCGGTTGGCCATCTTTACCAGTGCCCAGCGGATCTTTATCCATATCAATATTGACGTTGCCCGCCAGCGCAAAGGCCACCACTAGTGGTGGTGAGGCGAGGAAGTTGGCGCGGATATTGGGGTGGATACGGGCTTCAAAGTTACGGTTACCCGATAGCACTGCCGCAGCGATGATATCGTTTTCAACAATAGCCTGGTTGTATTCAGGTCTGAGGTCGCCCGCATTACCAATACAGGTGGTGCAACCAAAAGCGGTGACACCAAAGCCTAAGCCTTCAAGGCTGCTCATCAGGCCTGCAGCTTCTAAATACTCAGGTACGACACGCGAGCCAGGTGCCAGTGAAGTTTTGATCCGTGGATGTACGCTTAAGCCTAGAGCTATGGCTTTCTTAGCCAATAAGCCTGCTGCTAATAAGACGCTAGGATTTGAGGTGTTGGTGCATGAGGTAATAGCGGCAATGACAATATCACCGTGTCCCAGATCAATCACCTCATCCGCTTCACAACGCTCAGTTGGGCTGCTCGGTGTTTTTGGGCTGCTGTCAATCATTTCCACTTCATGCATATCCAGTGGACGTTTTGGTTTGGGTGAATCTTGATTGACCACCGGGATTAGTGGGCAACTGGTGCTATAGCGCTTATCCAAGTCAGCTGGGTCTTTGTTAAAACCGCCATTGGCAATGGATTCACTAAACAGCGAGGTGAAACTGTTGTGCATGTCAGGTAAGGCGATACGGTCTTGCGGGCGTTTAGGGCCGGCTAAAGATGGGCGTACGCTGTCTAGATCCAACTCAATGACTTGGCTGTAATCAATGTCGCCCGCTTGCGGAATACCAAACATCTCTTGTGCGCGGAAATAGGCTTCACAGGCTTCAATATCAATATCTTGACGGCCGGTGCCGCGCATATATTCAATGGTGGTTTCATCCACGGGGAAAAAGCCCATGGTTGCACCGTATTCAGGGGCCATATTAGCTAAGGTCGCGCGGTCAGGCACGCTGAGGTGTTTGGCGCCTTCACCAAAGAATTCAACAAACTTACCTACAACTTTTGAACTGCGCAGCAGCTCAGTGACGGTCAGTACCAGGTCAGTAGCGGTCATGCCCTCTTGCAGTTTACCGCTCAGGTGCACGCCGACCACGTCGGGAGTCAGGATATACAGTGGCTGACCCAGCATCGCAGCTTCCGCTTCAATACCGCCCACACCCCAACCAACCACGCCCAAAGCGTTAATCATGGTGGTGTGTGAGTCAGTCCCTACTAAAGTGTCAGGGTAAGCCATGCCATCTTTTTTCTGGATGCCAGGGAATAGATATTCCAAGTTGACTTGGTGAACGATACCAATGCCCGGTGGCACGACTTTAAAGGTATCAAAGGCTTGCATGCCCCATTTTAGAAACTGATAACGCTCGCCATTGCGTTGAAATTCCATCTGCATGTTTTTTTCGACAGCATCAGGTGTGTCGTAAAAATCCACTTGCACTGAGTGGTCAACTACTAGGTCCACTGGCACCAAAGGCTCGATAGCGCTGGCAGGCTTGCCCATTTCTTCAGCGACATTACGCATCGCTGCTAGGTCACAGAGCAATGGTACACCGGTAAAGTCCTGCAGCACCACGCGGGCGACGGTAAAGGGGATTTCCTCATTACGCGGCGCATTAGGCTGCCAGTTGGCCAGTTGCTGGATGTGTTCAAAAGTGACGCGCTCATTGTCCGCGTTACGGACGAGCGATTCTAAAATGATACGAATTGAAATGGGCAGTCGGGAAATTGAATCAAGCCCGATATTTTTCAAGGCAGGCAGGGAACAGTATTTTAGCGTTGTGCCATCACTTAAAGTGAAAGCATGATGCAGTTGGCTGGGGTTGAAGCTGGGCGAATGCATGGCGTTATCCTCTTGTTGTAGATTGCGAACTGACCTATAGCATATGCATAGATCAGCGACAATGTACAAGCAGGACAAGCAATGCAACTTAAAGTTGATAGATTGTTTTACTTACTTAACCTAGAAGCTTGGTCTGCGTTGAGGGCTATTTGCTGCGTAGAGTGGGCGCTGGTACTTGCTGGTTGGATGAGCCGGGGAGCCTTGCATCGGCTCCATGGTCAAGGCGCCGCCCTACGCAAACTGAGTTTAAAAATGCCAGGTGGCCTGACCGGTAAAGCCGTGGGCGCTGTTACGGTATCGAGCACTGTAGGCAGGTTTGAGAATGCCAGAAGTGCTAGAACCTGTTGCCGCTGCTTGATTTACACCGGATGCACTCTCGCGAATATAGGCATAGGCCAGATCAATAGTGAGATTGTCACTGGCGGCCCAGCCTGCACCTAAGCTGGCAATTTTACGGTTGCCCACTGGAATGCGTACAGTACGATTAGCGTTGCTGGTGGGTGATTTATCTAACGCAAAACCTGTACGCAGTACCCACTGCGGATTGACTTGATAGCTGGCCCCAATCGAATACGCCCAGACATCTTTCCAGTTGAGTTCTTCTTTTAAGTTAGTGAATTGGGACATAAGAACACCTTGATTCTTCGCTTCAATCGATTCTAAACGACTCCAGCGTGTCCAAGTGGCACCGGCATGCACTGTCCATTGCTCAT
>CALZAE010000042.1 GCA_945612235.1 uncultured Gammaproteobacteria bacterium | reverse complement strand
CAGCCTCAAGAACTTAAGATTTAAGGGGATAGTTGATTATGTCGGCGACTCAAAACTACGGCACTGGCCGTCGCAAGACTGCAACCGCACGTGTATTTTTACGTCCGGGTACAGGCAGCATTTCTATTAACAACCGCACTCTGGATGATTTCTTTCCACGTGAAACTGCACGAATGATGGTTCGTCAGCCACTTGAGTTAACAGAAAATCTAGAAAAGTTTGACGTAATGATCACCGTTGCTGGTGGTGGTACAAGCGGTCAAGCAGGTGCAATTCGTCACGGTATTACACGTGCCTTGATGGAATATGACGAAACTTTACGTCCAGAACTTCGTAAAGCTGGCTTCGTAACGCGTGATGCGCGTGAAGTTGAGCGTAAGAAAGTGGGTCTGCGTAAAGCACGTAAGCGTCCTCAGTACTCTAAGCGCTGATCGATACTTGCTGCAGAAAAACGCCCGTTTCCGCAAGGAATCAGGGCGTTTTTTGTATCTAATTTGTGCTGCGACAATTTGTCGCTCGTGTATTGGTTGTGGTTTAGCCTGCTATTAGACGAATTGTCGCGTGTGACAACTTGTCAAGAAGGCACCTTTTCTTTACCATTTGTAAAATTTGAAAATGGTAAATACTTTTTTCTTATTACAAAGCCTGACAACAGGCTACATAGCTGATGGGAGACGACTTAATGAGCAATGACGGCGTTAATACGGGCCGACGTCGCTTTCTGGTAGCAGCCACCTCTGTGGTGGGTGCGGCTGGAGCGGCAGGGGCTGCGATCCCGTTTCTGGGATCTTGGGCCCCCAGTGCTAAGGCGAAAGCCGCGGGAGCACCGGTACGAGTTAATATAAATAAGATTCAGCCTGGTCAGCAGATTGTTGCTGAGTGGCGCGGTCAGCCTGTATTTGTATTGCACCGTACACCAGAAATTATGGCAGCTTTGCCGACTATTGATGCTCAAATGGCTGATCCTAAGTCGCAAGAGTCTGAGCAACCTGATTATGTCGATGCTGCTGCACGCTCAATCAAGCCTGAGATCCTTATCGTGCTTGGTGTTTGTACTCACCTAGGTTGTTCGCCAACCTTTAGACCTGAAGTGGCGCCTGCTGATCTAGGTCCTGAGTGGGTTGGTGGTTATTTCTGCGCATGCCATGGTTCACGCTATGACTTGGCCGGTCGTGTCTATAAAGGCCAGCCAGCACCGTTAAATTTACCTGTTCCACCGCACTCATATGAGACAGACAGTGTCATTCTTATTGGTGTTGATGAGGAGGCTGTCTGATGAGTAAGTTTATGGAGTGGGTGGACGCACGTTTCCCCGCCACAAAAATGTGGGAAGACCACTTATCAAAGTATTACGCACCTAAGAACTTCAACTTTTTCTATTTCTTCGGCTCTCTAGCGCTGTTGGTTTTAGTGAATCAGTTGTTGACTGGTATTTGGTTGACCATGAGCTATGAGCCTTCTGCTGAAGGTGCTTTTGCTTCTGTTGAATACATCATGCGTGATGTTGAGTACGGTTGGATCTTACGTTACCTGCACTCTACGGGTGCGTCAGCGTTCTTTATCGTTGTTTACATGCATATGTTCCGCGGTCTCTTGTACGGTTCGTACCAGAAGCCACGTGAGCTTGTATGGGTCTTCGGTATGTTGATCTATTTAGCCTTGATGGCTGAGGCGTTCATGGGCTACTTATTGCCATGGGGTCAGATGTCATACTGGGGCGCGCAGGTGATTATTTCACTCTTTGGTGCGATTCCGGTAGTAGGTGCTGATTTAACTGAGTGGATTCGTGGTGACTACCTGATTTCTGGTATCACATTGAACCGCTTCTTCGCCTTGCACGTTGTTGCTGTACCTATTGTGTTGCTGGCTTTGATTGTTTTACACATCTTAGCGCTGCATGAAGTGGGTTCAAACAACCCAGATGGCGTTGATATCAAAAAGCATAAAGATGAGAACGGTATTCCTTTAGACGGTATTCCTTTCCATCCGTACTACACAGTTAAAGATATTGTCGGTGTAGTAGTGTTCTTGTTTGTGTTCTGTTTTGTGGTGTTCTTCTTCCCAGAAATGGGCGGATACTTCCTAGAGAAGCCGAACTTTGAACAAGCCAACGCATTGAAAACACCTGACCATATTGCCCCTGTTTGGTACTTCACTCCGTTCTACGCAATTTTGCGTGCAGTACCTGATAAATTATTAGGTGTTGTAGCTATGGGTGGTGCGATTGCAGTGTTGTTTGTACTACCTTGGTTAGACCGCAGTCCAGTTAAATCCATGCGTTACAAAGGCTGGATCAGCAAACTTTGGCTGCTTATCTTCTGCGTCAGCTTCGTTACTCTTGGCTGGCTGGGAGTTGTTCCAGCAACAGATGAGCGTACATTTATTGCACGTGTCTGTACTATTCTTTACTTCGCTTACTTCATTCTGATGCCTTTCTATACCAGAATGGAAAAGACTAAACCGGTTCCGGAAAGGGTGACTGGCTAATGAAAAAGCAAATTGCTGCATTAATTTTAGCTGCGATACCAATGTTTGGTTTTGCTGCAGATGGCGCTTATCCTCTGGATAAAGTGTCAATTGATTTGACTGATAAAGCTGCTCTGCAAGATGGCGCACAAACCTTTGCAAACTATTGCATGGGTTGCCATGGCGCAAAGTTCCAACGTTACGAGCGTGTTGCGACTGACTTGGGTATCAGTGAAGAACTGATGATGGATAACTTAGTGTTCCCGGATGTTAAGTTTGGCGATCATATGAAATCAAGCATGCGTAATGATGATGCCAAGCTTTGGTTTGGTGCGCCACCACCTGACTTGACTATGGTTGCGCGTGTGCGTGGTGCTGACTGGTTGTACACTTATATGCGTACATTCTATGAAGACCCATCACGTCCGTATGGTGTGAATAACAAAGCATTCCCATTAGTGGGTATGCCTAACGTGCTAGTGGGTTTGCAAGGCCGCCAAGAAATTGGTTGCAAGCAAGTGCAGATAGTTGAAGGCGGTAAGAAAGTATTTGACCCGTTGACAGGTGTACCTCTGACCCATGAAGCCTGTGATCAACTGACCATTGTGCCTAATACCGGTACGCTGAACGAAGAGCAATTTGACGAGAAAATTAAAAATCTCGTGACTTTCCTCGAGTACTCAGCTAACCCAGTTAAGCTCAAAAGTCAGCGTATCGGAACATATGTGCTATTATTCCTTGCATTCTTCTTTGTATTCGCTTACTTCCTGAAGCGCGAGTACTGGAAAGATGTGCATTGACACTCAATAGTACGATGACCGAGTGACGCACGCGCCCTAATGGGCGCGTTCGTCTTTCTGCTGTATATATTTAATAGTGAAGGAGGGAAGCCATGTCTGCCCCCAATAAGTTGGGCTGTTATTCTGATCCGACCTGCCAGTACTCACATCGTGTGCGTTTGGTATTAGCGGAGAAAGCAGTAACTGCTGAAATCATGGATGTAACAAATGGCGAATGTCCAGAGTACTTAGCTGAGGTGAATCCTTATGCAACAGTGCCAACGCTGGTTGATCGCGATTTGGCATTATACGACTCAACGGTCATTCTTGAATATTTAGATGAGCGCTACCCGCACCCACCTCTATTGCCGGTGTATCCAGTAGCGCGTGCGAACACGCGCATGTTGTCCTATCGCGTACAACGTGATTGGTGTGCACAAGCTGATTTAATTCTAGATAAGAAAACTAAAGAAACGGCACGCACTAAAGCGCGTAAAGAACTGCGTGAAAGCCTCACGGGTGTTGCGCCTGTGTTTGCTAGTATGAAGTACTTTATGAGCGATGAGTTGAGTTTAGTTGACTGCTACTTGCTGCCATTGTTATGGCGCTTGCCAGCCCTAGGTATTGAGTTACCTAAAACTGCGCAGCCACTGATTGAGTACATGGAGCGTAACTTCGCTCGTGAAGCCTTTCAGACGAGCTTGTCTGAGCAAGAGCGCTTAATGCGTCCGTAAGAGGAGCCATCTATGAACTCCAGTCGTCCTTATATACTGCGCGCTCTGCATGAGTGGATTGTCGATAATGAGTGCACACCGCATCTATTGGTTGATATTAATCATCCACAGGTCAAGGTGCCGCCAGGTTATGCGGCTGATGGACGGATTGTGCTCAATGCTGCACCAGCAGCTGTACGTTATTTTACAGTTGATAACGAAGCAGTAAGTTTTGAAGCGCTTTTTTCTGGTGCGCCATTTTCGTTGTATGTGCCCATTGCTGCGATTTTAGCAATTTATGCACGTGAGAATGGTCAAGGTATGTTCTTTGATGCTGATTCAGATACGCTCAGCGATGATGAAGATATACATGAAGAGGATACGCAGGAGACTCAGGCTCAACCGACTGTATTGCATGCGGTAGATACTGAGAATCCTACAGACCCTATATCACCTGATGATGAGCCACCACGGCCACCGTCACCAGGTCGCCCGAGTTTGCGTGTTATCAAGTAAGTTAGATGTATTAATGTACTGCCTGCAGACTAGTTTAAACGCTGCAGGCAGTATCATTGAGGTCAGAGTCTAGACGTCCTTCTGCGCAATGCAGGTCTAGTCGATATATTCAAACAAGCGAACAATCTTCTGCACACCATTCACTTCTTGTACCACAGCGGTTGCACGACTGGCTTCAGCACGGCTTAAAATACCCAGTAAATAGACAACGCCATTCTCGGTGAGTACTTTCACCTTAGAGGCCGGTACATCGTTGTATGACAACATACGTGTTTTTATATTAGCAGTGAGTAATGCGTCATTGCTGCGCACCATGCCCGAAGTAGGCGTGGTAATTTGTAATTCGTTATGAACTTTCTTTGCGCTAGTGACTGATTGTGCTGCTTTGCCAGCTAGCTCTTTAAGTTCATTGCGCGGAGTTTGACCTGTAACTAACACAACGCCGTTATAGCTGATCACAATAATGCGTGATGTGGTAGTCGATAGATCGATGTGCGAATCTTTAATGGCGCGAATCACTTCCGGGCCAATAAATTGGTCATCAATCTTATTGCCCAGGCTGCGTTGGCTGCAGGCGCTGATTAAGATGCCCATTAAGGCGATAGTAAGGATTTTACGAATCATTCTTCACTCCCAAACAGTTGATGGTCAATCAGGTCGCACAGGCTGTGGATAATCAGCAGGTGCACTTCTTGTACGCGAGCTGTGACATTGGAGGGTACACGGATCTCAACGTCGTCAGGCAGCAGCAGAGGCGCAATTTGACCGCCATCCCTACCTGTCAGTGCGACAACGTGCATATTGCGGTCATGCGCTGCATGAATGGCTTGCACCACGTTAGCTGAGTTGCCACTGGTTGAGATGGCCAGTAGCACATCACCTTCTTGGCCTAATGCACGGATTTGCTTAGAGAATACTTCTTCATAGCTGTAATCGTTAGCGATGGAGGTGATGGTTGAGCTGTCTGTAGTCAGAGCAATAGCTGGCAGGCTGGGACGCTCACGCTCAAAGCGGTTGAGCATTTCGGAAGAGAAGTGCTGTGCATCGCCAGCGGAGCCGCCGTTGCCACAGGCTAAGAGTTTGCCTTCGTTGAGCAGCGAGCTCACCATCATTAAGCTGGCGTTCTCAATAGCAGCCGGTAGAACGTTGAGTGCTTGCTGTTTTGTTTCGATACTGGCTTGAAACATATGTTTAATACGCGATTGCATAGGGTCAGCCCTTATTTAAAATGGTGTTAGGATTCAAAAGCATCCTGAATCCAGTCAAGTGTGAATGCCTCTGTAGCGCTTGGGTGTGCAGTAATGACATCAAAGCGACACGCGTGTTCTAACCATTGTGGATATTTATTTAAAAAATATTCCGCGGTTTTGATGATCTTGGCACACTTATGCTGATCAATACTGTCAAGGGCGCCACCAAAGTGCGAGCTTTTGCGGTAGCGTACCTCGACAAATACCAGAGTATCCTGCTCTAGCATAATCAAATCAATTTCACCAAAACGGCATGACCAGTTTTGCGCTATGGTTTTTAAACCGACTTGATTCAAGTAGTTTAAAGCATAGAGCTCAACGGTTTTTCCGACCCTTGGTGTGTTAGTCACGCGGACCTTCCTTGAGTTGCTCAATATGATTATTACTAAATGTAGCCCAGTATAGACTGCGTTCAATGCGTTGCTCAGGGCTTAACGTAAGTGCGCCAGTTAAGCCGACAGCACTGCTGTTAGGGATTAAAGTCAGTTGCTCTAACTGATTGGCCAATTGATAGGCATCAGCGCCCATAGCATAGAAGCGGCCCATGCTGCCTGATGCTTGCGGCCAGTTGTAGGTAATATGCTGACGGGTCGGGTCATCAGATTCAATAAACCAAGGCATCTCGCTAAATTGTAAGCCATTGAGCTCAGGGTAGACTTCGCCGCTACCTGAGTTGACTGCAGAGGTTGCGTACACAGGTACATCGCCAGCATATTGGAAGGTCAGTGCCGGTTTAATCTGTCGAGCTTGCTGTGGTGATGCAGCTAAAAAGAGGAAATCAATATCTTGACGACGGGCCGGTTGGGCCGCGACTTTGTTGTCCAGGGTGCTTTCCAGTTGCTTGGCGCGCTGCTCGCTACTGCGCAGTGCAAACAGTTCGGCGATTTGTCCTGCTAAAGCTGCTGGGCGATCAAAATGTTGCGTAGCAATTAGTTCGCCGCCCAAGGTTTTCCAGCGCTGAGTAAAAGCGGTTAAAACTCGATCACCCCAAGCGGTTTTAGGGACTAGAGTTGCAGCGCGGCGCATGCCGTCCGCCCAAGCGCGATCTGCGGCCACACGTGCTTCGTCTTCTGCAGCTAAGCCGTATTGAAAGAGCTGCTTAGGTGTATTGTGCTCCGCATCAGCATAGTTTAACGCTAAGGTCTTAATAGGTAGTTGCGCGCGTCCTGCCAGTTGGCTGACCAGTTGCTTTTCCCATGGCCCCACTACTAAATCGACACCATCGGTGATCGCTTGCTGATAAAAAGCATCCATGGAGGCGATATGGCTGCTGTCATACACACGAATCTTAGTCGTGGCTGCACCGCTAGCTTTAGCAATGTAGTGCGCGGCAAAAAAACCGTTACGCAAGGCTGTCACAACATTTTGGTTGGGATCTTGAGAGGGCAGCAGTAAAGCAATACTTTGTACTTGCGTTACTTCAAGGCGTTGCAGTTGGCGTAATGCATCAGGCAGCATCTTGGCAGCGGGATGCTGTGGATATTGTTCAGTCCACTGCGTAATGGCTTTTTTTTGCTGATCTAAAGAGCGAGCTGCTTTAGTGGTGCGCACCAGTGCAAACCAGCCATCCAAGTCAGCTTCGCCGGTATTTTTAAGCTGAGAATTAGGTAGGCCGCTGAGTAGTGTCCAAATCAGATCATTGTTTTCAAATGCCTGTGCGCCTTCTAACCAAGGTGCCAGATACACGCGGTCACGTGCTGCAGCTAAAGGTTTGCCTGTCTCTTGCAGTGCTTGTGCGCGAGCCAACTGGCTGCGTACTTGCTGGTTCAGAGGCATATCATTTAAATGCTGGAAACTGGCATGATTGAGTGCTTCAAGCGCTGCACCGGCTTGCTGGCGGGCTAAGGCGAGTTCGGCCTCTAAAGTTTTTGCAAAGATTTGTTCGGCCGGTGTGGCCATCTCTAAATTAACTTTAGTTAAAATATCACGAGCTTTGAGGATGTCTTTTTGCTGCCAAGCTAAGTCAGCTGCAGCCAAATAAAGGCCTACGGCTTGGTTATCGCTCTTTTTGCTGGCTTGCAGCAAGAGTTTATCCAAGTCGTTATATTTTGCTGATGGAAGTTGTCCCAAGGTATTGCTGGGTGTGCTGGAGCATGCCGCTAATAAGGCCGACAAACAGAGTGTTGAAAGTACACGTAAAGGAGTTTTCATAGACAGGCAATCCAAACACAGTTAAAACGAATGCTTTGATTGTACCCAAGCGCGCGCATTGGTGCGATCTTGTCATGCTAAATCAGGCTACAATAGTGCTTTATTTTGTATCTTCGGAGTGTTTTGTGAGCGCATCCACACCTCAGGCTAATGAGCTGGGCACTTTATATGTTGTTGCGACGCCCATTGGTAATCTTGATGACATCAGCGCGCGAGCGTTGCGTATTTTGGCTGAAGTCAGCTTGATCGCTGCGGAAGATACGCGCCACTCCACTCGACTGCTGCAACACTTCGGTATTCGCACACCTTTAGCAGCCTGCCATGAACATAACGAGCGCGAAGAAGGCGGGCGTTTTATTAGCCGTTTGCTTGCAGGTGATGATATTGCACTGATCTCTGATGCGGGTACGCCGCTGATTTCTGATCCGGGCTATCATTTGGTGCGTCAAGCCCGCGCTGCACAAGTGCGTGTGGTGCCAGTGCCGGGTGCGTGTGCTTTAATTGCTGGATTGTCAGCTGCAGGCTTGCCCTCAGATCGTTTTGTTTTTGAAGGTTTTTTACCTGCTAAACAGGTTGCCCGGTGCACCCGTTTAACCGCAGTGCAGCATGATCCGCGCACGCTAATTTTTTACGAAGCACCGCACCGTATTTTAGATAGTATTGCGGATATGCGTGATGTGTTTGGTGGCGATCGCCCAGCTGTATTGGCGCGCGAGCTGACTAAAACCTTTGAAACGATTAAAGATTTACCGCTGGCTGATTTATATGAGTGGGTTGCCGCTGATACGAATCAGCAGCGCGGCGAGTGCGTTTTACTGATTGCCGGCTATCAAGCTCCCGAGCAAGCTCTAGAGGTGTCCTTGGAAGCACAGCGTGTGTTGTTGTTGCTGATGGCTGAGTTGCCACCGAAGCGCGCAGCAGCTGTGGCTGCAGAGATTACCGGCGCGCGCAAAAATGCGTTGTATCAGTGGGCGCTAGATAACAAGCCGGCATAGCGGCAACTCATCAAATTGCACCGCAGCCAGGCCGTATTGCAGCAGTTGACGGATATTGGCGTGTTCTGTTTGGTTAGGCGTGGCTAAGACATAAGTGTAGTGCTCGCCAAATGCGAGTAACGCTTGTTCAGTACTGAGTTGCTCGAGCAGTGCTAAGCCAAGTATTTTACATGAGCCTTGATTACTGCCAGCAGGATTGTGTAAGCCAGCATTATCAAAGGCGCAAGGCGTGTATTGATAGTGCGCATCGATAAAGGCCAAGGTATCAGCGAACTGATGCCCTGGCTGTTGTAGTGCAACTATGAACTCTTTAAGAATCATTAGGCGGCACGGTTTGCAGTCAGAGTAATAGAAACCGATTCAGAGAAGCGCAGCGCATGCGGTTTATCAATTTCTACTTCCGCATAGCGCACTTGCTCATACTTCATCACAATATCAAGCACATCTTGAGTTAAGCGCTCCAGCAGAGCAAAGCGGTTTTCTTCGACGTACTTAATAATTTCTTTGGTGATGGTGCGGTAATTTAAGGCATGGTTAATGTCATTAATTTGCACAGCATCCGCTGCAGGATAGAGCAGGGTGATGTTGACTAAAATATCTTGCTTGTTACGAATTTCATCTTCATTGATGCCAATGTAAGTGCGTAAACTCAGATCTTTAATACGAATGCGTGCCATACCCGGCTCTAAACGTGCCATAAATTAATTGCCTCGGATTAACTGTAAGAATTCTTGACGTGTCGTGCCAGAATTACGGAATGCACCCAGCATTGCTGATGATGTCATCACTGAGTTCTGCTTTTCCACACCGCGCATCATCATGCACATATGCTTGGCTTCAATCACCACTGCAACACCAGCGGCGCCTGTCACTTCTTGCACAGCATCGGCAATTTGACGTGTGAGGTTTTCTTGTATCTGTAAGCGACGGGCAAACATATCAACAATGCGCGCGACTTTGGAGAGACCTAAAACCTTACCGGTTGGAATATAGGCAACGTGAGCTTTGCCAATAAAGGGCAGCATATGGTGCTCGCACAAGGAGTACAGTTCGATATCACGCACGATGACCATTTCATCACTGTCTGACTCAAATAGGGCGCCGTTGACGATTTCGTCAAGATTCTTCTCATAGCCGTTGCATAGGTATTGCATCGCTTTTGCTGCGCGTTTTGGTGTGTCTAATAAACCGCCGCGCTGTGGGTCTTCGCCCAGACCAACTAAAATTTCGTGGTAGTGTTTGCTTAAGTCATCACACATGTTCAGCTCTCCAAGGCGTGCATCATTTTAGATGTCGGCCGCCATTCACGGTAAGGGTGGTGCCTGTTATATAAGGCGTATCAAGTAGGTAACGTAGACTTTGGTAAATAACTTCCGGTCCAGGCACAGTACCCATAACGGATTTAGCCGTTGCACGGCGTTGATATTCTTCATCATCATCGGGCTGTAGCATGATCAATGCAGGTGCCACAGAGTTCACCTTAATATGCGGCGCTAAACGAGCAGCAAAAGATAAGGTCAGGTTATCAAGACCTGCTTTACTCGCACTGTAAGCAATGCGTTTAGCGCTGCCACGACGCGTGACATCATCAGTAATGTGGATGATATCAGCCTGTGCAGACTGCTGCAGTAATGCTGCGCAGTGAGTATTCATTAAGTAGGGGGCCAATACATGCACATTATGCATCTGTGTAAAAGCATCTGCTGTGCAGCCATCTTCGGCCAGCCATAAAGAAGCATTGTGGATAATAGCGCGCAGCGAGGGTGTTAAAGCTTTGAGCTGCTTGATAAAATCTAAAATACCTTGCTCAGTTGAGAAGTCAGCTTGAATGCATTGCACGCCTAACAAGCGTAGTTCATCAATCTTAGGACGGTCTTGGCGATAGCTTATGATCAGTGACTGACCCGCTTCAAGGAAGCGCTGCACGCAATGCAATCCCAGTCGTTGACTGGCGCCGGTAATTAGAATCGGGGCTTGCTCGCTCATGTGCTGGTCGTGTCCTTGGTCATTAGTACAGTGATGTCCGTAGCAACACACTGCTGTTGGCAGTCACTGTATTTGCAGAGATTAAAGTTATACTAGATGTAGGTTTTGTACAACCTGCAAACAGTAGGTGAATAGGTTTTGATCAGGTTTTATATGTGTTGTTAGCATGAGAGCTATTCAGGGTTTTTAAAGTTATCCTGACTTAATTTAATGATAAGGCGATTGCGGGTATGACTATTCATGTGGTAATTATTTCTGGCACAGTGTTTGGCGCCGCAGAAGATGTGGCTCATCATGCCGCTGAGTTGTTGACTGATGCCGGTTTGCAAGTCACCTACAACCCTCGGATTACCCATGCTGAACTGCTGGCGTTGCAACCTGATGCCTTGTTGTCCGTTACCTCAACTACGGGAATGGGTGAGCTACCAGAAAACTTGCAGCCCTTGTTTGCACAGTTGCGTGAGCGACCACCGCAGTGGCATGGCTTATTAGGTGGAGTGATTGGTCTGGGTGATGCGTGTTATGGCGAAGATTTTTGCGCTGGAGCTGAGATGATGCGTGAGTTGTATGAAGAATTGGGTGTGGTTGAGTTGCAAGAAATACTGCGTTTAGATGCTAGCGAAACTGTCAGTCCGGAGCAGGATGCTGAACCGTGGCTGGCCGAATTTGCTGAAAGCTTAAAAGCTGCGCTAGTGCAGTGAAAAAACCTATTAAGACATCACGTTATCCACGTCACGGGCAGGTTGCTACTGGGCGTACTATCCGGTCGCAAGCTAAACGTCAGCTACTTGAGCCTGCTGAGCCACGTTTGCTGATGCTCAATAAACCCTATGACGTACTGACGCAATTTACTGATGAGCAAGGGCGGGCCACTTTGAAGGACTATGTGCCGGTTAAGGATGTGTATCCTGCTGGGCGCTTGGATCGAGACAGCGAGGGCTTGGTGTTGTTAACCAACAGTGGACGTTTGCAGGCGCGTATTGCTGAGCCGCAATACAAATTGCGTAAAGTCTATTGGGTGCAGGTTGAAGGTGAGCCGCAAGCTGAGCAATTGCAGCGTTTACGTGATGGTGTTGAGCTTAAAGATGGCTTAACAGCGCCGGCGCAAGCAGAGCACATTGATGAGCCGAGCTTGTGGGCGCGTACGCCGCCAGTGCGTGAACGTAAGAGTATTCCGACAGCATGGTTGCAATTGACCATTTATGAGGGCCGTAATCGTCAAGTTCGACGTATGACCGCGGCGGTAGGTTTGCCGACCTTGCGTTTAGTGCGGGTGCAAATTGGTGACTGGCATTTGGCGGATTTGCCCAGTGGGCAGTGGCGAGAACTTGATATGCCTAAGATTTAAGGCGTTATTTTTAAGCTGTGGTGCTTGGTGCTGTGAGCTGCGCTGGCCGGATCGGTTGCTGCAGCTTGCAAGCAAAGTTGTATTATCAGCTGACGGTTATGTCATGCAGCACGTCAGCATTACAGGCCTTTAACAGCAATCACCACGGTTTTAATCACAAAACCCAAGACACCTAAACCTAAAGCAAAAAACAGTACAGCGGTACCGTAACGGCCAGCTTTAGATTTTTTTGCTAAATCCCACACAATAAAGCCCATAAAAATAATTAGGCCGCTGACTAAAACGGTGGTCATTAAGTCTTCAAATACTTCAGGTTCCATGCTCTCTCCATCTGCTCGAAGGCATTACTACAGTCAGTTTTAACGCCGTTGTTGAGCAGTGTGTTAGTTGAATGACGCAAGTACTGGTTTTTATTATACGTTATAAATAAAGCAAAGTAAGACGCCAGAGCAGCGGATGCTGCTCAGCTTCATTGCTTTTTTAGTGCTGTAAGTGCTCTAAAGGCAGTGCGGTTGAGAGTTGCACATGGTTGAGGACAAAGCTGGAGCGCACACTGGTGACTCCTTCAACGCGGGTTAGTTTTTCCAGTAGAAATTTTTGATAGTGGTCCATATCTGGGACTATGACTTTGAGCTGATAATCAGCATCCATGCCGGTGATTAAGCTGCATTCGAGTACTTCAGGCCACTGACAAATATGAGTCTGAAAGTTTTCAAAGCGTTCAGGCGTATGGCGATCCATACCAATCAGCACATAGGCAGTCAGGGTCAGCCCTAGCTTTTTTCGATCTAATAGTGCGACATGCTTTTTAATATAGCCTTCATCTTCCAGCATTTTGACGCGTCTTGAGCAGGGCGAGGCAGATAAACCAATGCGCTCGGCGAGCTCTTGGTTAGACAGTTGGGCGTTGTGTTGTAATTCTTGTAAAATTCGTAGGTCGTAGCGGTCAAGTTTCTGCATTTTAGGCTCGATTCTGTTCTTTGTTTGCTGGAGGTTTGATCTTTAAGGTTTATTATAGCTGTATTTTTATATTTATTGGTTTTTTGTTGTTTGTTTTGTGCTTTTTGAGTGATCTTCGCAATTTTTCTCTAATGGGCTTTGTGTACACTAAATGCAAGTTCAAAGCTTGTGTCATACATCAGCCCATTAGGCTGCATCTTTACCCAAGGCGCAGTCGGTGAAAAACATAACACCCCATGTTTTCCCAGCAAGCACGGTGGCTTTATCAAGTTATCGATTGAATCAGCAGCACCACTGTTGATAAGGGCCATAAAAAAGGAGCATCTGCAAAGCATGCTCCTTTTTTGTATCTGCCATTTAAGCCTGCATCTCTAAACTCTCTACTCCATAACGCTGATGAATATGCTATACGACTCTGCGATAATCGTTTTGTAGGTATTTTTAGCAAGCTTATTCGAGGGCATACAATGAGTGCTTTTCATGCTTTAACATTGGCAGCACTGGACGATACCGAGCTGCCACTGGCACAGTTTAAAGATCAAGTTCTACTCGTGGTTAATGTGGCGTCAGAATGCGGTTTAACCCAACAATATATAGGGCTGCAAGCACTCTATGAGCAGTATAAAGAGCGTGGCTTTAGCATCTTAGGCGTGCCTTGTAATCAGTTTGGCAAGCAAGAGCCGGGCGCTCCTGCAACGATTCAAGCTTTTTGTACAGAGCGTTTTGGCGTGACTTTTCCTTTAACGGAAAAGCTGCAGGTTAACGGGCAGGGCAATCACCCTTTGTATCGTTTTTTAGCCGGTGAGGGCGCAGAGTTTCCAGGAGAGATCACTTGGAACTTTGAGAAGTTTTTAGTCGATGGTAGCGGTCGCGTATTGGCACGTTTTTCACCGCGTACAGAACCGGATGATGCACAGTTACTGCAAGCAATTGAAGATGCTTTAACTGCGCAAGCTGAAGCGTTGTAAGCAGCAGTGATTAAAAAAGGAGGCTTTAAGCCTCCTTTTTTGTACGGCGTGTAGTGATTTATTTGCCGAATAAACCAAAGCTTAAGCGGTTTAACCAACTGCGCTTAGGTTGCTCGTTCTCAATGGCTGTACGTACGCTGGCTGGGATTTCTTCAGCCGCGTTCTCGTACTGGCGAATCACGTCTTTACTGGCTTGGGTTTGCTGTGGGCGCAAGTCTTCTTTGTTACCAATAAAACCTAAAGTCGCTTTGCTTAACCACGTACGGTTATCAGTATCTTTTTCGCGCGGTTTAAATTTACCGCTGGCTAAGCTTGGGTGCTCTGGGTAGTTCAGCTGTAAAGTCTCTAGGCTGGTTTGCGCCAACTCAGGCAGCGCTAAGTGCTGGTAGGCTTCAGTCATGACCGCTAAACCATCACCGACTGCTGGAGTCTCTTGGAAGTTTTCAACAATATAACGACCACGATTCAAAGCCGCAACATAGGACTGACGCTTGAGGTGGTAGTGAGCAACGTGCACCTCATAGGCGGCGAGCAAGTTACGTAAATAAATCATACGTTGCTTGGCATCTGCTGCGTAACGGCTATTGGGGTAACGGTTGGTGAGTTGAGCAAACTCATTATACGAATCGCGCGCAGCACCTGGGTCACGTTGCGTCATATCTAAAGGTAAGAAACGAGCCAGCAAACCTCGATCTTGGTCGAATGAGGCCAAGCCTTTCATATAGTAAGCGTAGTCAACATTAGCGTGTTGTGGGT
>CALZAE010000041.1 GCA_945612235.1 uncultured Gammaproteobacteria bacterium | reverse complement strand
GTGCGCCATGTATCAATATAGTAGTTGGGAATCACATAATGGCCAGCCAACAAGACGCGATCCAAGGCGCGCGCATGGGTAATCAAGCTGTCACGGCTTGGCGCATTAATTAAACCTTCAACTAAGCTGTCGATGGCTGGGTCTTGCAGGCCAATAAAGTTACGGCTGCCGGGATTATCCACACTACTGGAGTGCCAGAAATCGCGCTGCTCGTTACCCGGCGAATTGGATTGTGACCAGATACTTGAGGTCATATCAAAATCGCGTGAACGCATACGGTTGATATATTGCGACACGTCAGTGCGGCGAATGGTCAACTCAATACCCAGTTCTGCCAGATTACGTTTAAAGGGTAATAGCACCCGCTCAAGGTTGGCTTGAGCAATAATAAACTCAAAGGCTAATGGTTCACCTTGTGCATTAACCATGCGATCGTTTTCGATTGTGTAGCCAGCCTCTTGCAATAAGCGCCATGCTGCTAAACGACGTTCACGAATAATACCGCTGCCATCACTGACTGGGTTTTTAAACTCTTGCGTGAACACCTGCTCGGGGATTGAACCGCGTAACGGCTCTAATAGCGTCAGCTCTGACTCGGAAGGTAAACCATGAGCTGCCAGTTCCGAGTTAGCAAAGAAGCTATCAGTGCGGATATATGAGCCATAGAACAGTTGCTTATTAGTCCATTCAAAATCAAACAACAGGGCAATGGCTTCACGCACACGTGCATCTTGGAACATCTCGCGGCGCAGGTTAAAGGTAAAGCCTTGCATGCCCACTGGATTGTGGTTTTTGATCTCTTTTTTAATGATTTTACCGCTGCGTAGCGCAGGCGAGTTGTAACCAGTAGCCCAATCTTTGGCCGAGTACTCTAAATTAAAATCAAATTGGCCAGCCTTAAAGGCCTCTAACGCCACTGACATATCACGGTAATAATCAATATGGATTTTATCGAAGTTATACAGGCCGCGCGATACCGGTAAATCTTGTCCCCACCAATCCGCCACGCGCTCATAGCGCAAGCTGCGGCCGGCATCCACTTTGACTAAGCGATAGGGACCGCTGCCTAAAGGAGCTTCTAGACTGGTTTTGGTAAAATCACGCTCGGCCCACCAGTGTTTGGGTAGGATTTGTAACTGTCCCAGAATCAGCGGCAGTTCACGGTTTTCATTGTGTTTAAAATCAAAACGTACTTGCAATGGACCTTCAACCACCACATCTTTTACATCTGCATAATAGTGACGATAGAGCGGGTGGCCTTGTTCAATGAGGGTGTTAAAGGTAAAGAGTACGTCCTCTGCTGTCACCGGCTCGCCATCGTTAAAGCGCGCTTTGGGGTTGAGATAAAAACGCACAAAGCTGTGGTCTGCCGCTTTCTCAATGCGCTCGGCTAGTAAGCCGTATTCAGTGAAAGGCTCATCGGCGGAGTGATAGGTGAGGGTGTCGTACAGCAAGCCAATCTGATCGCCAGCATTACCTTTGGGAATAAAAGGGTTGAGGCTATCAAAGCCATTCAAGCCGGCCAAGCGCAAGATGCCACCCTTAGGTGCCTCGGGGTTGGTGTAGTCGAAGTGGGTGAAGTCGCTGGCATATTTTGGCGCTTCATCATACAAAGTCATGGCATGTTGCGGCTGTGCGAAAATGCTAGCACTCCAAGCCACAAGAAACAGTGATACGCAACTGCGACGCAGCCCAGTCAACATTATTTAATCTCCGAAGGTTTTAGCCACCAAGCACGTAAGCCTAAAGTGTAGGGTGGTGTGCGTACAAATTCAAAACGGTTCTGATAAGCAATTCGGTGGTGGCTAATATACCAGTTTGGAATGCTGTAATAGTTCCACAGCAGTGCTCGGTCCAGCGCGCGCGCGGCTTGACGCTGTGCACGATAGGTTTTTGCACTGAGGAGCTTTTCAAGTAAATCATCAATCACTGGACTGCTGATCCCTGCATAATTTTTACTGCCCTTGATCATGGCTTGTGAGGAGTGAAAATACTGCCATTGCTCAAGGCCTGGGCTGAGTGTTTGCGGCAAGGTCAGTAAAGTTAAATCAAAGTCAAAGTTATCCAAGCGCTGTTTATACTGTGCGCGATCAACGGTGCGCATGCGTGCAGCAATCCCCACTTCATTGAGGGTATTGACATAAGCTTGCAGAATTCGTTCGAGGCTGGGGTTGACCAAGAGGATTTCCAGTTCCAATTGTTGTCCCAGACGGTTGCGCAAGCCTTTAGCGCTACTGCGCCAGCCCGCCTCAGCTAATAAGCCCAATGCTTTACGCAGGGTTTCACGCGGAATTCCCCGGCCTTGGGTTTGCTCTAAGTTAAAGGGCTGTAAAAACAAGGCCAAGGGCAATTGCTCACGCCATTTTGCTAAGAGTAAGCCCTCTGCGCCACTGGGTACGTCGCGAGCAGAGAAATCGCTGTTGGGGTAGTAGCTGTTGGCGCGCTGATAAGCGTTATTAAATAAAGTGCGATTGGCCCATTCAAAATCAAATAACAGGGTCAATGCTTCACGGGTGGCCACATCATGAAACTGCGCGCGCCGTGTATTGATAAACAATGCTTGTGTTTGCGTGGGAATTTGATGCGGGATTTCTGCGCGAATCACCTTACCCTTAGCAATATCTGGAAAGCGGTAATTATTCGCCCAGTTTTTAGCTTGGTGCTCAATATAAAAATCAAAGCTGCCGACTTTAAAGGCTTCAAACGCCACATGCTTATCGCGGTAAAAATCCACTATGACTTTATCAAAGTTATACTTGCCACGATTGACCGCTAAGTCTTTGCCCCACCAGTCTTTAACCCGCTCAAACTCCAGGCTACGACCAGGTTTGACCGCAGTTATTTTGTATGGGCCACTACCTAAAGGTGGTTCAAAAGTTGTTTTGCTAAAGTCTTTGTCACGCCAGTAATGCTCTGGCAATACGGGGAGATCACCCATGCGTAAAATCAGTAGTGGATTGCCGGCCCGCTTAAATACAAAACGGATCCGGTGATGACTGAGGATATCAACACGTTTTACTTCTTGCAGATACGTGCGGTACTGCGGGTGGCCTTGCTTGAGTAGTGTGCGATAGGAGAATGCTACGTCTTTAGCGGTGATTGGCGTGCCATCATGAAAACGCGCTTCTTTGCGCAGGTTAAATACCACCCAACTGCGACTGTCGTTGTACTGCACGCTTTCAGCTATTAAACCGTAGGCGCTAGCAGGTTCATCACCTGAGGGATCATAGTTACCACTGCCTACCATCAAGGGTTCGTTGAGTTCGCTTACGCCATAGCTGGCAAAGTCAGCGGTGCCAATTGGACTGGTGCCTTTTAAGGTATAGGGATTGAGCGTATCGAAGGTGCCAAAGGCCATCAGGCGTACAGAGCCACCTTTAGGTGCGTCAGGATTGACCCAGTCAAAATGAGTGAAGTTGGCGTCGTACTTGAGTGTTTCAAATTGCGCGTAGCCATGACTGTTAACCACGCTGGCCAAGGCTGGCAGGTTAAAAGTAACAAGGCTGATCAGAAACAAAAATACGCGCATAAACACCATCAACCCTTAAATAACCAACAACGGAGCATCGAGCGCGCAGTTTACTTGATTTCTATCTTGTGCGTCAGTATACACTTAGGTTGAGTGGTGACTGCTTGAGTTGCCCTGTGCTCTATATTGAGTTTTAGAGGTACAGCGATAAGGTTTGCCCAGGTTTTAAAGCTGTGCTGACTCTTGGATTCCAGTTTTTAAGTTGTTTAAGAGACACTTTATGGCGCTGTGCAATCACGTAAAGCGAATCACCAGGCCGTACTTTGTAGCGAATGCTCTTGGGGTTGTTGGCAGATGCGCTCGGTGTGTTGCTGGCCATTAAAGTTAGATTTTGCCCTACTTTAAGAGCGTTAGATGACAGCTTGTTCCAGCGTTTAATATCGTTAACTGAGACTTTTTGGCGCGCAGCAATATGTGACAGGGTGTCACCGCGACGCACTTTATAAGCACGTTTGACCAGTGTGGGTGATGCAGGAGTGGCCGATGCAGCAGCTAAGGCTGTTGTACCTTGCGGAATATTGAGCACCTGGCCAATGCGTAAGTTGTTATTACGCAGTTTGTTAATGTCTTTAATCAAGGCCAAAGGCACGTGATAGCGGCTGGCAATCACGGATAAATTATCACCGCTGCGTACTGTGTATTGTTGCCACTGCATATGATCTGAGGGTTTGATGGTGGCTAGTTTTTCTTTAAGTTGCTGTGCGTTATCCAGCGGTACCAGTAAATGTTTAGGGCCGCCCATCACTATCCCTTGCTTATAAGCAGGGTTTAATTGCACCAGTTCGTCTTCTTGCAGTCGAGCCAGTTGGGCTAAGCGGCTGATATTCATGTGTTGCTTAAGGGCAATTTGAGTGAAGTAGGGCTCATTAGCAATGGGTGCTAAAGCTAGGTCGTAAGCCTCAGGTGCGTTAATCAGTTGTGCCACAGCTAATAGTTTAGGTACGTAGGCTTGGGTTTCTGCGGGTAAATTTAAGTTCCAGTAATCCGTCGGCAAGTTGCGCTCTATATTGCGTTTAATCGCTCTGGCAACAGTGCCTTCGCCTGAATTATAGGCCGCTAATGCCAGCAACCAATCGTTATCAAACATACGGTGTAAGTATTCAAGGTAATCCAGCGCGGCCTGAGTCGAGGCCATGATATCGCGTCGACCATCGTACCAATGTGATTGGGCGAGCTTAAAATTGCGTCCCGTGGATGGAATAAATTGCCATAGACCTGATGCATGTGAAGTTGAGTAGGCCAGTGGGTTGTAACCACTTTCAATCATCGGCAGCAGCGCCAGTTCCAAAGGCATATCACGCGCAGCCAAGCTTTCTACTATGTAGTACATATAAGGGCTGCTGCGCTCGGAAATCATCTCAATGGATTTGCTGCGGCTGGCAAACCATAAGCGCTGATGATCAACGCGCGGGTTGTTGTCGGACAATGATTGCAACTGGAACCCTTGACGTACGCGCTGCCAGATATCAGCGTCTTCCTCGTGAGTCACTTCATACATAGCGCTGGATTTATAGCGAGATGGTTGTGCTACAACGACGTGCTTGTAATTGTGTACAGTAGTTGTAGGAGTAGGGTGTGCCTGTTGTTCGTAGGAGAGGCAACCGCTGGTGAGCGCGGCGATAAACAAGACCACGCTGAGTGAAATAATACGGCGAATAGAGCTATAAATAGACTGATTTGAGCTGACTAAATCCGGCATTAAGAAAAGTGCTTTTTAAAAAGTTTGCGCGATTTTAGAAAGGGAAGCGGTGTGGGTCAAGCCGATTCCCCTAATAATGCCGATTAAAATGTATCTTTCCATGACCGAAGCGTGGCAAAAACCTCATAGTTTTGTGTGGGTTTTATTTGTGATTTTTCTTCTGCAGCTCGTATGACTATGGGATCTTCGCAGCGTAAGAATGGGTTGGTGCGTTTCTCTAGCGCGATATAACTGGGCAAGGTAATCCGTTGCTCCGCGCGCAACTGACGCACTGTATCAAGGCGCTGCTGGATATCTTGGTTGCTCGGCTCCACCGCTTGCGCAAAGAGTAAGTTGCTTAAAGTGTATTCATGGGTGCAATACACCAAGGTGTCATCCGGTAGCGCTGCTAGGCGTGATAATGAAGCGTACATTTGCTCGGGATGACCTTCAAACATACGGCCACAGCCGCCAGCAAATAAAGTATCCCCGCTGAGTAACCACGGCTGATTGTTACTGCTATTACAAAAATAAGCTACGTGACCTAAAGTGTGTCCGGGCACGGCAAAAACCTGTACGGTATGTCCAAGCAGATCGATATGCATACCTTCATCTACAGGTAGGTCTAGGCTAGGAATGGTCTCGCGAGCTGGCCCTGTCACTTTAGCCTGGGTGGCTTCTTTTAAAGTGCTAACACCGCCGATATGGTCGTGATGGTAATGAGTGACTAGAATATCAGTCAGCTGCCACTGTGGATGATCAGCCAGCCAGTCCAGTACGGGTTGAGCGTCTCCGGGGTCAACGGCAGCACAGAGTTGACGTTGTGTATCTTGAATCAACCAGATGTAGTTATCATTAAATGCAGGCAGTGCAGTAAAGGTGAGCATGACATATCCTCAATAACAGATGCAGCAAGCTTAGCATGTTCATATGCTAGGTTTTGCTCTGGTAATTTATGCAGCGGGTAGCAGCGAATGACCTTTCAACGCTTTTCAGACTTTTTATCGCGTCCTTGTAAGCCTTTGGCCGAGCCTTTAGCGCGCTGGTTCTTAACTGAGCGTGGGCAGCAGTTAGAGCGTATGGAGCGTGAATTGTTGGCTGCACAGCTGACACGGCATTTTGGCAGTTATATTGTGTACTATAATCCGCCGATGCCCATAGTCACCGCGCCAAAGATTCGTCGGCACATCAGCTTAGGCGATCTGCAATTGGATGTTGATGTGCATTGTGCTGAGCATAAATGGCCGATCGCTGCGGATGCGGTGGATGCCGTGGTATTGCAGCACAGCTTAGACTTTGCTGTATCGCCGCATGATGTGTTACGCGAAGCGGCACATTGCATACGGCCAGGTGGGCACTTAATCATTGTTGGTGTGCAGGCGTGGAGTTTGTTTGGGCTGTACCGTCATTGCACTGGCAGCGTGTGGAAACATGCGCATTGTTTAGCACCTGCGCGCATTACCGATTGGCTGGGGGTTTTAGGTTTTCGTTTAGAAAAGCGCAGTTTTACCGCGTATCGCCCACTGTTAAACTCCAGCCTAATGCAGTCTAAGTTGGAGAGTTTTGAGCGTTATGCTCAGCGCAAAAACTTACCTATGGGTGGCTGTTATATGCTGGTTGCCCGTAAGATGGTGCATGGTATGCATCCGCAATCACATTCAGTAAAGTTAAGCGTGCAAAAATTACGACCTAACGTGGTCGCTGCGCGCGCATCTCATTCGAAACATATTAAGCATAGCGAAGAACATGACAGATCAAGTTGATATTTTTACCGATGGCGCCTGCAAAGGCAATCCAGGGCCTGGTGGTTGGGGAGCCTTGTTGGTTTATAAAGGTAAAGAGCTGGAGTTGTGTGGTGGTGAGCTTGAAACCACCAATAACCGTATGGAGTTGACTGCAGCTATTCGTGGTTTAGCCGAGTTGAAAAAATCTTGTGCTGTGCGTTTAGTCACGGATTCCAAATATGTCATGCAGGGTATTCAAGACTGGATGCCCAATTGGAAAAAACGTGGCTGGAAAACTGCAGCGAAACAGCCGGTTAAAAATGTCGATTTATGGCAGCAGTTGGACGAGCAAGTGCAGCGCCACGATATTGAGTGGCAGTGGGTGCGTGGACATACCGGACATCCGGGGAACGAGCGTGCTGACCAATTGGCCAACCGTGGTGTTGAAGAGGTGCTGGCATGAGGTACGTAGTACTGGATACCGAAACAACGGGTATCAATATTAACGAAGGTAACCGCATCATTGAAATTGGTTGCTTAGAACTGGATGGGCGTACGCCGACTGGTCGTCATTATCACGTTTACTTACAGCCCGACCGCTCCAGTGAAGAAGGTGCTTTGGCGATTCACGGTATTACCGATGAGTTTCTAAAAGATAAGCCGCGCTTTAAAGATATTGCCGATGAGTTTTTTGATTTTATTAAAGGTGCTGAATTAATTATTCATAACGCGCCCTTTGATATTGGTTATATCAATCACGAATTTGCCTTGCTTGGACAAACAGAACGCTCTGATATCAGTCAGCATTGTACTATTTTAGATACTTTGGTGATGGCACGTGAGCGTCATCCGGGGCAGCGTAACAGCCTGGATGCACTGTGTAAGCGTTATGGCGTGGATAACTCCGGACGTGAACTGCACGGCGCATTGCTGGATGCTGAGATTCTGGCTGAAGTGTATTTGGCCATGACCGGTGGCCAAACCAATTTGTCTCTGGCCGGTGATGGCGGGGATGAAGGTGGTGGCTATGTCAGTGTGACGCCAATTCGGCGCATTGCTGCAGATCGAGGTGCGCTACCTGTGCTAGCTGCTAGTGCGCAGGAATTGGAAGCGCATCAGAAGTTTCTCGAGAAAATAAAAAAAGCCAGCGGCGTTGAGCTCGCCTGGTAAACACTTGAGTAGGTTAATTCATGATAAAGCAATACCAAGCATTTAAAGTTGAACTCAGCGATGGGATTGCCCATGTGCAAATCAATCGCCCAAATAAAATCAATGCAATGAACGCAGACTTTTGGGCTGAGATCCGTGAGATTTTTGCCTGGATTGAAGACACTGAGCAGGTGCGCGTTGTGGTGCTCTCGGGTGCTGGTCAGCACTTCTCCTCTGGTATCGACTTGATGCTGCTGGCGCAAGTGGGTGCCCAGATGGGTAAAGAAGTCGGCCGTAATGCCCGTGCCCTCAAACGCAAAATTGAAGAGTTACAGTCATCCTTTAATGCAGTGGATGCCTGTTCAAAACCAGTTTTAGCGGCCATTCAAGGCTATTGCTTGGGTGGCGCAATTGATTTAATCAGTGCGTGCGATATGCGCTATTGCAGTCAAGATGCACAATTTGCCATTAAAGAAATTGATGTGGGTATGACAGCTGATGTCGGTACCTTGCAGCGTTTACCGCATATTATTGGTGACGGCATTATGCGTGAGCTCGCTTATACCGGACGTACAGTGGCGGCGGATGAAGCGCGCACTATCGGGTTGGTTAATCGTGTTTATGCTGATCATGAGGCTTTGCTGGCTGGCGTATTTGAGATTGCGCAAAGTATTGCGCAAAAGTCCCCTATCGCAGTGCAAGGCAGTAAAGAAATGATTCGTTATATGCGCGATCACAGCGTAGCTGATGGCCTGAATTATATTGCCACTTGGAATGCTGCCATGCTGCAATCTGAGGATTTACGCGTTGCGATGACGGCGCAGATGAGCAAACAAACGCCTGAGTTTAAAGATTGATTCAAGAGCCCCTCTAGCCATTTTAGCGCATAGATCACATTCAGCACTCAGAGTAGGATGCTGCTCTGAGTGTTCAGCCATGCAGGTCACGAAAATGAATACACAACACACTGCAACACATTGGCAGCAAGGTATGCCCGATATCAGTACGCAAGGTGGCTTAGCTGTTGCGCATTGCCGTATGCGTTTTTTAGGTGGTGTGCAGGGGTTATTGTTGCCCCGTGAATGGCTGCGTGAGCAGTGTGCTGAGCAAATTATTGCCGAACAAGGCATTGGCCACCTCAATGGTGAGGCTGTGTTTGTGTTTGAGCTGGCAGAGCCGCTTGAGTTAGCCAATATGCAGTGGCAAGGCATGCGTGATTTTATGCTGGAAGGGCAGTTGTCATTGTTTCGCATCCTGGCATTTGCCAGCCAGATCGGCACTTGGGCGCGCCAGCATCGTTTTTGCGGCAGTTGCGGCCAGCCCATGCAGCAAGCACCTGGCCATCGCATGATGCAGTGTGAGCCTTGCCGTGTGCAGGAATACCCGCGTCTATCGCCGAGTATGATTGTGGTGGTGACACGGGGTGATGAGATTTTACTGGGGCGTTCGCCGCGTTTTGTCGAAGGCATGTACAGTGCTTTAGCTGGTTATGTTGAACCCAATGAAACTGTAGAACATTGCGTGCACCGCGAAGTGCGCGAAGAGGTCAGTGTGGAGATTAAGAACGTGCGTTATATCGCCAGCCAAAACTGGCCGTTTCCGCACTCATTGATGCTGGGCTATCACGCTGAATATGCAGGGGGTGAGATTATTCCCCAGCCCGATGAAATTGAAGATGCCCAGTGGTTTAGTATTTATGACTTGCCACGTTTACCTGCACGTAACTCCATTGCGCGTTACTTGATCGAGCTGTATGTCGCGCAGCGCTTAGGCCGCCCCGAACCAGTGCTGCCAAGCTAGACGCGCCGCTAGCACCATCACCACCATAATAAACACCGGGCGGATTAAGCGATTACCGCCACCAATGGCCACTCGCGCACCAACCGCGGCACCCAGCATCAGTGCCGCGCCCATGCCTAAACCAATCGCCCATGCCACATTACCGCTGATAATAAACATGCTCAGCGCCGCACCATTACTGACAAAGTTCATCGAACGCGCTACACCGCTGGCGCGCAGTAAATCCAAGGGGTAGAGCATTAGCGTGCTGACTGTCCAAAAGGCACCTGTGCCTGGGCCAGCAACGCCATCGTAAAAACCCAAGGTTAAGCCTTGCGGGATTTGGCGGGTGGTTTTGATCTCTGCAGAACTGTGCTGATGGTCTTTAGGCGCAGGGCCAAATAATAAATACGCAGCACAAGCAAACACCACCACCGGCAGCATTTGATTCAGCCATTCTGAAGGCAGTTGCTGGGCTAAGAGTGCGCCCACTACCGCACCAATGCCTGTCGTCAGCAGGCCGCGACGCCATTGTTGCGGTTTAAATAAACCTTTGCGATAAAACGCCCAACTGGCTGTCGCCGAGCCAAAAGTCGCGCAGAGCTTATTGGTACCCAGCACTAGATGCGGTGGTAAGCCGGCCATCAGTAATGCTGGAATCGTTAGCAGACCACCACCACCGGCAATTGCATCAATAAAGCCCGCAATAAAAGCCGCAGCCACCAGCAGCATTAAAATATAAGGATCAGAAACTAAACTCAGTGATAAAGACATGACAGACCTTAAGTCGAGCAGTGCAATAATGCACCCTAGCAGTGGGATGAAGCGCGTCGGTAAGCTGTATATGATGCCAGCTTTAGAATGAGAGAAGAAATAATAGCTTGTGCATGACAATATTAATCGAGCTAGGTATGATTTGCTCCATTAAAAATACCTGTGCTATGCACTGATTTTTAATTGGCTGTCAAAGCTGCCGCAACAAAACCGCCCTTAGCTCATTTGGATAGAGCAGCCCCCTCCTAAGGGGCAGGTAGCAAGTTCAAGTCTTGCAGGGCGGGCCACTATCTTACCCCTAAAGCATAGCTACCTAGCCCCATCTTAGCTGTATATTCTAAAGCAACAGAAGGTCTTAACGATGCGGCTGAGTGTCTATGAAACAGTAGAGCGTCCAAGGCTTAATCACTTAGTGAGGCAGCCGTTGATGGTCTTGTTAAAGGCCTTGCTTACCTTAATAGCACTTGTGTTTCTGTGGGGGGTTAATAGCTGTGCCTTGGCTGAGCCTTTAAGTATCGGTGAGGATATTCCTTACACTCTATTAGTGGATGCGCAGGGTGAGTTGACCTTTGAGCAAGCGCAGCAGAGTTTGCGTGATGGCGTAGCAAGCGAACAGGCCACTCTTTCACGGGGTTATACCCGAGATACCTTTTGGCTTAGATTTGAATTAACACAAAAAGAGCTGGGCGCAAAAGAGCGCTGGCTCGAGTTTGGGCCTAATTTCGTTGATGATATTCAGTTGTTTTTTCGAGAGAAGGGCTCCAGCCAAAACTGGCACAGTCGTCACACAGGTGATCTTCTGCATAGCGTCAGTGATCTGGATTATCGTAACCCGGTGTTTGTGTTGCCTGCGCTCAGTGCTGATACTCAAGGGTATGAAGTCGTTGTTCGGGTTCGCAGTAGCAGTACTGTTATTTTAGCGATGACGCTTTGGGCGCCTGAAGAGTTTCTTGGGCATGCTGCGCGTAGCACTTCTTTTTGGAGCTTCTATTTTGGACTGGCCACCCTGAGTAGCTTGCTCGCATTGGTATTGGCTTTAATCCTGCGGACACATTTACTCTGGACGGCGACGGCGTTCTCAGCTGCTTATATATTTGTCGCCAGCGTGCAGGGCTACATCAATTGGATTTTCCCCTCGACTGTAATTCCATTACAGCACTACGCCACCAGCACGCTGATATTGATTTCTTTTGCTGTCTTAATATGGATGAGCAGCGAAACAATTAACCTTAGAACACATTTGCCTTGGGCGCATAAGATTCTAATGGCGGCCTGCGCAGTGACTTTGTCGCTGTTGGTGTTAGTGCCATTGGATCTCTATAACATTGCGATCTATATAAAAACAGTGATTTTACTGCTGACCTATAGCTTGTTTATCTATTCCGTCTTTCATATCTGGGTGCGGGATAGGTTTTCGCTGTCGACCTTGGGGCTGGGTATCAGTCCTATGCTGTGTATGGTCGCCAGTCTGTTTGGGATTTTCTCGGCCTTTGGCTGGATTCCTTTTAATCAAAAGGTGTATGTCATTTGGCAATATGCATTAGTTGAAAATATGCTACTGGTGTTGGCCATCAGTGTGTACCGCATACGCAAAAGGCGTGTAGAAGAGTTTGAGCGGCACAAATTACTGAGCGACTTAGCCGCAGAGCGTGAAGCCAGTTTTAATCAGCGCCAGTTTATGGGCACGGTGTCGCATGAGTTTCGCACCCCTTTAGCGATTATTTCTGCGGCATTAGAAAATTTGCAATTAGCTGAGTCTGAAATTGACAGTCCACGTCTGGCGCGTTATCAAAAAATAGAGCGCGCCAGTGAGCGTTTAATTCAACTGACGGATAATTGTTTGGCTGATGCTCGTCTATCCGCGGGTACAGCAGCACTCTATCTTGAGGCGGCAGATGTGATGCAGTTGATATCTTCAGCAGCGTCGCTTGTGCACCTGTCTGACAGCCATAAGTTGAGGGTGACGGTGAATGGTCAGGCGGCTTTAGCTGAGGATTTCCAGTGCCAAGTTTTGGTTGATGCAGCCATGATGAGAATTGCTATGTCTAACGTGATAGACAATGCTGTCAAGTACTCTACAGGCGGAGTTATTCATATTGATTGCAGTATCGCGGATGCAAGCGTTGCCGTTCTGATTTGCGACCAAGGCAGCGGTCTAGGTGATCTTGACCCTGAGATGATTTTTCAACGCTATCGACGCGGAGACTCGTCAAAGCATGGTACAGGCTTAGGCTTATTTGTTGCTCAGCAAATTGCCTGCGCCTCAGGTGGTCGCTTAAAGTTGGTCAGCAGTACGGCGCAAGGGAGTTGTTTTGAGTTTACTTTAGAGCGGGTGATTAAGGATTAATATCGGATGAGTGCAATTAAACCCAATATAGCTGTGATTGAAGACTCTGTTGATTTGCGTGAGGAATTGAGCTTTTACCTCACGCAAAAAGGTCACAGCGTCTGGAGTGTAGGCAGTGCTGAAGCCTTTTGGAAACAATTACATTTAAGCCCTGCTGATATCGTTTTAGTTGATATTGGTCTGCCCGGTGAAAATGGCTTTAACGTGGTTGAGCAGCTTGGGCAAATGCAGAATTTTGGTTTAATTATTATTTCTGCGCATGGCAGTCAAGAATACAATAGTCGTGGCTTAGAGAGTGGTGCTGATCTGTATTTGGTCAAGCCCATCAGCTTCGCGCATTTGGTCTCTTCCATCGATGCCTTGTGGCATAGAATGCAAAATAATAAAACACACTTTGTTGGCAAGCAGGATCCGCTTGAGCGCTGGATACTCGATGTGTCAAATAAAACGCTCAGGTCGCCCAACGATATGCAGCTAAAACTTTCACAACAGGAGTGTAATTTAGTTGCAGCATTGGGCGTTGCGCCGCAAGAGGTGTTCTCTAAAGAACAACTGCATGCTGCGCTGTTTCAATATGAAGAAGACAGTGATGAGCACCGCATTGATGTGATTCTCAATCGGCTGCGTAAAAAGGCGCGTGAGCAGCATTTCAAATTACCCATCCATTCTATATTTGGTAAGGGTGTAGTGTTTACCGGGCATCTAGTTAATTAAGCCAAACTAAGACTTTTGAGAGAATTGAGAGTGACATCTTGAATTTCTTTTTCATAAACTCTGCCTAACTGCTGTTTATGCAAGCTTGGGGTGGCGTGATGAGAGAGAAAGGCAGATTAACAGCTAAAAAAAACCATAAAATTGCTCATTTAAAAGCTGTTTTTTCTTGTGTTTTATTTTGGATTGTAAGTGCTGCTGTACAGGCTGCTGCGCTGACCGATATTGGGCAAGATAGCGTGCAATTGACCAACTTTCCCATAGAGTATTTTATTGATACTTCGCAAACACTGGACTATGCATCGGTTCGCCAAGCAGATTTTCACGACACCATGAGTACTACAACCTTGGGTACTGCCGCCACAGTCACTTGGTTTCGGGTCAGGCTGCACAATACACAGCAGCAAGACAAGGAATTATTTCTCAATTTGCCTAAGGCTTATCACGTGCGCTCGGTGGAGATCGTTGAGGAGCGTGCGGGTCAGTTGATCAACCAAGCCTCAATTGACTTGAATAATGCCAGTGATCATCCGCTGATGTATCGCGGCACTGTCGTGTACCCTTTTATGCTGCCTGCAGGGGAGACAACGGTGCTGTATGTGCGTAGCCATGTTTACTCACATCAGTGGTTTTCTCTGGAAGTTTACGATGAAGAGCATTCTCGCCGAGCGCTGGCGGTAGGCCATTTAGATATTGCATTGTTAGTTGGCATGATGGTGGCGCTGGTGTTTTATAATGCTTTGCTGTATTTCGCCACCAGTAAAAAAGAAAACATCCTCTATTCTTTGTATCTTATTTCAGGATTAGTATGGATTGCGCTGTCGTATGGCTTGATCAGTAATGCGTTTAATATCTATGGTGATCAGGTCTTTATCTTAAATCTTTCGGTATTTAGCATGCCGATTTTTTTATTGTTATTTATGATGTCGATTTTCGAAACGCGTCAGTTTTACCTGAAAGAACATCGCGCTTTGCAGGGCATCTTAGCGCTGTTGGTTGTGTCGTTTATCTATGGTTTTTTTGACGTAAGCAACGCTTTAAAGCCTTCGGCAGGTCTTGCTGCATTAATGATGGTGATTACCTTCTCGGTCAGTATTTCGCTGTTTCGTAAGAAAAACCCGCTGGCTAAGTTCTTCTTAATAGGCCACTCGCTTTTTGTTGCATTTAACTTGTTTGCCGTGCTGTATTACAGCGCAGTGGTGCAACCCAATTATATTAATAGCCATGGTGTTGGCATTGGTATCGTGCTGGAAGCGTTGACGCTGGCATTTATTATTTCTTACCGAATCAAAATCTTGGAAGATATTCGCTCTAAGCAAGATGAGCTTAAAGCGCAGGCCTCTACTGACCCTCTAACGCAACTCTACAATCGTCGCTATTTTATGACTGAAGGCCAGCAGTTCGCGCAAAAGATTAAGGCTGAGTCAGGGACTTTATCGATTTTGACTGCTGATATTGATCATTTTAAGGTGGTTAATGACACCTATGGGCATGCTGTAGGTGATTTGGTGTTGGTTGGAGTGGCACATGTATTTCAGCGTTTGAGTCGAGATAAAGATATTGTTGCGCGCTTTGGTGGTGAGGAGTTTGTCATTCTTCTGCCAGATACAAACTATGCGCAAGCGCTGGAATGTGCTGAGCGTATTCGTCAAGGTGTTGCTGAGTATAGTTTGCAAGTCAGCGAGACAGTCACCTTAAAAGTTACCATCAGTATTGGTGTGACTCATGTGGATACGGCAACGTTAGAGTCGCTGGAAAACGCAATTAATCGGGCTGATAAAGCCTTGTATCAAGCAAAGGAGTCAGGTCG
>CALZAE010000040.1 GCA_945612235.1 uncultured Gammaproteobacteria bacterium | reverse complement strand
CCAGCGTCGTCATACCAGGCTGGAATACGGTGGCCCCACCACAGCTGACGGCTGATGCACCAGTCTTGAATGTCGCGCATCCAACTGAAATACATGTTTTCGTATTGCTTAGGTACAAACTGAATGCGACCGTCTTCAATCGCGGCAATCGCAGGCTCAGCTAATGGCTTGGTGGAAACGTACCACTGGTCAGTTAACCAAGGCTCAATCACAGCACCAGAGCGGTCACCGCGTGGGGTTTTCAGCGCGTGATCGTCAATGCTCACCAGTAAATCAGCCGCTTGCAGTGCTGCGACGATTTGCTTACGTGCTTCAAAACGATCCAGTCCAGCAAATTCAGCCGGCAAGCTGTTGTCTAAGGCATCGTTAACCGTGCCGTCACTATTAAAGATCTGCGCGACTGCTAGCACCGCTGCATCTTGGTCAAGAATATTAATTAACGGCAGATTGTGGCGCTTACCCACTTCATAGTCATTGAAGTCATGGGCTGGGGTGATTTTTACGCAACCGGTGCCAAACTCTGGATCACAGTAGTCATCGCCAACAATAGGAATGCGGCGGCCCACTAAAGGCAGATCAATAAATGAGCCAATCAGTGCTTTATAGCGCTCATCTTCTGGGTGTACGGCAACCGCGCTATCACCCAACATGGTTTCTGGGCGCGTGGTGGCAACCACGAGGTAATCTTTACCTTCAGCAGTTTTTGCACCATCGGCCAGCGGGTAGCGCAGGTTCCATAGGTGACCTTTTTCGTCGTGGTTTTCCACTTCAAGGTCAGAAATAGCGGTATGGAATTTAGGGTCCCAGTTGACCAAACGCTTACCACGGTAAATCAGGCCGTCTTCATGCAAGCGTACAAAAGCTTCTTGTACTGCAGCAGACATGCCGTCATCCATAGTAAAGCGCTCGCGCGACCAGTCCACTGAGCTGCCCAGGCGACGAATTTGACGGGTAATAGTACCGCCCGATTCTTCTTTCCATTCCCAGACTTTGTCGAGGAAGGCTTCGCGGCCGAGATCGTGACGGTCTAGGCCTTGCGCAGCCAGTTGGCGCTCAACGACCATTTGCGTGGCGATACCTGCGTGGTCAGTACCCGGCTGCCACAGGGTGTTACGGCCTTGCATACGGCGGTAACGAATCAGCGCATCCATAATGGCGTTATTAAAACCGTGACCCATATGTAAGCTGCCGGTGACGTTCGGCGGCGGAATCATAATAGTGTACGGCTGACCAGAACCCTGGGGCGCAAAGTATTGATTGGTTTCCCATGACTGGTACCAAGTGGCTTCAATGGCGTGCGGCTGATAGGTCTTATCCATAGTGCGGCGGGACCCCTAAATAAAAGACGGCTAATCGGAAAACCGTAAAGTATACCGCCAAAGCGCCTTTGGCCATAGGCTCGAGCCGATGTTTTGCTAACAAAGTGACGTTTTAACGCTTTTGGGTCAGCTATAGAAGCTTGTGTCGATTGTTATATCGTCAGCCTAGCAGTTGATCTGGCCGGCTGGAATTGACTGTTTAGACTATGTCAGCTTGGTCTGGCTTATATATGCTCTGCTGTGTGTGGATCATGCTGAGCGAGTCATGTCAGGCAAGCCGTGCAGAGCCATTGAATATGTGGTAAAACATAGCGCGCTAATGTGGTTTAAACAGTTAGTGACGTTCTCAGGGCGGGGTGCGATTCCCCACCGGTGGTAATTGCCAATATAACGGCATAGCCCACGAGCGCTTGATTACGCTGTGCATAGGTAAACAAGGTCAGCAGACTTGGTGAGATCCCAAGGCCGACGGTTACAGTCCGGATGAAGAGAGAGCGGGATCCGTTACCGTGCATAATAGTGCACGGCACACTCCCATTCGATCAAAAATAGCCTTGTTTGATATTAAACAGGAGATCGACACAAGCGAATTATGATTCGTATTGTGCGGAGGTTATATGTTTACAGGCATTATTGAAGCGATCGGCCAGATTCGCAGCATGACCCCTAAAGGTGGTGATGTGCGCGTGCATGTGGCCACAGGAAAGCTGGATTTAACCGATGTGAAGCTTGGTGACAGCATTGCCGTGAATGGCATTTGCTTAACCGTAGTGGAGTTGCCCGGTGATGGCTTTTGTGCAGATGTCAGTCGTGAGACTTTGGCGCGTACGGCTTTGGTTAATCTGAAAACCAACAGTTCAGTCAACTTAGAAAAAGCCTTATTACCCACCACGCGTTTAGGTGGGCATTTGGTCAGTGGGCATGTGGATGGTGTGGGTGAGGTTTTGTCCCGTACTGAAAGTGCTCGCGCGATTGAGTTTTGGATTCGTGCACCCAAAGAGCTGGCGCGTTACATTGCCATGAAAGGCTCAATTACCGTAGATGGCACCAGCCTGACGGTCAACGGTGTCAATGGCAGCGAGTTTCAGCTGACCATCGTGCCGCACACCTTGCAAGAAACCATTATGGCGGATTATCACGCAGGGCATTTAGTCAATCTTGAGATCGACCTTATTGCTCGCTACTTGGAGCGTCTGCTGCAAGGTGAGCACGCCGCTGAGCCAACCAGTCACGCCATTACTGCCGGCTTTTTAGCTGAGCATGGTTTTATGCGTTCTTAATTGAAGGGTTATCCTGTGTCTTTAAATACTATTGAAGAAATTGTTGCAGATATTCGTGACGGCAAAATGGTCATCCTGATGGATGATGAAGACCGCGAAAACGAGGGTGATTTAATTATCGCTTCTGAGTGTGTCACTGCCGAGCACATTAACTTTATGGCCAAGCATGCACGCGGCTTAATTTGTATGCCGATGAGTGTTGAGCGCTGTGAGCGTTTGGGTTTGCCTTTGATGGCGCAACATAACGGCTCAGGCTTTGGTACAAAATTTACCGTATCCATTGAAGCGGCTGAAGGTGTGACCACCGGTATTTCAGCCGCTGACCGTGCGCGTACCGTGCAGGCTGCCGCAGCGAAAGATGCTGTGGCCGCTGATATCGTCAGTCCCGGCCATATTTTTCCATTGATGGGGCAACCAGGCGGCGTTTTAGCGCGGGCTGGACATACCGAAGCTGCTTGTGACTTAGCGCGCTTAGGTGGCTATGAGCCTAGTGGCGTGATTTGCGAGATTATGAACGATGACGGCACTATGGCCCGTCGCCCTGAGTTGGAAGTCTTTGCCCAAGAGCACGGGATTAAAATCGGCACCATCGCAGATTTGATTCACTACCGCATGATTAACGAGCGCACTATTGAGCGTGTTTCCACGCAAGTGCTCGATAGCGAGTTGGGTAAGTTTAATTTAGTGACCTACCGCGAATCAACAGCGGGTGATGTTCACTTGGCACTGACTTTGGGTACTATTAGCCCTGACGAGGCAACCTTGGTGCGTGTGCATAATATGGACCCATTGCGCGACCTGTTTATGGTCAAGAATGATGGTCGCTGGAGTTTACGTGGCGCGATGGCTGAAGTTGCCAAAGCAGGCAGTGGTGTTGTGCTGTTATTGGGCAACCAAATGACCGGCTCCACCTTGTTGGCGCATTTAGAGCGTCAATTGGGTAACGATGGTGATGCTAAAGCAACGAAAACGCCGGGCACTTATAGTACTGTCGGTGCCGGTTCGCAGATTCTGCGTGACCTGGGAGTGCGTAAAATGCGCCTATTAAGTACACCAATGCGCTTCAATGCCATATCCGGATTCGACTTAGAAGTTGTAGAATACCTGCAACCGCAGGATTAACTGTTATTGGAGCGGCAGCTAGCGCCGCTCCTTCGCTCTTTATTAGGAAGAAAAAAACATGACCTTAAAGACAATCGAAGGTACCTTTATTGCCCCACAAGGCAAGTTTGCGCTGGTTGTTGGCCGTTTCAACAGCTTTGTTGTAGAAAGCTTGGTTGAAGGCGCAATTGATACATTAGTACGCCACGGTGTAAGCAAAGATAATATTACCGTGATCCGTGCACCAGGTGCTTTTGAGCTGCCTTTGGTTGCCCAAAAAGTTGCTGAGCGTAAAGAGTACGCTGCAATTATTGCCTTGGGTGCTGTGATTCGTGGTGGTACGCCACACTTTGAATACGTGTCAGGCGAGTGCACTAAAGGTTTAGCGCAAGTGATGATGCAGTTTGGCGTGCCATTGGCATTTGGTGTATTGACCGTTGACTCGATTGAGCAAGCGATTGAGCGTTCAGGCACTAAAGCCGGTAACAAAGGTGTTGAAGCTGCGACTTCAGCGCTGGAAATGGTGAGCCTGCTTGCGCAGCTGGAGGCCAAGTGAGCTTAAATAACGACGACTGTCGCGACAACCCCCCGCCTAGAGCAAAGGGGCGAATTGCGATGCGCCGTGTTGCGCGTACTTTGGCAATGCAAGCGTTATACCAGTGGCATGTGGCGGGTCAAAATTTGAATGAAATTGAAGCACAGTTTCGTGTCGACAATGATTTCAATGGTGTTGATGGTCAGTATTTTAATGAAATACTGCGTGGCGTGCCCGGTAAGAAAAGTGAAATTGATTCTCTCATTGAACCCTATCTTGACCGTCCGATGGACGAATTGGATCCGGTTGAGTGGGCGATCTTGCGTTTAGCGACGTGGGAGCTGAGTAATCGTATTGATGTTCCTTACCGTGTCGTGATCAACGAAGGCATTGAGTTGGCAAAAACCTTTGGTGCCACCGATGGTCATAAATACGTGAATGGCGTGTTAGATAAGTTAGCTCTGCGTTTACGTGGTGCAGAAATTCGTGACGCTAAACTCAATAAAAAATAAGTCTAAGCTGCGCTCACAATGCTTGGGCAGAGTGAGTGCTGTTTGATGAATGAATTTGAGTTGATTCAACATTTTTTCACCCGTTCTGCCTGTGCGCAGGGCGGTGAAAATATCTCTTTAGGTATTGGTGATGATTGCGCACTGCTGCAGATTCCTGCAGGTCAAAGTTGCGCTGTATCCACGGATACCCTAGTCAGTGGCATTCATTTTCCCGATAACGCCCCTGCATTTTTACTGGGCCAGCGCGCTTTAGCTGTGGCGGTCAGTGATCTTGCGGCGATGGGTGCGACGCCTATTGGTTTTACTCTTGCCATTACTTTGCCGCAGATTGATGCCGATTGGTTGCAAGCCTTTAGTGCAGGCTTGAGCGCGATGGCGTTGAGCTGTGGTATTGGTTTAGTGGGTGGCGATACTACGCGTGGTCCCCTAGCTATTGGCGTGACAGTGATGGGTGCTGTGCCGCCGCAGCAAGCGTTATTACGTTCGGGCGCGCAGGTCGGTGATCTGTTGTGTGTTAGCGGGCCATTAGGAGCCGCTGCTGCAGCTGTGCCTTTGGTGCTAGGTCAGGTTGATGAGCACAGTATGACTGGCGATACTGCAGAGCAGTTATTAGCCGCCTATTGGTCGCCACAGCCACAACTTAAGCTGGGCCAGTATTTACTAGGTCAAGCCAGTGCCGCGCTGGATATTTCTGATGGCTTGCTCGCCGATTGTGGGCATATCGCTAAAGCCTCGCATGTGTGTTTGCAAATACAGCAGGCGCAAGTACCTGTAGCAGAAGCAGCACTGCAATTGCTCGGCGAGAGTGCTGCTTTACAGTGTGCGTTAAGTGGTGGTGATGACTATCAGCTGGCCTTTACCATTGCTGCCAGTGCAGTTGCGCAGTTGCAGCAGCACTTCCCAAGCGTACAGGTGATTGGCCAAGTAATCAGCGGTACTGGCGTGCAAGTTGTGGATAATAATGGTCAGCCTATTCAGCAACCTCATCGTGGCTATCAGCATTTCGAATAAGGATTTATCAGCATGCGTGCACCTCAAGTCTGGAGTAATTTTTGGCATTTTTTAGCCTTTGGTTTTGGTACGGGCTTAGCTAAGAAAGCGCCAGGTACGTGGGGCACAATAGCTGGTTTAGCTGTGATGCCGTTGCTGTATCTGCTGCCGCTGACCTGGGCGTTAGTGTTTATCGCTGCGGCCAGTATCTTTGGCTTTTGGTTGTGTGGTCGTGTGGCTGACGATCTGGGTGTGCATGATCACGGCGGTATTGTCTGGGATGAGATGGTGGGTATTTGGATGACGCTGATCCTCTTGCCTAATAGCTGGCAGTGGTGGCTGCTGGGCTTTATGCTGTTTCGTATCTTAGATATTCTCAAGCCTTGGCCGATTTCTGTGCTAGATAAGCATGTCGGGGGCGGGCTGGGGATTATGATCGACGATATGCTCGCCGGCCTGATTGCTGGCGCATTGCTCTATGCGCTGTGGTTGGCAGATTTGCCCTTGTTCGCAGCCTAGATCGAGCTTTGCTTAGGCTATTGCTGCTCCCCTTGCATGGCTGACCCGCACTGAGCTATGGCTATTTAAGTGCGGCTTAGCTGCTCTTACTATGCTAAGTAGATCTCTTTTCAGCATGTATCTACGACTGCTGGGCAGTTTTGCTTCGGCGAAAGATAGGCTACTATCGGGGCTTATGTTTTTAATAAGCGATCAGTGCGTATGTATTGTCCATTTTGTGGTGCCAATGACACCAAAGTGATTGACTCGCGTTTAGTCGCTAATGGCGACCAAGTGCGCCGTCGTCGTGAATGTTTACTCTGTGAAGAGCGCTTCACTACCTTTGAAACCGCGGATTTAATTTTGCCGCGCCTGATTAAGCAAGACGGCAGTCGCCAGCCTTTTGATGAAGATAAGTTCCGTGCGGGCATGTTGCGCGCATTGGAAAAACGCCCGGTCAGCTTGGAGCGTTTAGAAGAGGCTGTGGCGCGCATTAAACGTAAATTACGTGCCACCGGCGAGCGTGAAGTGCAGTCGCTGGTGGTGGGTGAGTTGGTGATGAATGAGCTGAAAAAGCTCGATGAAGTTGCCTATATTCGCTTTGCTTCGGTGTATCGCCGTTTCCAAGATCTGAATGAATTCCGTAAAGAAATTGATCTGATGGCCAGCAGTTCTGCTGACTCTAATCATCCGGCTGACGAATGAACGATCAAGCTTATATGGCGCAAGCGCTGCGCTTAGCTGAACAGGGCTTATACAGCACACACCCAAATCCGCGGGTGGGTTGTGTGCTTGTCGCTGGCGAGCAGGTCGTGGGTAAAGGCTGGCATGTACGTGCGGGTGAGCCGCATGCGGAAGTGCATGCCTTGCGTGAAGCCGGCGTGCTGGCGCGAGGTGCAACGGCCTATGTCACGCTAGAGCCGTGCAGTCATCATGGCTTAACGCCGCCCTGTGCTGAAGCTTTAGTGCAGGCAGGAGTTAAGCGCGTGGTGATTGCCATGCAAGACCCGAATCCGCAAGTGGCGGGGCGTGGTATTGCGCTGTTGCGTGAGCAAGGTATCGACGTTGATGTACTGAGTGGCGAGCTGAATACTGCAGCCCGTGCGCTCAATTGTGGTTTTGTTAAACGCATGGAGCAGGGGCTGCCTTTTGTGCGCTTAAAATTAGCCATGAGTCTCGATGGTCGTACCGCCATGGCTAGCGGTGAAAGTCAGTGGATTACTGGCCCTGATGCCCGCGCTGATGTGCAGTTATTACGCGCGCGCTCCAGTGCAATTATTACCGGCGCCGATACTGTTATCACCGATAATGCCCGTTTAACGGTGCGTGCTGATGTGTTGCCGCTGAGTGCTGAGCAACGAGATTTAGCCTTGTCGCGTGCGCCGCTGCGTATTGTGATTGATGGTCGCTTGCGTGTGCCAACTGATGTGGCGTTCTTCACTGCGGGGCCGGTGTTGGTGGTGACCCATCAAACCCCACCGACGAATACCACAGAAATTGAATATGTTCAGCTGCCTGAGAAAAGCGGCCATATTGATTTACAGGCCTTGCTACCAGAGTTAGCGCGCCGTGGTATCAATGAGCTGATGGTGGAGGCGGGCCCGCAGTTGGCTGGTGCATTGATGCAGGCCGGTTTAGTGGATGAGCTCTACATCTATATGGCAGGCATGCTGCTGGGCTCAAGTGCGCAACCGTTAATGCAGCTGCCGATTGATCTGATGGCGGACGCTGTGCATTTGGATGTTATTGAAATGCGTGCGCTGGCTAAAGATTGGCGCATTATTGCGCGCCCCGTCATTCTGAATGCTTAAAACCTGCTTAAAAATTGCTACTCACCCTTTGAGTAGCAAGAGACTGGACGAGTGAAAGCCTTGTGGCCTCTGCTTAATATCCGTTTTTATTGTGTTATCAAACCTGTTGAGCATTGTCATTTAAGCGTGCTTGCGCGACCTCTGCCAAAATAGTATTGAGCAGTCGCATGGCTGCATTCGGATTTTCATCGCGCCGCCGTAAGGCGATCAGTGGCGTGGTGATGCTGGTATCTGCCAGCGACACGAATTCAACCCCTTCGCGCTGCAAGGTTTTTACCTGCTCAGGTACCAGCGAAAAACCCATATCGGATGCCACCAGTGATAGTGCTGTTTGCAAATCATTCACTTGTTGAATGACATGTACTTTAAGGCCTTGCCGATAAAATAACCCCAGCATTATATCGGCAAAGTTGGGACCGCTACCGGACGGAAAGGTGATCAAGGGTAACTCTGACAGCTGCTGCAGGGTCGGTTTTTGCTGTGTTAGAGGGTGTCCAGCGGGCAAGGCGGCCACTAAGGGTTCATTGAAGAGTATTTCTTGTCTAATGTCGGGGTCCTCAATGCCTATTCGGCCAAACCCTATATCGATTTTGCCACTCTTTAGCGCTTCCGCCTGTTCCTGAGCTTTGAGATCGTACAAGACAATCTGCAAGTTTTTATTACGCCGCAAGCGCCGTACTATCAAGGGCAGTTCAGCATAAAACACCGACGGCACAAAGCCGATGGAAAACACACTTTTATTATGCTGCTCCACCTGACGTGTGCCCTCGATGCTGTCACTGATTTTATCGAGGATGACATAGGCCTGCTGTAGAAAATACTGGCCACCCTGAGTCAATTCCAGCCCTCGGGGTTTGCGAACAAACAACTGCACTTCCAACTCTTCTTCTAGCTGTTTAATTTGTCGGGTGAGTGGCGGCTGAGTGATAAACAGTTTTTCTGCGGCTCGGGTCAAATTCAGCTCTTCTGCGACCACGATAAAGTACCGTAAGTGTCTTAACTCCATCCATACCTCCAGAGTATTGCTTGTAACTTAATCAGTATTGGCAAGCATATGTAAAACAAATGTAACTTCAATGCAACAGAGTAAGAAAAGCAGTAGCAGGAGTGGCATAAGCCCGTAGTGATTCACTCTATACAAATGACTATAGGACTAATGGCTAAGGGTCTGGTGGATACATAAGGCTTGGCTACTGTGAAATAAACGGCCGCAGCGATCATGGTCGATAGCTTGGTTTATAGCACGCAGAGCGTCAATACCGGCTTTGACTCTGGGTTGGTAAACCAGCGGTAAAACAGGATCAATACTCTAAAGGTAAGGCTGGCGAGTCACATAGGCTACAACAGAATTGCCTAATAACGCTGCAAAGAGCGGCGTAGAAAATAAGAATGAGTTGACATAGATGCTCCCTTTATCCACACAAAAGTGGAAAAGCATCACAAAAATAATAATGATGGTGAGGAATGAATCATGAGCGTTAAAATTTACGATACTCCCGAAGTACAGAATTTTTTAAAGACCGTTGCCGGTTTAGATCAAGCAGGCGGCAGCGATCGTGGTAAGCAGATTATCCACCGTATCTTGTCTGACCTGTATCGCACCATTGATGATTTTGATATCAGCGCTGATGAGTACTGGGCGGCCGTAAGTATGCTCAATGCCTTGGGACAAGTCTCTCAGTTTGGTTTGTTATCACCAGGCTTAGGTTTTGACCACTATATGGATATGCGCATGGATGCAGCCGATCTGGAAGCGCAGCGCACCGGTGGCACCCCGCGTACCATCGAAGGTCCATTGTATGTGGCGGGTGCACCAGAGACTGAAGGCTTTGCACGTATGGATGATGATCCAGATACTGCAGGCGATACTATGTGGCTGCACGGTCAAGTCCGTGATACTGCTGGCAACCCCATCGCTGGCGCTAAGGTTGAAATCTGGCATTGCAACTCCTTAGGCCGCTACTCGTTCTTTGATCAGAGCCAGACACCTTACAATTTACGCCGCACTATTATTGCCGACAACGATGGCCGTTATAGCGCATTGAGTGTGATTCCATCTGGTTATGGCGTGCCAGAAGGTGCTCCGACGGACCAGATTTTGAAAATGTTAGGTCGTCACGGCGAGCGTCCAGCGCATATTCATTACTTTGTTTCTGCACCGGGTCAGCAGCATCTGACCACGCAAATCAACTTAGCCGGTGACAAATACACCTACGACGACTTTGCCTTTGCCACTCGAGAAGAGTTGGTGGTTGAGGGCAAACGCCTTGAGCAGCACGCTGAAGCTAAAAAACACGGCGTAGATGGTCCTGTCACTGAAGTTGTTTTTGATATTGAGTTATCACCGACCGATGCAGATGAGTTGCAAGAACGCCATAAGCGCGCCCGTGCTTTGGAAAGTGAGTCTGCAGACAGTCAGCTGGCCGCTACCGCCACTGTGTAAGTATAAAAGTAACGTATTGAGTCATAGGAGAGCTCCCGCTCGGTGAGTTCTCCCTATATATAATAAGAAGTAGAGGTTCATACCATGACGACTAAACAGAAGCTTGAAGATTTTGAGAAAGGCGCTCGCAGCGTGATTTTTGATGATGGTATTGCCGACACTCATACCCCAGATGAAAAGGATATCGTCAAAACAGATGTGCTGATTATTGGTTCAGGACCTGCGGGCAGTTCCGCGGCATTGTTTCTGTCTAATCATGGCATCGACAACATTATGATCACCAAGTACCGTTGGACGGCCAATACTCCGCGTGCACATATTACTAATCAGCGCACCATGGAAGTCTTGCGTGACGCCGGTATCGAAGATCAAGTGTTAGCCGAAGCGGTGCCGCACGAGTTGATGGGTGATACTGTTTATTGTGAATCTCTAGCAGGTGAAGAGATTGGTCGTCGACCGACTTGGGGTAACCGACCTGACCGTCGCGCTGACTATGAATTAGCTTCGCCGTCCATGCCGTGCGATATTCCGCAGACGCTGCTGGAACCTATTATGCTGAAAAATGCCACCATGCGTGGCACGCAAACTCAGTTCTCTACTGAATACCTGAGCCATACTCAGGACGATACCGGCGTCAGTGTGCAAGTGCTCAATCGTCTGACTGGCCACAAATACACCATTCGCGCTAAGTACCTGATTGGTGCTGATGGTGCTCGCTCTAAGGTTGCCCAAGATATCAATCTGCCGATGGAAGGTAAGATGGATATTGGTGGTTCGATGAATATCACCTTTAAAGCGGATCTATCGCATCTGGCGGCACACCGCCCCTCCATTTTGTATTGGGTATTCCACCCCGGTTCAAATATTGGCGGACTCGGCGCAGGTTTAGTGCGCATGGTGCGTCCATGGAACGAGTGGCTGATTGTCTGGGGTTTTGATATCAATGGTGAGCCACCTGTACTTGATAATGATGAGGCGATTCAGATTGTGCGTAATCTGGTGGGTATTCCAGATTTAGAGGTGGAAATCTTAGGGTATTCACTCTGGGGTAATAACGATCAGTACGCCACACATTTACAAAAAGGCCGTGTGTTCTGTGCTGGTGATGCGATTCACAAGCATCCGCCAAGCCATGGTTTAGGTTCAAACACTTCCATTCAGGATTCTTATAACCTGTGTTGGAAGCTGGCTTATGTACTGCGAGGCCAAGCCAGCCCTGAGTTGCTGGAGACCTATTCCACTGAGCGTGCGCCGATTGCGAAGCAGATTGTGACCCGTGCCAATGGTTCCAGCTCTGAATATAAGCCGATTTTTGATGCGCTGGGCGTGACCGATGCGACCACGGACGCAGAGTTCACCGAGAAACTAGCCTTACGTAAAGAAAATTCTCCAGAAGGTGCGCGTCGTCGTGCGGCTCTGCGTGCAGCGCTGGATGCCAAGGATTATGAGTTTAATGCGCAGGGGACTGAAATCGGCCATTTCTATAATTCGACTGCAGTAGTCACCGACGGTAAAGCACGTCCAGAACTGACGCAGGATGCGATGTTGCATCACCAGAAATCCACCTTCCCAGGTTTGCGTTTACCGCATGCATGGCTAGGTGACGCGAAAGAGAAGTACTCCACCCACGATATTGCCAAGGGTACCTGCTTTACGATTTTCACCGGTATCACCGGTCAAGCTTGGGCGGATGCAGCAGTTAATGTATCAAAGCGTCTAGGTATTGACATTAAAGCGGTGGTGATCGGTGAAGGACAAAAGGTACAAGACTTGTACGGTGACTGGTTGCGTCAACGCGAAGTGGATGAGGACGGTTTGATTCTGGTACGTCCGGATAAGCATATTGGCTGGCGTGCAATGAGTATGGTTTCTGATCCGGAAACAGCTTTGTTTGATGTGTTCTCGGCACTTCTGCACACTAATAGGGTTGCAGAAACAGCAGTTGTGGAGAAAGAGAGTGAGGCAGCGTGTTCAGAAGTCGCCTATGCGTAGACAGAGAAGCTGATGAACTCGAGTTGACTGCTGAATTTATAATGTCAGGGCTGTATTGGGCAGTGACTTTAGGCGAGTTCGACGCTGTGCTTTCCAGCAGTCAGTGTTAATAGTATCACGTGATAACAGCACCAAATCTGATGATTTAGGTGCTGTTTTTTATTGTATTCAGTGTTTAAAGTTTTATTTAAAACACCCTGAATTATTTTAATACGGGAAGCATTCTATGCCGCACTCTTTTCTATATACAGCTCATCCTGCGCGTATTGTATTTGGCCCGGGTCGCTTGTCGCAGCTTGCCGATGAAGTAAGCCATTTGGGCTGCTCTAAAGCTTTGGTATTGTCGACGTCTTCACGACGCGCGGATGCTGAGCGTCTTAATCTGCAGTTGGGTGCGTTGGGCGCTGGAGTCTTTAGTGAAGCAGCAATGCACACGCCAGTCGAAGTAACCGAGCGAGCGATGCTGGCTTATACAGATGCTGGCGCTGATTGTGTGATTGCTTTAGGTGGCGGCTCAACCGTTGGTCTGGGCAAGGCGATTGCTTACCGCAATGATGCACCGCAGTTGGTAGTGGCGACCACTTACGCTGGTTCTGAAGTGACATCGATTCTTGGGCAGACGGAGAATGGCATCAAGACCACCCTGAAGCATGCATCGATATTGCCCGAAGTTGTGATCTATGATGCTGAGTTGACCCTTGGCTTGCCGGTATCCATTAGCGTTGCCAGCGGCCTGAATGCGCTGGCGCATGCGATTGAAGGTCTCTACGCAAAAGATGGTAATCCCATTACTGAGTTGATGGCGCTCGAAGGGATTCGTGCACTTAAAAATGCGTTGCCAGCGATTGTTCAGCAGCCGACAGATATTAAAGCACGTAGCAATGCCCTATATGGCGCTTGGCTGTGTGGCAGCGTATTGGGTTCGGTGGGTATGGCTTTGCATCACAAGCTGTGCCACACGTTGGGCGGTAGCTTTGCTCTTCCTCACGCTGAAACCCATGCCATCTTGCTTGCGCATACTGCAGCTTACAACGCGCAAGCGGCAAAAGAGCTGCTGGCGCCGGTGACTGAACTGTTTGGCGGTGAGTTGGGTGGCGGTCTGTATGACTTTGCTAAAAGCCTCGGTGCACCCATGGCACTAAAGGATCTGGGACTTGCTGAAGCTGACCTAGATCGCGCTGCTGATCTGGCGCTGCAGAATCCTTACTGGAACCCGCGGCCGATTGAGCGTGAGGCGGTGCGTGAATTGTTGCAGCGCGCTTGGAGCGGTACTCGACCTTAACACATTCTTGGGATGCTGCTGCGGCCGAGCCCAAGTCAGGATAAAGCTATGACAAAAATTGATTATTTTACTGAAGAGCGTTCTACCGAGACGGTCAATGCGCGTATGGGCGAGGATATAAGCCCACGTTTGCGTGAGGTGATGGCATCGCTGATCAAACACCTGCATGGCTTCGTTAAGGATGTGGAGTTGACCCAAGATGAGTGGGAAGCCGCCATAGACTTTCTAACGCGCACCGGCCAACTCAGTGATGATAAACGCCAAGAGTTTATTCTGCTGTCCGATACCTTAGGCGTTTCTATGTTGGTCGATGCGATTCAGCACCGCCGCCCCGAAGCGGCCACCGAAAACACCGTCTTTGGGCCTTTTCATGTGGATGGCGCACCGGTGCTCAACATGGGTGCCAATATCTCTTTGGACGGCAAAGGCGAGTCTTGCCTGTATCAGGGGCGCGTCCTTGATCTAGATGGCAACCCTATAGCAGGTGCAAGCATAGATGTGTGGTCGGATAACAGCGAGGGTTTCTACGACGTTCAGCAGCCTAATCAACAGCCGACGTGGAATAATCGCGGGGTGTTTATCACGGGTGCAGATGGTTGTTATGAATTCATCGGCATCAAACCGGTAGCTTACCCCATTCCTGACGATGGCCCAGTAGGGCAGATGCTGAGTAACCTGGGGCGTCATCCTTGGCGGCCTGCGCATATGCACTTTATGCTCAATCATCCGAATTTCGAGCGCATCGTCACCCACACCTTTGTTGCGGGTGATCCGTATCTGATATCAGATACTGTATTTGGTGTGAAAGAATCACTGATCTTGGACTACTTCCCATGCAGCAATGGGCAGGCGATGTGGCAGGCCAATTTTGATTTTATCATGGTCGATAACCGCTGATTGCATCGAACAGTTGCAGCTCGAAAAGGGGGCACTAGAGTTTGGAACTATTGGGTTGCTCAGCAGCCTGCCGAGCAACCCCATATAGGTCTTAAACTGCGTCACCAAACTCAGCCTGCAACGCTGCTCTCACGCAATACAGCACGCCTTCTGCAACCTGCGGAGTAAATTGCTCGGCAATACTGGCGACAGAGGGCAGTTCACCGTCACCCTCTAAAAACGCATCTTGAATATCACCCAGTAGTTCTTCAGGTAAATCCAAGGCATCTTCAAGGCTGAGCAAACCGCCACTGATGGCTTGCGCCATCAAGCTGTAAACGTTTTTCAGGCTGCACTGCATTTGCTGCGAAATTTGTTCTGGAGTCATGCCACTGCGCGCTAGTGTGACCAGTTCGTGACGCAAATCTTGGCTATTGGGCGCGGGCTTTGCTGCTGGCGCTTCAACTTGATTGAGAACACGCAAAAACGCAGCGCCGTAACGCTCCAGTTTACGCGCGCCGACACCGCTGATTGCGCCCATGTCGTCCAGATCTTCCGGTTGCTCGCGCAGCATTTCCAGTAAAGTTGAGTCAGGGAAGATCACATAAGGCGGTACGCTGTGTTCTTCGGCTAATTGGCGACGCAGGGTGCGTAAGGCTTCCCACATCTCGCGCTCATCAGCACGCACCAGTTGACTGGCTGGGCTGGCGCTGCGTGGTGCTTTGGTTTGTGGAGTGAGGTCGCGACGCAGTAATAAGGTGGTTTCACCGCGTAATAATGGGCGACAGCTTTCTGATAAACGTAAACCACCAAAACCTTCGACATCCACATCAATCAAGCTGCGAGCGACCAACTGCCTAAACAGTGAGCGCCACTGGTGTTCGTTTAGCGCTTTGCCGATACCAAATACACTCAGATGCTGATGCCCCAATGCGCGCACACGGTCATTTTCACGACCCATTAACACATCCGTTAAATAGCCCACACCATAACGCTGGCCAGTACGGTGAATCGCTGATAA
>CALZAE010000039.1 GCA_945612235.1 uncultured Gammaproteobacteria bacterium | reverse complement strand
AACGCGAACTGCGCGCCTTCCATGGTCGTGTCGCCATTGGTATTTTGGTGGTGCAAGACTTAATCGCTTTATGCGTAATGAGTATTGCCAGCGGGCAAACACCTTCCATGTGGGCCTTAGTGGTGTTTGGTATTCCACTGCTGCGCCCATTAATTTATCGCTTAGTGGATTACAGCGGCCACGAAGAATTATTGGTATTACTCGGCTTACTGCTCGCGCTGGTGGCAGGCGGCTACGGCTTTGAGAAAATTGGACTCAGTTCGGAATTAGGCGCACTGGCTTTTGGTGCTTTATTAGCCAATCATCCGCGCTCCAGTGAATTATCCAAAGCGCTGTGGAGCATCAAAGAAATCTTCTTAGTGGGCTTCTTTTTACAAATTGGTATTGGTGGCTTACCAGACCAGCAGGCTATTATTTTTGCCTTGGTGATGGCCATTGCTCTGCCCCTCAAAGGCGCATTGTTTTTTAGCCTAATGGTACTGTTTAAACTGCGCGCGCGCAGTGCCTTTTTAACCAGCTTAAGCCTGACCAATTACAGTGAGTTTGGCTTGATTGTGGCCAGTATTGCCATTCCAGAGTGGATTATTCCACTGGCGATGACTGTGGCTTTTTCCTTTGTGGTTTCAGCACCCTTAAACCGTTTTGCGCATACCCTGTACGACAAACTCAGTCAGCACCTGATTGTCTTTGAGCGCAAAGGCTATCACCCCGACGAGCAGCCGCTGTATATCAATGATGAGGTACTGATTGTCGGTATGGGCCGTACTGGCCTGGCAGCCTATAACGTACTGATAGAACAAGGTCACAGCGTACTCGGGATCGACTCCGACCCCATCAAGATTGAGCAGCAAGCCTTAGAGCAAGTGAACAGTTTATTTGCCGATGCAGAAGACTCAGTATTCTGGAAACGTCTGCGTGCGCCCCACTTAAAGTATGTGATTTTGGCGGCTAATGATTTAGAAGCAAAAACCCTAGCAGCACAAAAACTACGTGATAGCGGCTTTCAAGGTACGATTATCAGCCACTGTTTATACCCGGAAGATGCTGACGCCATCCGTGCTGCCGGTGCTGATTTTATTCATAAAACCTTCTCTGAAACGGGCTTAAAGCTCGCTGAACAGGTGTTGAAGCAACCGCAACCGCCAACACATGCTTAAGGCCAGCATACTTTTACTGCTCTGCGACAAGCGGTAGAGTGATAGTAAAACGAGCACCATGTATGCCGTTTTGTACTGTGAGCTTGCCACCCATCAAGTTGATAATGCTGTAACTGACAGATAAGCCTAAACCTGTGCCTTTACCCACAGGTTTAGTGGTCACAAAAGGCTCAAAAATACGCTCTAGCAAGTCAACCGGCACACCACTACCACTGTCTTCAATCATCAGTTGAATGGCGTTGTTGTTAATTTTAGTCGACACCTGAATCAAGGCTGGACGCCCCATCCCATTAAACTGGCGGATGGCGGCGTATTGCGCATTGAGCAATAGATTAATTAACACCTGCTCAAAACGGTCAATATGACCTTTTATTTTTGGTAAAGGCTGCAGGTCCAATTTAATTTCAACCTGCACTGCATCCTTCTGCATACCTTCTTGAACAAGAGATAACGCTTCTTGAATCGCCACTAACGGATCAAATAAAGACCCTTCAACCTCAGAGTGCCGGCCAAAAATACGCATATGGTCGACAATTTTAGACACTCGCGTTACTTGGCTTTCTACACGCTTGAGCTTATCCAGTAAGTATTGTGGATCCATAGGATCGGTAGCAGCTAAACGCTTTAAGATATTGGTCAGCGCCATGCGCATCACCGTTAATGGCTGGCTGATTTCATGTGCTAGACCAGTCGCCATCTCACCTAGAGTGGCCATTTTTGAGCTTTGGTAAACCTGCTGACGGGCATTATGCACTTCAGTATTATCACGCCCCACGCTTTGGATTTCGATGATGCGACCATGCTCATCAAAGAGTGCGCGGTCAGACCATACCCACCAAGCATGCACATTTTCCGAAAGATTGAGTAACAGCTCCATGCTGCCGCCAGGGTTGTCTGGCGTCAATTGCGCATAGCGCGTTAATAATGCTGTACGATTGGCCGGTGATAAGAAGTCACCTAAATTCAACTCAGTATCCAGTTGTGTCTCTGGACTGAAACCTAAGGAACTGAACAACTGCCGATTACCGTACACCACGGATAAATCAGGTAAGAAACGGCAGATAATCGCTGGAGCGTCCTCAACCAGCAGACGGTAACGCTCTTCACTTTCACGTACCAACTCGGCTGATTCAGTCGCCTCGGTAACATCAATACTCAGGCCGACAATTTCCTTAGGGCGACCGCGCTCATCACGCAACAATTTCGCCTCATCCAGAATCCAGTGATACACCCCATCAACGTCTTGCACGCGATAACGGCGACTGATTGCACCAATACGTAAAATCTCACGCAGACCTTGATAATATTCTTCACGGTCATCTGGGTGCACAATACCGCCCAGTGATATGCCTTGTAATTGCTCATAGGTCCAGCCCAGCATCGGCGTCATGCTTGCACTGCAAAAATCCAAATGAAATGCATCGCTTTTATAGGCCAGAATATACACAATGGCTGGAGCGTTATAAATCAAGCCTTCAAAGCGGGCTTGAGCATCATCAACTGCAGTTTCCATCTGTCGTAGATCATCGATATTCATCGCATAACCCACCAAGCGACGACTCTCACCATCAACTCGGTCACCGAGCATGCGATACCACAACGACTGCCCCTTAACCTGTACACGCAACACCATGCTCAGCTTCACACCCTCGCTGACAGCCCTATTCACCCGATGGCGGTATTCCATTTCATCTAAAGGATCAATTGATTGCAGCGCTGTTTCAAAGCTGACACTGCCATCTTGGTTCAACGCTAGACCCAGCACATCGGCTAAACAGGTGTCCATATACAGCTTTTGCTGCTCAGGATAATACTCCCACCAACCTGAGGCTAAAATTTTCTGCAGATAGGCATTACGCTCAACAGTATGCTGCATGTTTTGATAGCTCAGCGCCGAATGGAGCGGTGAGCAAAACAAATGTACAATCGCCATCCAGTCTGAATGCTCGACATTATAAAATGTATTGCCTTGACCGCTATCAGGAATAATCAACCAGAAATGCACACCGTCTTGCTCAATATAAGGTAGCAAAACAACTGCTGTCTGCTGTAAGCCCAATACTAGCCGAATAGGTGCATTGGTCTTGGGGTACAGATTCATCAGAATACTTTGAGCTTCTTCCAGCGTTGCGCCATTTAAGCGAGCAGTCGGCAACTGAGCTTTGGCATACTCTTGCCATTGCTGAGCTTCTCGCGCCAGTAAACACACCCACGGCAGCCGCAAGCGCAGCATTAATCCTTCCAGCCACTCATGCGTAAATTCTTGTAATAGTTCACTCGAAGCATTACGTAAATAAGTCGATTGCTGCACAGTAAAATCGAGTGCCTTGCTACGCAGACCTTCTTGAGAATGTCGCGCGACTAAGGCCGTATTATTAATCAAAATGACACGCCAATGCGGTGCTTGATAAAATAGTGCACCTTGCATATACAGTGACAGCGCATTTTTACCGCGAAGTACTAAAGAAATCTGGTTCGGCCATTCATTGACAGGCAGTGAAGCTTCTGCAAAAGGCGCCGCTAAGATGGATGCCAAAGTTGCAGGCAAAGTAAAATCTGGGTTTGCCAGCATGAGTTTAAGCTCACGGCTGATATCAACAATACGACCTTTTTTATCTAACAACACACTCAAACCCGTTAACGACTCAGCAGCAGGTAACTGCTCATTTGTGTGTCTAACTAACGTCTCGCGCTTACGCCAAAATCTGTTCATTTAGATCCTACACGGCAGTGATGAAGTGAGTGTGTATTACATAATATACTAGTCATCTTTACAGATGAAAATCTGTTATAAACCATATAACATAATGATTTAAATTTTATTGGATATAGCATGACAGCTGAATATACAGCACTACTTCTATTAGCTTGGGGCTTAATATGTGCCATGCAAGATATGCGCAGTAAAAAAATTAGCAATATAATCACATTGGGTATGTTTTTAATCGCATTAATATATCTTTTAATATCAGGCAGCACACTCATGCAGTCCAATAGCAACCAAGCTATATTTGGACTCATATTAGCTCTAGGACTCAGTTTACCGGGTTATATATATGGAAAGATGGGGGCTGCAGATGTAAAAATGTTGGCCGCTATCGCTATCGCCAGCAACAGTGACTATGTACTGATTTCAGTTATAGGCGCGGCGTTAAGTTTACTCATGTGGTCTATCTGCAAGCCGCTATGGCTCGAATTACCGCAAAGGGTACATAAGGCACTACCTTTAATGGATCCTACAACAGGACAACCATTACCTTATGCACCCTTCTTATTTTTCGGTATGTTATTAGCCACATTGCTGCAGAGCACTATTATCTAGCGCTTAAACTTACCACCATCTTCATCACCATAATACTCAGGAATAGGATGTTTATAGCTTTCTAACAAGCGCTGCATCGCCAGCTCACGCTCAGCTGGCGTCGCGGTTTGCACATATTCAGATTTTACGGTGCCTTCACGCTGCAATTGCAACCAGCGCTCGGTTTGTGATTTTGGGCTATCGGAAACCAATGGTTGTTCTGACTTAGCCATAACTTGGGTGCTGATTGCGCCGAGCAAAACAACTGAACAAAGTAACTTTATATTCATTTACATAACTCCCATGTACGTATTCGTAGTTATTAATATCCAGTGATCGGTTCTATCAAACGAGAGCCCGACGATGGTGCTCGCTGTACGCCACGAATAGCACCATCAGCTGCTCCATTGCTAGCAGGCTGCGCAGGTTGTATAGCCGTCGGCGCGGCAGGCGACGCAATAGGTTGTACTGCTGATATTGGAGCTGAGCGTATTACTGCCGAGGTTGGCTTTACCGCAACAGGTACTGTAGGCGCTGGCTGTACGGCCGCTGATGCTGACCGAGCAGCTGCTGGACTTGGCTTAACCGCAGCTGGGCGTGGCGCTAAACGCGCTGCAGCTGGTTTTACCGCTGCGGGCTGCGGTTCTATTCTTTCAACAGGACGCGATACTGGGACCTGTCCACCGCGTTTGGCCGATGCCAATCGTGCAGCATGCTCAGCTTTTAATGCCGCAGCTCGTTTCTCTGCATCACGAAACTGGTCTGTGGTCAACTTCTTGCGTGAAACTAAGTCACGCGCATGGTTCCACTTATCTTGATAAATCAATAAAGTCAGCATGTTCTGTACAGCACGTGTATCAGTTTCGTTCAATTCGATTGCTGTCATCAGCTCAAAGTGAGCCTCTGGCAAGCGTTGCATATTTAAATAAGCCACACCTAAATCATTACGCATCGCATCATTAGCGGGCGACAAACTGGTGGCAATACGTAAATGATGTAAAGCACGAGAATAGTTTTTACGCGCAACTTCAATTTGACCCAAGCCATGATGCGCATCAGCCACTAAGCAGGTATTGACCAGCTCAGCATATAACTGCTCAGCCTCACTACGACCTAATACACGCAGCATTTGTGCTTTGCGCAAACGTGCTTCAGGTAGCTTTGCAGGTAAGCGCTCAAGGTTGGCTAAGGCCGCATGCAAACGACCTGAGTTAGCCATATCTTGCGACAAGCCAAGCACCAATTCTTGATCGCTGGTGAGCGGCTCACAATTTTTTGGCTTACTGACCTCACGCTGTACGAGCCAAGGCGTGGCCGGATCTGCAGCACAACCTACTAAAGTTCCAGCAAGTAACATCATCACTACGATATGTTTCATCCCATATCTCCCAAGGCTTGGATAATCGCAATAAAACCGGGTCCCGCTAAAATAATGAGCAGTGCCGGGAAAAGAAAAACCATCATCACTATGGACATCTTGGCTGACATTTTTGACACCCGTTCTTGCAAGGTCGTCATACGTCTGTCATCAATCATTTCCTTCAGTGATAACAGAGAGCTCATGCCGCCGCCCCCTTGATGTATCAACTGTTCGAGGATGGTAAAAGTGTCAGTCAACTCATCAACTTGCATTAAAAATGCAGTGTTACGTAGTTCTTCACCCAGCTCTAGGCCGACATCAACTCGTGACAAAGCATGCTTTAATTCGATGGTTAACTCAGGCAAAATTTTATCACCGCTTGTGGCAAGCACCCGTAAGGATTGCTCAACGGTCATCCCAACTTCAAAGAGCATACGCAGTAAAGGAATCATAGTAGAAACCTCGACAGCCAGGCGTTCTTGTCGACCTTTAGCGGCTTTTGCTAATAAGCGCTTAGGAATTAAATAGCCAATCCCTAATGCAAACAGCAGGATCAACCAAAACATGCTCTCATCGGATTCCGCTTGATCTGCACCCATCGACTGCGAAACTACGACTAACAAAGCTAAAACTAATGGCAAACCAATTTGCACGATAAAAAAGCTGGTCCGATGCCGAGCCTTACGCAAACCGAGTTGGTTCAGCAGTTGTATCACTTCACCATCAAACAACTTACTGCTTGAACTGACAACGTTCTTACTGAATGTATCTAAAACATTGCCGTGAGTATGACCACCCAAGCGACCAACGACATTACGCATTGCCAACTGTCGTCGTATTACCAGGCTGAGCAATAAAGCCGCTGCTGCTAACAATAGCAATGCCGATAATATAAATGGATTCATGCTCAAATACTCCTCATCATGCGCCAGAGTAAAAAGCTACCAATGACCTGCAAAGCAAACGCAAAAATCAATACCAGTTGCCCTGAGGTTTGCTCCCACATCCCCAGCAGTAAATCAGGACTACTCAAAAACAAATAACCCGCCATGGCAATAGGTAAACCACCCAAGACCAATGCGCTCATACGCGTTTCACCCGTCATCGCGCGTAACTGGCGAGAAGCTTGATCGCGGTCACGAATCAACCTGATCAGGTTATCCAGCACTTCACTGGCGTTACCCCCGTAACGTTGGTTAACCGACATTGAGAGCGCGAGCATATAAAACTCTTCTTGATCATATAAGTTAGCAAAATCTTGCACCGCATCCGACAAAGGCATGCCGCGCTGAATACTATTGCGCGTACGCAATAAAGCGCCATATAAAGGTTGCTGGCTGTTATCAATCGCTAAGAGAAAGCCATCGCCTAAGGTGCGCCCTGATTTTAAGCTACGAATGACATGATCCAATAACTGCGGCAATTGCACGATCATCCGCTTTAAACGGCGACGAAAACGTACCAAAAGATAGAACTTTAGCAGCAGGATACTAGTGACTGTAGTCAGCAAAAACACAATCACACCGGCTGAAAACAACACTAGAGTTAACACCGACAGCCAGCCCACAAACAGCATCACGACTTGCCAAAAATCTAGACTAATGCCAGTTCGCAGCAGTTCACGCTGTAGCGCACCAAAATTAATTTTCTCAACATCGATAAAGCCACTATTGAGGCGCTCAATAACTTTTTCAGAAGCGCCTGCTCGTAGACTACGGCGCAGAAATACAGCACCTGCAACCAGTAACAATATTGAGAGAATAACGGGTATATTAATCATCCCAAGTCACCTTCATCCATGGTAATGGTTAGAGCGACTCAATGGCGCACCACCCGCTGCACTGCCGACCGAGCCTCGTAATGTCTCATGACGTAACTTTTCACCCGCCATACTATTGGCCTCGCGGATAAAACCTCCATGCGCACCCGGCTCAGCACGAAAGAGTGTATTGGTCACGTAATTCTCATCTCGCAAACCCACCACTTCCAGAATCTCAGATACACAGCGACGACCATCAGAAGTACGGGTTAACTGAATCACCACATCCACTGCAGAACGAATGGTTTGTCGTAGCGTGCTGGTTTGTATTTTCAAACCCGAAAAACCTACTAGAGTCTCTAGACGCAATAAAGCATCGCTGGCTGTATTGGCGTGCACCGTACTCATCGAGCCATCGTGACCTGTATTCATCGCCGTCAGTACATCAAGCACTTCAATACCACGTATTTCACCCAGAATTAAACGGTCAGGACGCATACGCAGTGCGTTACGAACTAAATCACGCGCGGTCACTTCACCATGCCCATCGGCATTGGGTGGACGAGTTTCTAAACGTACAACGTGGTTGTGCTTGAGCTGTAACTCAGCCGTATCTTCAATGGTCACAATACGTTCACGGTCACTGATTAACTGGCTCAACATATTGAGCATCGTTGTTTTACCGGTGCCCGTACCACCACTGATTAAAACGTTACAGCGCTTGCTCACCATCAGATTAAAGAACTCAAGAATCTTATGGTCAATGGAGCGTGACGCAATCAAGTCATGACTGCTGAGCATATCTTTGCTGAACTTACGCACCGATAAACAAGGGCCATCCAATGCCACCGGAGGAATCACCGCGTTAATACGACTACCATCAGGCATGCGCGCATCAACCATCGGTGATGATTCATCGAGACGCCGGCCCATAGGCGCGAGGATACGCTGAATAACACGTAACAGATGGTTGTCATCCATAAAGCGTAGTTCGCTATGATGCAATATACCTTGACGCTCAATAAAAATATGATGCGGACCGTTAACCAGAATTTCAGAAACTGTTGGATCCCGCAGCAATACTTCTAGTGGACCAAAGCCTGTGAGTTCGTCAACTAACTCTTCAGTCAGACGATCTACTTCATAGCGGGATATCGCCATTTGACGGCGACGCGTGTAATCATGCACTTTATCGCCAACAAAATGAGATAACTGCACTCGCGGCCCTTCGAGAAGATTATCCTTATCATCCTCAAGCGCATCAATAATAAATCTATGTAATAAAGATTTTAAATCTTTATCTACAGTTGATGTATATGTAGCAACTGATTTGCGGTTCACTTAGTTGACTCCAACAAACGAGCAAACAAACGTGAAGGTAAAGACGTAGCAACACTATTACTTTGCGGCTTAACTAAATCCATTAAGTCTTTACTCAAAGAATCACGCGGTGCTAGTACAAAGACTGATTTACCCTGATTAATTGCTTTCAGACGTAATTCAGGATTGTGCACTACTGTTCCACGTAGGCGCATTTCAAAAGTTCGGCTTAGAGTGCGTGCATCCGGTGCTACCTGGTTAGAATAACGATCAATAATTAAGCTCGCTTTATCCAGTTTAATACCACTATCACGCCAGTGTGCTAATAAATCCAAGTTACGACGACACGCCGAAACACTGGTATTAGAATACCAGTTCACTTCATCAGAAAAGCCCACTAAAGTACGTAATGCTTCACAGTCTTCTTGACCACAAATATTAACAATAACTTTATCGAAGTTTTGACGCAGAGCCGACATCAGCAAGAACAACTCAGAAGAATTGCACTGATCTAAAGCGCCGCCAGACTTGCCTGCTGGTAAGACAGTCAAGCCTGTTTCATGCACCAAGAATGCGCTATCAATCAAGCTGCGATCAATACGACGCAAGTTACGCATGGCATCATCAAAAGTAAAACTCAACTCTAAACCTAAGATATCCAGACTTTCGCCATTAGGAACACCTAGGTCAACTAAAAGCACACGCTGGCCCTGTTTCTGCATTAATAATGCTAAATGCACCGCGACAAATGCAGCGTCAGCATCAGGCTGATTACCATAAATAACGCTAAGGTCGCCATGCTCACGTCGCGAAGGCAACTGTGGTAAACGGTCTGTAATACGGCGTACTAAACCTAGTACTTCACTGCTACGCTGCCCGTAAGTGATAAAGTCGCGAGCACCGGCACGCATAGCCGCAATCACTAGTTCATTATCAAAACCATCACCGACCACGACCACAGCAGTTAAGGGGCGCGCCTCCAATAGACTTTCAATTAAGGCGCACTGACTCATTAAGTTAGTTCGATCAATATTAACAAAGACTAAGGTGGCGCCCGTGGCTTCAATTAAGCCAATAACCGAGTCAAGATTTTGCGGCGTGCGTAATACATGCCCCATGGTAGACATGCTACTTTGCAGCCAATTAATATCTTCATCATCTGCAACACAGGCAAGAAAAGTTTGTTCCATCATTTTTGCACCCTCAGCGTGACAGTCCGTTACGGCGGTCAAAACTGCCATTTTCAAGCAACAACATTTCAAATGCTGAAGGATCGTATTCGCGTAATTTCTCACCCGGCATCTCAGGCAAGCTCGCATCAGCAGCCAAAGGATTGACCAAGTGTGGAGTCACAATCATCAACAATTCGCGCTCTTCAGTACTGTTTTCTGTATTACGAAAAAACGCACCCAAAATTGGAATATCGCCAAGACCTGGCAGCTTATTAACCATGGCTCGGTTACGCGTACTCATCAAACCACTGATAACAAAGCTTTCGCCATCAGCTAAAGAGACGCTGGTATCGGTGCGACGCACAGTAAAGGATGGCACTAAGATGTCATTGATTGTAATACCATTATTCATATCAATTTCACTGACTTCAGGAGCCACTTTAAGATGAATACGATTTTTATCAATTACGGTTGGAGTTAAATTGAGCTTGATACCATAAGGCTTATATTCAATAGATATTGAATCACTGCTACCTGATGGCACCGGAATTGGAAACTCACCACCGGCGAGAAAGCTTGCAGTTTGTCCACTGAGTGCAACTAAGCTTGGACGCGCTAAAGTGTAAGCAAAACCACTGGTCTCTAGCGCATTCAGCGCACCCAGATACTTTTTACTACCGCCGCCCCAAGCAATATTAAAACCATTGCCTAAAATATTACTGCCGAGTAACGCACCGTTCGTAGCATCAGTAAAAAGAGTGCCAGGACTAGAAATATTTTTGAAATTAGACCCTGCACCGGATAGCGAGACACCAATATTTTTTAACTTAGTACGGTTCACTTCAACAAAGCGAATATCAGTCTGTACTTGACTGGGTAGCGGCTGCTGTATATCAGTACCTGTCACAATTGGTTTGGTTAAAGCAGTTGATGCTTCACCTTCAATAAAGACCATGCTTTGGCGTGGCTCTTTTGAACACTGTGTCCAAACACTTAGATTGGTTACACCATGCGCCAAGCCTAAAACCAAAAAGCTATTGCGGCCGGTGACTTTTACATCGGCCATTTCGGGGTTACCAACAGCTAACCTGCGAATGGGTACAGGTAAATGAAACTCTTGGTGTACACCTTGACGTAACTCTAATACAGCTGCTGCTGGCTCTAAAGCTGAACAAGCCGATGCTGCAGAAAGCGCTGGCGATACCAGCAAACTCACAGCTGCAAGTACAAGTGTGCAGCCTAGATTGTGGGTGATCTTAAACTTCATGCTCTGCTACCTTGCAATTCAGGGGGTTTGACGAGTGATTGAAGCGCCACTATATACTGGAATACTTGCTGGGCGCGGACGCGGAGCTACCAACCCAGGCTGTGGACGCTTAGCTTCCTTAATCGCAAGCTTTTCAAACTGAAACAACTGGCGTTTGAGCTCCTCAACTTCAGCACTGGGCTCTTCACCTGCTTGGTAAGCAGCTAACAATTTCTCATCAACACTGCGCACAGCTAAGCGCAAGCTGCCTACCTGAGTGGCCAACATAAAACGCGTTAACAGGACTTCCGGTATAGCCAACACAGCGGTGCGCGCAACATCGGCACGACGTGAGCGTGGCGCTTTTTCATCATCAACTTCTGGCAATGTTTGTGGCTCACCCTGAGTTGAAGCACCTAAGGTGTTGCCCACACTGAGTATACGCAGCGCTGGTACTACCACTTGTGCAGTACGGTCACTATTACGCTCATCATCACGTAAAAACAACAAGACATCGACATAGTCACCAGGCTGCAAATGTCCGCCCGCTGAGGTGACTTCATCGATATCAATGGCTAAAGCGCGCTCAGTGGGACGAATCATCCGGCCTAACGGACCACCCATAGCAAAACTGGCTTCATTGAGCACCGCACCAGCAGGTAAGTCACGCCACACAACAGAGCCAACCAAATCAGCAGCGTTTGTGAAGCTACCGGGCGGGGCAATTTTCAGCATCTCTTCGCTCAGATCCTCTTCTTGAATCTTCGCCATTGCCTTTACTTCACGTGCCAGCACCACGACAGGTGTACGCTGTACATCTTCAACTTTGTCACCTAAGAGTCCATTTAATGCTTGGTTCTTTTCAATGCTAGCAAGTAACTCAGATTGAAGATCGGCAGTTGTTTGACCCAGATGCTCGTTTGCAGACTCATCAGCTGGTCGACTGATCACCAGCCCCCAGTATCCCGCAGCGATAGCACCAAAAAACAAAACAACTGCCAAGATCATGGTTAAACGACTACTCATGTGTCGCTCTCCTTAGCCATAGTTTTAGTTAGTAAAATATTGATTGCGCTCATGATTAAAATCAGGCACCACTGATTAACCGCTGGATAATATCACGCCAGAGCCAAGCAATGAATACTCAAAAGCATCTAATATCGATTATACTTATAATTAATACTTAGTACATATAGACATCTATAAGATCAATGTTTATTATAATAGCACATTTAAACAATATGAGAAGGGAACAATCATGCTTGCAAAACTTATTCACTTACAACTTAAAGTTAGCTCTTTCTTCAAGCGTGAAGATGGTGCTTCAGCTATTGAATATGCAATTATTGCTGGCTTAATTGCAGTTGTTATTATCGTCGCTGCAAAAGCATTAGGTCTAGAGATTAGCAAGACATTTGAGAAAATAACTGAAACTTTACAAGGCAAGTAGAAATTTATAAAAAAGGACTTTAGAGTCCTTTTTTAATATCTATTTAAAACATGAAAACCCCAGCTTAATACCAAAATACTTGGCAAAAAGTTGAGGACCCCATTAAATATAGAATTACAAACTATAACTTAAAGTCACACCATAACGCACACCACGGTCACGACTATCAATAGCTTTATCACCCAATGGACGTGCAACTTCTAAACCTAAGTTATAAAACTTTTTATCTGCAATACGTACACCCAGTGCTGCTGAAGACAGACTTGATGTATTACCCGACTCACTTAAGTTATACCAAGAACGTGCCGCATCCACTGCTGCATACGGCTGTACTAAACGTAGCCAGTTTTCATCCAGCTTGATGCTATAGCCGAGCTCATAACCAGCCCCCCAGCCTTTATCACCATAAGCTTGATCACTTGGGTAGCCCCGTGCAAAGTTACGATCACCAAAAATCACCTGCTCACTTTCTGGCAATGAATCACCCGACCAATAAGCTGCGCCAGACACCACACCTTGCCATGCATCACCATAGTTATTGCTTTGCAAGCCGCTTAAACGCACACGAGTGAAATCAAGATCTGTACGGTCCTTTACTTGCGTCCCTACTAGATCTAGCTCGCTTTTTGCGCCTAACGTATCCATGCCCTGATAAACGCCTGCGCTTAAAACACGCATTTGCTTGTTTTGAGCTTGGCGCCAATCACCTTCCAACGCTAAAGCACGTACTTTACTGGTTTGTTTTAGCGCGTTTTTAATCACACTAGGCTGTGTAACCACCAATAGATCGTATTTACGCTCATCATCCACACCGTAGAGTCGTGCAACACCCGTAACAATTTGTTTATTAGAAATCTGAAATGGATGACTGACACCAATGGAAGCACGGTTATTTTTACGTGATGAGTAATCAAACGCAGCGTTAGGCTGAATACGAATCAAACTATTAGTAGGCTCGCTTTTATAACCTGAAACATAAGTTTGTAAGCGTGTGCCGTTATTGGACAGATACTGACTGTAATCTAAGCGCAAATAGCGCTCATTATCCTTACCTGGGGGCAATAAAGTCGTGACTGCAATCTGCTCACCCACAAAAGTTTGTGAGTTACTGATCGCTGAAGCAATCACTTGCAGATCATCACCTGTATCTTTTTGGATACTAGCTGTCGCATCAAAAGCACGGCGACGCGCCTCAGTCACTAAAGTCACTGCACCATCAGTCGTCTTAGGTGGCGCAACACTAGCAGCTAAAGTCACGCCAGGTATTTGTGACATCAACGCAGTGTAACGATCAAAGGTTGCCCGTGTTAATGGTCGCTCACGCAGCATGGACTGAGCCATCGCTCGCACACGATCGACCACAGGACCAATCTCACCCAGCATCTCATGCTCACTGATGTACCCCTCAACCAATACAACAGTGATTTCACCACTTAAAAGATTTTGCTGGGGTAAGTATGCATATGACAGAGCATAGCCATCGTCTTGATAGCGCTTAGTAATGGCTTCAGTCACCGCTAGAATATCTTTTAACGTAACAGTGCGATTAATTAAACCCGTAAACTGCTCTGCAATATCTTCAAATTCATAAACCGTACCACCTTCAATCTGCACACCACGCAAGTACACCAAAGAGGCGAGAGGCAGTTGATTCTGACTCGGAGTCGAGATGCTTACCTGCGGAGCACTTGGACGATAAGCATCAACAGGGACGTTAGGTTGCGGTAATGTGTTCTCCACATCATTACTATTTAAATAAGCTGGCATTGGCGCTGAGACTGTTACCACGGGCGCAGACAACAACACAAGTACGGGAATGAGCTTGGTGCGCATTTCCTGACACTCCATTTGTAATATTAGTTAGATTATTTATAAGAAATTAGCTTACCTAAAGGATAGATAGCTACCCCTAGGCATCTATTCCAGCGACATAAAAACGCCCACTAATGCGGGCATTTTTATATATCTTATTTTGACTTACTCGCGGATTGCCCACTCAGTAAGCCACCACCTAACAAACCACCGAGCAAGCCGCTTTGATTATTAACCTGACCTGATTCACCAGTCGCAACGCCACCCAACAGGCCACCTGTTAGACCGCCAGTTAAACCACCTACTAAGCCATTCACAGTGCCTACTACTGGAGTCAAAGCACCTTGCTGACCTAACAAGCCATCCGTCAATTGACCCACTGGAGCCAAAGAACCACCCGTGCCTGTTAAGCCATTCACTAAGCCTGTCACAGGTGCTAAAACACCACTTTGCGGGTCTACTAAACCGTTGACGATACCACCAACCGGCGCCAATGCAGTACCGCCAAGCAATGTATCGACTGTGCCTTGAACGTGCGTGACAGTACCTTCGCTTGTACCTTCACCGCCACCTAACAAACCACCACCCAAAACACCGCCAAGCAAGCCACCCTCACCACCAGCTAGGCCACCTAGCAGACCGCCTTCACCACCGGACAAGCCTCCCAGCAAACCGCCTGCGCCAACTTCACCACCAGCTAGACCGCCTAATAAACCACCTTGGCTCTCGCCACCAGTTAAACCACCCAAAAGACCACTCTCACCGCCAAGTACTCCACCAAGCAGACCACCTTCACCACCAGTTAAGCCGCCCAATAAGCCGCTCTCACCACCAAGCAAACCTTCATTACCAGTCAAACCGACCAGCACACCATTCACTAAGCCCACCACAGGTGTCACAACACCGTCTTCACCTAACAATCCAGTTGTCAACTGTCCTACAGGCTCAAGAGCACCACCCTGACCGGTCAGACCATCAACAAGACCGGTAATCGGCTGCAAGAAACCGTCTTTAGGATCAACTAGACCATCTACTAAGCTACTTACTGGTGCTAAAGCAGTGCCACCCACCAAGGTGCCCACAGTACCTTGCACATCATTAATAGTGCCAGTACCAAGATCGCCTGCTGCTAGTTCAGTAGTGATGCCGCTAACCAATGTATTAACACCGCCAACAACAGCACCCACACCATCTGTCACGGGAGCCAAACCAAGACCGTCAACGACAGTATTGACCATACCAACAACCGGACGTAGCGCACCAGCATCACCTAATAGCGCACCTGTTAACTCCCCTACAGGACTCAACGCACCTGTCGTACCAGTCACACCATCAAGCAGACCGGTAACAGGCGACAACAAGCCGTCTGTTGGATCAACTAACGTACCAACCAAATCACTGACTGGTGCTAAACCACCTTCTGTACCTGTTAAAGCATCAACAGTACCCTGCAGATCAGTCACAGTTCCAGAGCCAACCTCACCCCCCTCAAGAATCCCATTCACTAAGCCTGTTACCGGGCTTAAAGCACCATCAGTACCCAGCAAGCCATCAACTAAACCACCGACCGGAGCTAACAAACCTGTTTGACCGGTTAAGTCATCAACCAAACCAGTCACTGGCGCTAACAAGCCCGAATTCGGATCAACTAAGTTATTCACTAAATCATTGACTGGGCCTAAAACCGTACCATCAGTCACTTGCATAACAGTGTCTTGCACACTACCAATGGCACCTGTGGATCCTGAACCAGGAGTTCCTGGAGTACCTGGTGTACCTGGTGTTCCTGGAGTACCTGGAGTACCTGGAACACCAGGCACACTATTATCGC
>CALZAE010000038.1 GCA_945612235.1 uncultured Gammaproteobacteria bacterium | reverse complement strand
GTATTGGTAAATAAGTGTGCATAGCCTGTGGGTAACTCTGTGAATTAAAAGATTATGTTATTCATACCTATACTGCAGATGGCTCATAATCCTTGGCTAGAGTGCATACTTTCAAGGCTTAGCAGGGTGTGAATAACTTTATTCCCCTATCAAAGTGCCGCTTCTAAAGCTGTGGATAAACTTATGCACAGTATAGAAATGCTAAACTTTTACCTCTCTAAGTATAAGTGGATAAGCTGCTGATTTAACTTATCCACATGCGGATTTTTAATAACAGTCAGTGCTTATTTTTAACCATGCCTTCTTTTATCCTCAGAGTTACCCACAGGCATAGCTTTAATCCACTGAGCACTGCTATAGCCAGTTAAATCAATACCTTCAGTATAGCTAGCTTGAGCTTATTTAATTACAGCACACAGACTTATCCACAGGCTTTATGGTTTATTAGCCGGGTATGCAAGCCTTAGATAGGCGCAGTATTACAGGCACTCTAGACCTAGGCTTCAGCAAAACGCATGAGCTAACTGTCCCTCAGCGACTGAGCTGGATTAAAAGGTCTAGCGACTGTTAGTAGCTAATGGATTTTTATGACGACCTAGCAATCAGGCTTTCACTGATTCTACTGACAAGTCACTCAGCCTACTCTTTAAATAAGCTGACCTATCTCTCTGTAGAAGTGAGCATTGTGTTTGCCCATAGTAGCAACTGCATAACTGCTGCCTACTAAGTCCTGCACAGCAGGTTTCTTCATATTATCTGCTGATAAATACAGTTATCCCCAACTGTTCATGCTGCTTTGTCTAATTTTTATACCTATTTATTTAAATAATGAGCTTTATTGAGCCTTTTTCGCATTTATTTTCGCAGATAAGCCCTGTGGAGAACCGTACTTGAGCTGGGTTGATAAGCAGTGGCTAAATCTGTGGATAACTACACCTGTGGATAACTAGCTACTTTGTCCACAGGCTTAAAGGCCTTATCCAATCCGCTTAATGGTGCTTCTCAACAGCTTTAAATTCAATGTAACCTATTGTTATTAAAGGTAATTATAAGGATATCCACAAAAAAACAGCTCAGTAGTAATAGCATTAAAAATAAGCTTTATATCTTTATACTTAATTTATATTTGTTTACTTCACTGCTCAGTTAAAAGGAAAAGCTAAGCGATGAAACCTTCTGCAAAGCTGCGCAAAAATCTATACTATTGACCTCTCAAAACTCACCGGGACTAAACACACTAGTCTTGTAGACAAATGCAGTGAGGCTACACGCCAAGACTGCAGTGATGAGTTCATCCGTATTTAGCTAAAATCCTGAGGTGTATGGTGGATTATCCTTCCCGCTTTGATGTGATCGTAATTGGTGGTGGCCATGCTGGTACTGAAGCAGCACTCGCATCGGCACGCATGGGTGTTAAAACCTTATTACTGACGCACAACATCGAAACCCTCGGGCAGATGAGCTGCAACCCAGCCATTGGAGGTATTGGTAAAAGCCACTTGGTGAGAGAAATCGATGCGCTCGGTGGCGCAATGGCCACTGCAGCAGATTTAAGCGGTATTCAATTTAGAATTCTGAATAGCCGTAAAGGACCCGCCGTACGTGCCACTCGTGCACAAGCGGACCGCGTTCTGTACAAAGCGGCAATTCGTGAAATTTTAGAGCACCAACCCAATCTGTGGATTTTCCAACAAGCGGTTGAAGACTTAATTGTTGAAAATGACTGTGTACGTGGTGCAGTCACCCAGATGGGCTTACGCTTCTTTGCTGATAACGTGGTGTTAACCACAGGTACTTTCCTCGGTGGACTGATCCATATTGGTTTACAAAACTATTCCGGCGGACGTGCTGGTGATCCACCGGCCAATGCCTTAGCGCAACGTATGCGTGAATTACCTTTACGCATTGATCGTTTAAAAACTGGCACGCCACCACGCATTGATGCGCGTTCGGTAGATTTCTCGGTAATGACTGAACAGCCCGGTGATACACCGCTGCCAGTGATGTCGTTTTTAGGTAATCGTGAGCAACACCCAGAGCAGGTCAGTTGCTGGATTACCCATACCAACAGCAAAACCCATGAGATTATTGCTAAGAATCTGGATCGCTCACCGATGTATGCTGGTGTAATTGAGGGCATTGGCCCACGTTACTGCCCATCCATCGAAGATAAGATTCATCGCTTTGCCGATAAAGACAGCCACCAGATCTTTTTAGAGCCAGAAGGCCTAAAAACTCATGAGCTGTATCCCAACGGTATTTCCACATCCTTGCCCTTTGATGTGCAGTTGGATTTAGTCCATTCCATCCGTGGTATGGAAAATGCGCATATCATTCGTCCAGGTTATGCCATTGAATATGATTACTTTGATCCACGTGATTTGAAATACAGTCTGGAAACCAAAGTGATCGCTGGTTTGTTCTTCGCCGGACAAATCAATGGCACCACCGGTTACGAAGAGGCCGGTATCCAAGGTTTATTAGCTGGTAGTAACGCAGCATTACGTTCGCAAGGTAAAGACAGTTGGCATCCGCGTCGTGACGAAGCTTACTTAGGCGTGTTAATCGACGATCTGATTACCTTAGGTGCGCAAGAACCCTATCGGATGTTCACATCACGTGCGGAATATCGTTTAATTTTGCGTGAAGATAACGCCGATATGCGTTTGACCGAAAAAGGTCGCGAAATTGGTTTAGTTGATGATCATCGTTGGTCAATATTTGAAGCTAAGCGTGAAGCTATTGCTGTGGAAGAACAGCGCCTGAAAGATACTTGGATACGTCCTGGTACTCCTGTCGGTGAAGCAGTGATGGCTAAGTTTAATACGCCACTCACACACGAATATAATTTACTGAACTTGCTGGCGCGTCCAGAAATTAACTATTTAGACTTGATCGCTGTGACCGGTGGCGGTATCACTGATGAGTTGGTGGCTGAGCAGTTAGAGATCAAAACTAAGTACGCAGGTTACTTAGACCGTCAGCTCGATGATATTGCTAAGATGCGCGCCAGTGAAGCAGTCAAGTTACCCACAGATATTGATTACACTGCGATTTCTGGTTTATCCAAAGAGATTCAGCAAAAGTTATTAGCCGCACGTCCAGAAACACTTGGCCAGGCTTCACGTATCCCTGGTGTAACCCAAGCAGCAGTTTCATTGTTGATGGTGCATTTGAAAAAACGTAAAGCCACTCAGTCGTTGGAGCAATCAGAGTCATGAGTGTCACCCCACAGCATGCGCATGAATTAACCAAAGGCGCTGAGCAACTCAAGGTTGCCTTAACTGAGCAGCAGCAAGAATTATTGCTGCAATACTTGGGTTTATTGATCAAGTGGAATAAAGCTTACAATTTAACCGCTGTGCGTAACCCTGATGAAATGGTCTCGCGGCATTTGCTTGATAGCCTCAGCGTCGTCAATGACGTTGCCTTGTATGGTGAGCATTGGCTGGATGTGGGCAGTGGTGGCGGTATGCCCGGCGTGCCGTTAGCTATTGTTTTTCCAGAGCGCAAATTTACTCTATTGGATTCTAACGGTAAGAAAACACGCTTCTTAACTCAGGTTAAGCTTGAGCTGAAGTTGGATAATTTAGAAGTTATCCACAGTCGAGTTGAAGCTTATACACCTGAGCAGGCGTTTTCTGGCATTATCTCGCGAGCTTTTAGTTCGCTTGAAGATTTTACCAATTGGACACGTCATTTAGGTGATCAAGCTACACATTGGTTAGCGATGAAAGGTGTGCATCCTGATGATGAGTTGCAAGCATTGCCAGAGGATTTTTGTCTTAAAAGCTGTCAGATTCTTAAAGTGCCAGGTTGCCAAGGGCAGCGGCATCTATTGATCTTGCAACGTCAGTCATAACTTAGGAGATAACATGGGCAAGGTCGTGGCAATCGCCAATCAAAAAGGCGGTGTCGGTAAAACTACAACCTGTATCAACTTAGCCGCCTCCTTAGTGGCGACACGCCGTCATGTGCTGTTGATTGACCTTGATCCACAAGGTAACGCAACCATGGGCAGTGGCATTGATAAACACAGCTTGCAGCACTCAGTACTGGATGTGTTAACCGGTCAGGCTAACTTGATTGATGTGATGCAGTTTTCTGAAGAGGGTGGGTATCAACTACTGCCGTCTAACCGTGACTTAACCGCTGCAGAAGTTGTGCTACTGGATTTGCCTAACAAAGAACGCCGTTTGCTGGATGCTTTACAGCCGGTGCGCGGCAACTATGATTATATTTTGATCGATTGCCCGCCAGCCTTGAGCATGCTGACCATTAACGCTTTGGTCGCAGCTGATGCTGTGTTGATTCCGATGCAGTGTGAGTACTTTGCGCTTGAGGGGTTAACTGACTTGATTGGTAGTATCGAGCGCATTGCAACGCAGTTGAATCCAGCGTTGCAAATAGAAGGTATTTTGCGAACCATGTATGATCCGCGTTTGAGTTTAACCAACGATGTTTCACAACAGTTGCAAGATCACTTTGGTGACAAGCTGTATGAAACGGTTATTCCACGTAATGTACGTTTAGCTGAGGCGCCCAGCCACGGGTTGCCGGTTTTGGCTTATGATAAAAAATCACGTGGTGCTTTAGCGTATTTAGAGCTCGCTGCGGAGTTATCTCGTCGTCAGCGTGCCAGTCAGCGTGCTTCAACACGCACATAAGGAATCATTATGGCGGTTAAAAAACGCGGTCTTGGGCGAGGGCTCGATGCATTACTGGGTGGAGCTACAGCCAATACTTTACAAAAAAATATTTCGCAGGCGACTGAGACCAGTGAGTTACAGCACCTGGGGTTAGATTGCATTCAGCGCGGTAAGTATCAGCCGCGCGGTGATATGGATCAGAACAGTTTAGAAGAGCTGGCGCAGTCGATTAGGGCGCAAGGCGTCATGCAGCCGATCGTGGTTCGTTTGATCGCTAAGAATCAATATGAAATTATTGCTGGTGAGCGACGCTGGCGCGCATCCAAACTGGCTGGCTTAGAAACTATTCCAGCACTAGTACGTGATGTCAGTGATGAAGCGGCGATTGCCATGGCGCTGATTGAAAATATTCAGCGTGAAGACTTAAATCCCGTTGAAGAAGCCATCGCTTTGCAGCGTTTACAGAAAGAATTTGAGTTAACTCAGCAAGAAGTTGCTAATGCTGTGGGTAAATCTCGTGCCAGTATTGCTAATTTACTGCGCTTGATTGGTTTGCCTGATGAAGTGAAAACTTTGCTGGCGCATGGTGATTTAGAAATGGGGCATGCGCGTGCTTTGTTAGGACTTCCTGCTGAGCAACAGATAGATGCGGCGCGTGATGTTGTGGCTAAAGGCTTTACTGTAAGGCAGACCGAAGCCTTAGTACGCGATATGCAAAGGGATAAACCTGCTAAAGAAGCACCTGTGGTAGATCCTGATGTTAAGCGTTTAGAGCAAAAACTAGCCGAACGCTTAGGTACCCAAGTACAGATTAAGCACAGCCTAAAAGGCAAGGGACAACTCGTCATTCGCTATGGCACATTAGAAGAGTTGCAAGGGGTTTTAGCGCATATTCGCTAATATTTTTATAGCTGTTGGTCTTAAAAAGCGATCTGACAGTTGAATGAATGGCGTTAGCCACCTATACTCTGCGCGCAATTTTGTTGCTATTCATTGCAAAATGAATAAATAGCGAAAGGATCAGGCAATCAGTGGCGTATCGAAATAAAGTTCCTTTTCATCGTCAGCCGATGTTTCGCGTTATCGTGTTGCAAGCTGTAATGACAGTCTTAGCTGGATTGTTATTTGGAGTAACGCAAGGATGGATTGCGGCTTATTCAGCATGGCTGGGTGGCTTGACCGCGTTATTACCGAATATGTACTTCACGTACAAAGCATTTCAGTACTTTGGTGCGCGCTCAATAGGCGCCATCGTCCAGTCCTTTTGGGCTGGCGAAATGGGTAAATTGATTCTTACAGCAGTGCTTTTTGCAGTGCTGTTCTTGGGGGTGAAGCCATTGAACGTGCTGGCCGTGTTCGTTGGTTATATATTGGTGCAGATGACGTCTGCAACATCACTTCTTTTGACGAAAAGCTTTCTAAAGCGTTGAGCGGTTGAGGCATATATGGCACAAAACTCTGTTGAATATATTCAGCATCACTTACAAAACCTGACCTACGGTAAATTAGATGGCAAGTGGCAGTTTGCAGAAACTGCGCAACAAGCCAGCGATATGGGCTTTATGGCTATCCATGTGGATACCATGGCTATGTCATTACTGATGGGCTTTATTTTCCTGTTTTTATTCCGTCGTGTAGCTGTTAAAGCCAACGAAGGTGTACCCACAGGACTGCAAGGCTTCGTTGAAGTGGTGGTTGAATTTGTACAAAACATGGTTCGCGACACCTTTTACGGTCGTAGCGCACTGATTGCCCCATTAGCATTAACCGTATTTATGTGGATTTTGCTAATGAACAGCTTAAAATGGATTCCAATTGATGTGATTCCAAGTTTAGCTGCTGCTGCGGGCGTGCCGTATTTTAAATATGTACCTACAGCTGATCCAAACGCTACGTTCGGTATCTCTATTGGTGTGTTTTTCTTAATTGTTTTTTACAGCATTAAGATTAAAGGCACTGGTGGTTATATCAAAGAACTGTCGTTTACCCCGTTTAAACACTGGTCGCTGATCCCGTTTAACTTGTTCCTTGAGTTGTTGGGTCTGTTTACCAAACCATTAAGCCTTGCTTTGCGTCTGTTCGGTAACATGTACGCAGGTGAAGTGGTGTTTATCCTAATTGCGCTACTGCCGTTTTACGTACAGTGGGCGCTTTATGGGCCATGGGCAATCTTCCATATTCTGGTGATCCCGTTACAGGCCTTTATCTTTATGGTGCTGACCATCGTTTACCTGAGTTCAGCCCACGAAGAAAGCCATTGACGCGAAAGCGGGCGTTAACTTAAAACTTTAACTGTAAACTTGAAAACTTAAAACTCTAGGAGTAACTATGGAAATTGTAATTATCGCTGCAGCCATCATCCTTGGTATGGGCGCATTAGCAACTGGTCTGGGCTTTGCTATCTTAGGTGGCAAACTGTTGGAATCAACAGCACGTCAGCCAGAGTTAGCACCACAATTACAAACTAAAACTTTCATCATGGCTGGTCTGCTTGACGCCGTTCCAATGATTGGTGTTGGTATGGCAATGTACCTGATCTTCGTTGTAGCCCCAGGTATGGCAGGCTAATCTAGCGATTTCATCGCGCAGTAAGTGTTTACTGCGCGAAGTTATCTTTCAGATAAACAACGAAATAGCATGAGGTAGATCAGTGAATATTAATTTGACGCTTATTGGTCAATTGATTGCCTTCGCTATTTTTGTATGGTTTTGCATGAAGTTCGTATGGCCTCCCATTACGAATGCAATGGATGCACGCCAGAAGAAAATTGCTGAAGGTTTAGATGCAGCTGGACGCGCCGAGCGCGACCTAAAGCTTGCTCAAGAAAAAGCGACAGAAATGTTGCGTGATACGAAAAAAACTGCCGCAGAACTGCTTGAAAAGGCGAATAAAACTGCAAGCGAAATCATTGAAGAAGCAAAGGCTCAAGCGCGCGTTGAAGGCGAGCGTTTAGTGGCTAATGCTAAAGCAGAGATTGACCTTGAAGTAAATCGCGTTAAAGAAGATCTACGTGCGCAGGTTTCAGTATTAGCGGTTGCGGGTGCAGAAAAAATCCTCGGTTCGTCCGTCGATGCAAGCGCTCACAATCAACTGGTCGAACAATTGGCCGCACAACTTTAAGCGAGGCAAGCGATGTCAAATATCAATACGCTTGCACGACCTTACGCAAAAGCAGCTTATGAGTTTGCTTCGGCTGCAGGTCAAGTTGACGCTTGGTCTGCGATGTTGGCATTAACTGCAGCGGCGGTAACAGAGCCGGTCATTCTTAAGCAGTTGGGTAACCCTGCGCTGACTCGAGATGGCAAGGTCGCGTTTCTAAAGCAACTGTGCGAAGACAATATCGACGATACATTCGGCAATTTTTTGTGTGTTCTTAGCGAAAATAGCCGTTTGACTTTACTTCCTATGGTTCACGAATTGTTTGAGGCTATTAAAGCTGAAGCAGATCGTACTGTAGAAGTTGAAGTACAGTCGGCTTTTGAACTGAGCGCAGAACAACTCCAAACACTGGCTGCCGCCTTATCCAAGCGGCTTGATCGTACCGTTCAACCCAAAGCGACTGTAAATCCCGCTTTAATTGGCGGTTTGCACATTCGTGCTGGTGACTTAGTTATTGACGGTTCGATCCGCGGCAAACTGAACCAGTTAGCCGAAGCGTTGAAATCCTGATTTGAGGGGCATGGCATGCAGCAACTGAATCCTTCCGAGATTAGCGAGATCATTAAGCAGCGTATTGCTAAGCTTGATGTATCTGCGCAAGCCCGTAATGAAGGCACAATCGTCAGCTTGTCTGACGGTATCGTACGTATCCACGGCTTAGCCGATGTAATGTACGGTGAAATGATTGAATTCCCAGGTGGTATCTTTGGTATGGCACTCAACTTGGAGCGTGACTCCGTTGGTGCTGTAATTTTGGGTAGCTTCTTCGGTTTGACCGAAGGTATGAGCGCCAAGTGCACAGGACGTATCCTTGAAGTTCCGGTTGGTCCAGAACTACTAGGTCGCGTTGTTGACGCACTGGGTAACCCAATTGATGGCAAAGGCCCTGTTGAGACTAAATTAACTGATGCAGTTGAGAAAGTTGCACCAGGCGTAATTTGGCGTAAATCAGTCGACGAGCCTGTGCAAACAGGTTACAAATCTGTCGATGCGATGATTCCAGTCGGCCGTGGTCAGCGTGAGCTGATTATTGGTGACCGTCAGATCGGTAAAACTGCTCTGGCGATTGATGCGATCATCAACCAAAAAGACAGTGGCATTAAGTGTGTTTACGTAGCTATTGGCCAAAAGCAATCTACTATTGCTAACGTCGTACGTAAGCTTGAAGAAACAGGCGCGCTGAGCAACACGATTATCGTTGCTGCAAGTGCTTCTGAATCTGCTGCACTGCAGTACTTAGCTCCGTACGCTGGTTGCACCATGGGTGAGTACTTCCGTGACCGCGGTGAAGATGCGTTAATCGTTTACGATGACCTGTCTAAGCAAGCTGTTGCATACCGCCAGATTTCTCTGTTGTTACGTCGTCCACCAGGTCGTGAAGCCTACCCAGGTGACGTGTTCTACCTCCACAGCCGTCTGTTGGAGCGTGCATCACGTGTATCTGCAGAGTACGTAGAAGAGTTCACTAAGGGTGCTGTGAAAGGTAAAACCGGTTCTTTAACCGCTCTACCAATCATTGAAACCCAAGCCGGTGACGTTTCAGCATTCGTACCAACCAACGTAATTTCTATTACTGATGGTCAGATCTTCCTTGAGTCAGCAATGTTTAACTCAGGTATCCGTCCAGCAGTGAACGCCGGTATTTCGGTATCGCGTGTTGGTGGTGCAGCTCAGACTAAGATTATTAAGAAGCTTTCCGGTGGTATTCGTACCGCACTGGCTCAGTACCGCGAATTAGCGGCCTTTGCTCAGTTTGCTTCTGACTTAGACGAAGCAACGCGTAAGCAGCTTGAGCACGGTGAACGTGTGACTGAGCTGATGAAGCAGAAACAGTACGCTCCTATGTCAATTGCTGACATGTCTGTGTCTTTGTATGCTGCTGAACGTGGCTTCTTGACTGACGTCGCAGTGAATAAAGTGGGTGCTTTCGAGGCAGCCTTGTTAGCCTTCTTCAAACGTGACTACGCTGAATTAATGGCGAAAATCAATGAGAAGGGTGACTTTAATAACGATATCGATGCTTCTATTAAAGAAGGTATCGAGAAGTTTAAGGCCACTCAGAGCTGGTAAGCCGCAGCGGGAGCTAAAGCTCCCGCTTGCTTAACCTGAAGGGTGACAAATGGCAGGCGCAAAAGAGATTCGCACTAAAATTGCGAGCATCAAAAGTACGCAAAAAATCACCAGTGCCATGGAAAAAGTGGCGGTCAGTAAAATGCGCAGAGCACAACAGCGCATGGCAACTGGTCGTCCTTATGCAGAGCGTATACGTCAGGTCATTGGCCATTTAGCTGAAGCCAATGCTGAGTATAAGCACGCATTTATGGTCGAACGTCCGGTTAAACGCGTGGGATATATCCTCGTGTCAACCGACCGTGGTCTATGCGGCGGTCTGAACTTTAACCTGTTCAAGGCCCTGATGAATAATATGAAGGGCTTGCAACAAGATGGCGTTGAGGCAGAGTTCTGCGTCATCGGCAAAAAAGGTGCAAGTTTCTTCCGTAGTTACGGTGGCAAAGTCGTTGCAGCAATCACCGACCTTGGCGAACAACCAAGCATGACTGACTTAATTGGCAGTATTAAAATCATGTTGGATGGTTTTGCTGAAGGCCGTATTGATCGCTTGTATGTAGTATCTAACAAATTTGTAAATACTATGACGCAGAAACCAACAGTTGAGCAGTTAGTGCCACTGGCGGTTGATGCAGAGAATGAAGGCGATCGTCTTGGTTCTTGGGATTACATTTACGAGCCAGATGCCCAGCAATTGCTGGATGCTCTGATTGTTCGTTATATCGAGTCTCAGGTGTATCAAGCGGTTGTTGAGAACTCAGCATGCGAACAAGCAGCTCGAATGATTGCAATGAAAAATGCAACAGACAACGCGGGTGACCTTATTGATAACCTTCAATTGGTTTACAACAAGGCTCGCCAAGCAGCGATCACTCAAGAAATTTCAGAAATCGTCGGCGGCGCAGCCGCGGTTTAAGAACGGTTCAAATATTCAGAGGAACCAGATATGAGTAGCGGACGTATCGTTCAAATTATCGGCGCCGTCATCGACGTGGAATTCCCACGCGAACAGGTCCCGAACATTTATGACGCACTGTTAGTACAGGGCGTTGAAACTACACTAGAAGTTCAACAGCAGTTGGGCGACGGTGTAGTACGTACTATTGCCATGGGTTCGACCGAAGGTCTAAAACGTGGTCTAGAAGTGGTCAACTCAGGCGGTCCAATTACTGTACCAGTGGGCGTTAAAACCCTGGGTCGTATTATGGACGTACTGGGTAACCCAATCGACGAAGCCGGTCCAATTGGCGAAGAAGAGCGTTGGGGCATTCACCGTCCAGCACCTTCTTATGCAGAACAAGCGGGCGGTAACGAAATTCTAGAAACAGGTATTAAGGTTATTGACCTTGTTTGCCCGTTCTCTCGAGGCGGTAAAGTTGGTCTGTTCGGTGGTGCCGGTGTTGGTAAAACCGTAAACATGATGGAACTGATCCGTAACATTGCTATTGAGCACAGCGGTTACTCTGTATTCGCTGGTGTTGGTGAGCGTACTCGTGAAGGTAACGACTTCTATCACGAGATGAAAGACTCCAACGTTCTCGATAAAGTAGCGCTGGTTTACGGTCAAATGAACGAGCCACCAGGTAACCGTTTACGCGTTGCTTTGACTGGTTTGACCATGGCTGAAAAATTCCGTGACGAAGGTCGTGACGTACTGTTGTTTATTGACAACATTTACCGTTACACCTTGGCCGGTACTGAAGTATCTGCACTGTTAGGCCGTATGCCTTCAGCGGTAGGTTACCAGCCAACATTGGCTGAAGAAATGGGTGTTCTGCAAGAGCGTATTACCTCTACTAAAGCAGGTTCCATTACTTCAATTCAAGCTGTTTACGTACCTGCGGATGACTTAACTGACCCATCTCCAGCCACTACGTTTGCGCACTTGGATGCCACTGTTGTTCTGTCACGTGACATTGCATCTTTGGGTATCTACCCTGCAATTGACCCACTTGACTCTACTTCACGCCAGCTTGATGCAAGCGTGATTGGTCAAGAGCACTATGATTGTGCTCGTGGTGTTCAATATGTATTGCAGCGTTACACTGAGCTAAAAGATATTATTGCGATTCTGGGTATGGACGAACTGTCTGAAGAAGATAAGCAGTTAGTAACCCGTGCACGTAAAATCCAGCGCTTCTTGTCTCAGCCGTTCTTCGTGGCTGAGGTCTTTACTGGTGCGCCAGGTAAATACGTATCGCTGAAAGATACCATTCGTGGTTTCCAAGGTATCTTGAATGGTGACTACGATGACCTACCAGAACAAGCGTTCTACATGGTTGGTACTATCGAAGAAGCCATTGAAAAAGCGAGCAAAATGTAATTTGTGATCCTTAATGGTGAGCAATATGGCAGCGGGTGCATTGGCATCCGCTTAGCCTAAAAACTGAGGCGATTTATATGGCCAGCAGAACAGTCCAGTGTGACATTGTTAGTGCAGAAGAAGAGTTGTTCTCCGGTCGGGTCGAAATGGTCATCGCTCATGGTCACATGGGTGATTTGGGTATTTTGCCTGGTCACACACCCCTCATCTCGACAATCAAGCCGGGCCCTGTCCGCGTGATTAAGCAAGGTGGTGGAGAAGAGGTGTATTACATCTCTGGTGGTTTTATTGAAGTACAGCCGTATACAGTTAAGGTTTTAGCAGACACGGCAATTCGTGCTGCAGACCTTGATGAAGCGGCAGCACTTGAAGCTAAAAAAGCTGCTGAGCAAGCGTTAGTCAATCAGTCCGCTGATTTTGACTATGCCGCCGCCGCAGTACGTTTAGCTGAAGCAGCTGCACAGTTGCGCACAATTCATGAGTTACGTAAAAAAGTTCGTTAATAAATGAATCGCGCTTCTTAGTAATAATAAAAAAGGGTAGCCTAGAGCTACCCTTTTTTATTGTTTATTTTTTGACACTAAACTTCTCAAACTCTATAAGGATTTATAGTATGTCGTTGGATATCGTTATTCTTGCAGCAGGCCAAGGCACACGGATGCGTTCAGCCTTACCAAAAGTACTGCATCCCATTGCCGGATTGTCGATGCTAGGCCATGTAGTGCAAACAGCACGACTGTTAAAGCCAGCTAGTATCCAAGTGGTGATTGGCCATGGTGCAGAGTTGGTACGTGAGCAGTTAGCGGCCGACGATGTGAGCTTTGTTGTACAGCATGAACAGTTGGGTACAGGTCATGCGGTGGCTCAGGCTGTGCCGCATTTACAAGCTGAAAACACCTTAGTGCTTTACGGTGATGTGCCTTTGATAGAAGCGACGACTCTAGAAAGTTTACTTAAGCAGCTTTCCAATCAGAGCATGGCATTATTAACAGTGAATCTTGATAATCCAGCAGGTTACGGCCGTATCGTGCGTAATACTGATGGTGCCGTACAAGCGATTGTTGAACATAAAGATGCTAGCGCAGAGCAACTGAAAATTTGTGAAGGTAACACCGGTATTCTAGCTGCGCCACGCGAGGCATTAACTGACTGGTTAAGTCGTCTTTCCAACAGCAATGCGCAGGGTGAGTACTATTTAACCGATATTATCGCCATGGCCGTCGCTGATGGTTTAGCAGTCAATACTGAAACTGCTGCTGATGCTATGGAAGTGCAGGGCGCCAATGATCGCTTGCAGTTGTCTGAACTGGAGCGCCACTACCAGCAACGTGCCGCGCGACGTTTAATGGCGCAAGGTGTCACTTTGCTTGATCCTGCTCGCTTTGACTTGCGCGGTGAAGTCAGCGTCGGTCGTGATGTCTTAATCGATGTTAACGTGATCTTGGAAGGTAAGGTTGAGATTGCTGACAATGTCTCCATTGGCCCTAACTGCGTCATTAAAGACTCTGTTTTGCGCGAGGGTGCGATGATTAAAGCGAACAGTCACTTGGATGGTGCAGATGTTGGTCCTGGTGCTGATTGCGGACCTTTTGCTCGCTTACGTCCTGGCACTGTATTGGCAGCACGCGCGCATGTGGGTAACTTTGTTGAATTGAAAAATACACACTTAGGTGAAGGCGCTAAAGCAGGCCATTTAACCTACTTGGGTGACAGTGAGGTGGGTGCACGTACCAATATTGGTGCGGGTACTATTACCTGTAACTATGATGGTGTGAATAAATTCAAAACCATCATGGGCGAAGACGTATTTATAGGCTCAAATAGCTCGTTGGTTGCGCCGCTTAACTTAGGTGATGGTTCAACCACTGGTGCGGGCTCAACGATTACTGCAGATGTACCTGCACATGCTTTGGCCGTGGGTCGTGGGCGTCAGCGTAATTTAGAGAACTGGCCGCGCCCAAAAAAGCGTTAAGTTATACAGAATAAAAAAAGCTGCTGTCCATTTGTATAGGTCAGCAGCTTTTTTGTATCAAGAGTTAACTTGGGTGGATTATTTGAAAATATTATTGCGTGCAGAAATCTGCTGATTAATAGTCCAGTAGTCATACAGCACGCCGAGTAAGAAGAATCCGCCTGTGCATAAGTACAAAATACCGGTGATCCATTTGCCTTGATACATGCGGTGCACACCAAACACACCTAGAAACGTTAATAAAATCCATGCCAAGTTATAGTCAATTCGACCGGTATGAAAACGTAAGCTGGCTTGACGATCCATACTTGGAATTAAAAACAAGTCGACGATCCAGCCGATAAAGAAAAAGCCTAAAGTGAAAAACCAAATAGTGCCAGTGATGGGTCTACCGTAATAAAAACGGTGCGCGCCCATAAAACCAAAAATCCATAGCAAGTAGCCGATGACTGGCGTATGGCTATCTGTGTCGTAGCGCATAACGAATATCCTTTATCTGTTCAGTAGCGATAAGACTCACATGGAGTCAAATAGTTGCGTTAGAAGCTTATTCCTTAGGGGCTGATATTTGGATTGAGTCGCTGTTCAATATCATCTTTTAATGATTGACGTAAACCGCACGCAAAAGCCAATTCAGCCATAACAAATAACGGGCCTATGGCCAGCCCCATTATGTCGTCCACAAAAGCGGGCTTACGCCCTTCATACATATGACCAATAAACTGCATAACCCAACCCAAAATAAAGCAGCTTAAGCCCCAGGTTAGCCATTGCCTTGTGGGTAACTGGGCACATAATGATCCAAGCCATAAACAAAAAATTAAAAAAATGAACATGCTTACGCCAAGCCGTGCATCAAGTTGTAGATAAAATACAGTTGCTATACACAGGGTGAGCGTTGCAGGAGAGAGCGGTAATCCATATATCGTAAGGCTGGGTTTAGACAACAGTATGGCAACTGCGATAACAATCAGCGGTATACCAATAAAGTGTGTAACTATATTGCGTTTGTTTCTGTGGTTGGCAGCATACTGCGCTAAATGGTCTGTTAGAGTTTTCATTGTTTTTATCCTCATGTATAGCGTATGAGTACTGCTGATAACGATAGTAGCTAAAAAATCAGCTATAAACAGAGAAAGAGTTTAGAAGGTTGATGACTGTTGCTGAAACAGATTAGTCAACAAGGTATTGTGCGTCGCTAAATCGCTCTTGGCCTGTATTTTAGAGCTTAGGGGTGTGAAGTCTTTTAAATTATTGACATAGGTTGAATATGAAGTTTCGAGCGTTGTTGTGTGCTGCTTTGCTTTTAACAGGTTGCTCTGGTCTGAAATTTGATGACAGTTACCAGTCTGTCGGGCAGGACAGTCGTGTACAGTTTATTGTGCTGCATTATACCGCAAGTGATTTGCCGCGCTCCTTGCATGTACTCACACAAGAAGAAGTGAGCAGTCATTATTTAATAGCTGAACAACCGGCTACTATTTATCGCTTGGTCGATGAGAATCGCCGTGCTTGGCATGCCGGTAACAGTCAGTGGAATGGACGTACTTGGCTGAACTCCAGTTCCATTGGGATTGAGATGGTCAACAAAGGCTATACCGATACGCCAGAGGGCAGGGTATGGCATCCTTGGAGCGAGCCGCAAATCGATGCCTTAGTATTATTAATTAAAGATATTATGCAGCGTCATGGTTTAACTGCGCAGCATGTGATTGGTCATAGCGATATCGCACCACAGCGCAAAGTGGACCCAGGTCCAGCCTTTCCATGGGAGCGTTTAGCACAAGAAGGTTTAATTCTTTGGCCTGACGCACAAGCAGTAGCGCAGTACCTAGCGACCTTTACTGAGCAGCTACCTTCTATAGAATGGTTTCAACAACAGTTAGCCCAAGTTGGTTATGCCGTACCTGAGCATGGTGAACTGGATGACGCGACCCGTAATGTGATTGCAGTCTTTCAGATGAAATACCGTCCTGACTTATATGATGGCGAACCTGATGCGCAAACCGCAGCCATGCTCTTAGCCTTGACCACCCAAATGAGCCGCCAACCCTAGGAGCGCTTTGCATGTTAAATGGTTTATGGCTGAGTTTCTTTATTGTTGCCAGTGTTGCGGGGTTGGTACGTTGGGTGGGTGGCGACCCCGGCGTTTGGGCTGCCATGGTAGAAAGCCTATTTACTATGGCCAAGCTGTCGGTTGATGTGATGCTGCTGCTGTTTGGTACGCTAACACTCTGGCTGGGCTTTCTAAAGATTGCTGAAAAAGCCGGTTTAGTTGATGTGCTAGCTAAGTTGCTCGGTCCGCTATTTGCCAAGCTGATGCCCGAAGTGCCACGCGGTCATCCGGCCTTGGGTTTGATTACTTTGAACTTTGCCGCCAACGGTTTAGGTTTAGATAATGCTGCGACACCCATTGGCCTCAAAGCGATGCGTGCCCTACAGGAGATTAATCCTTTAGCTCACACTGCGAGTAATGCGCAAATCTTATTCTTAGTACTCAATGCGTCTTCACTGACCTTGCTGCCTGTCACTATCTTTATGTATCGCGCACAGCAGGGCGCTGCTGACCCAACCTTGGTGTTTTTACCCATCTTAATTGCTACCAGTGCATCCAGTTTAGTGGGACTGTTATCAGTAGCCTTGATGCAACGCCTGCGTATTTGGCATCCTGTGGTTTTAGCCTACTTTATACCTTGTGCTGTATTGCTCGGTGCATTTATGGCAGTACTGGCCACCTTAAGTGCAACTGCGTTAGCTAGTTTGTCGTCCTTACTTGGCAACATGACACTGTTTGGCATCATTATGAGCTTTCTGATCTTAGGTATGGTGCGCAAAATACCTGTGTATGAAACCTTTGTTGAAGGCGCTAAAGAAGGCTTTGAGGTGGCTAAAGACTTGCTGCCTTACTTGGTTGCCATGTTATGTGCGGTTGGTGTGCTGCGAGCTTCGGGGGCACTGGAGTTTGGTTTAGATGGTATTCGCTGGTTAGTCGAGTGGCTGCAATGGGACACGCGTTTTGTAGATGCTTTACCGACAGCGCTGGTGAAGCCGTTTTCTGGTAGTGCTGCGCGCGCTATGTTAATTGAAACCATGCAAAGCCAAGGTGTGGATAGTTTCCCGGCATTAGTCGCAGCTACTATTCAAGGCAGTACCGAGACAACCTTTTATGTATTAGCGGTTTACTTTGGTGCGGTTGGTATTCGACGTGCGCGTCATGCGGTTGGTTGTGCATTGCTTGCGGAGCTGGCTGGCGTGATTGCTGCAATCAGCGTGTGCTACTGGTTTTTTGGTTAATGACTATATAGGGGGAGTAACTATGTTGTGGAAAGCTATCAGTGGCACAGCACTATTAGTTGCCTGCAGTGCTTGTGCTGCACCTTTACCTGAGCATGATCCGGCTATGGCTTGGGTTGATGTGCCATCACAAGCAGGGTATCAACTATCAGCGCAGCGTCTTGACGGCAATAAGGTTCATGATGCTCGTTACTTTCAAGTCAGTCCGGGTGAGCATAAGCTGCAGGTGCGTTTAACCTATGATCGTGGTGGTAATGTTAGAAGTGGTGGCCAGCGTCATTGTCGAGTAGAGCTTGCTTACAGTGATTATCAGGCAGGGCAGCGTTATAGTATTCGTGCCTTGGCTAAAGGTTGGACTGTTAGAGCGTGGCTATATAGTGGTGATGGCCAGCGTTTGACTGAAAGTAAACCTATACGCTGTGGCTCTCAATATTGAGTCTTTAAAGATAATTCAATTATCTATGAAAAAGGGCTTTACAGCCTCTGTAAAGTCTGTAGAATGCGCACCTCGTTAGGCAAACAAGGTTTCACCGCTTAACGTAAGAGT
>CALZAE010000037.1 GCA_945612235.1 uncultured Gammaproteobacteria bacterium | reverse complement strand
GATCAAATGCTAAAGTAAACACAAAGGTATACACCAAGAAAAACAGCAGTAATGCCGCTTCCATGGTTATGGCTGTCCAAACACCGACGTCGTACCAGAGCATATACACCGGCAAACAAAACAAGAACAATCCACCCTCAAAACCTATGGCATGCACAGAGCGTATTTTGAGCGTGCGCTCTTGGATGTGATTGCGCGATTCCCAGGATTCAAAAAACGTGTTGTAGATAAAATTCCAAATCACTGCCGCAGTGGACACGATAATAGCGACAGGTAAGGAATCTTGTGCTGCACCGCCACTGAGCGCCATCAGCACCAAGGTGGCAAAAACAATACCCAGCAATTCAAAAATCGTGACATACACAAGGCGACGCTTGATAGGACTTAAGGTGATCAACTGTAACTCCACAGAGCCGTTTAAAGACTCTTAGTTTAGATTAAGAGCCGGTCCGTCCCGGTAGATAAGATACGCTGTGGAATTGAAACCCCCACTGCAGAGCCACGGTTTCCGCCTGCAAAAGCATTGTTGTACGCCACAATAACTCGCTGCTGTATCTAGCGAGTATGTGTTTTTATACTTAGATAACTATCGATCTAACGCATTTTTCTTAAGGTCAAAATCTGCTCACTGCGCCCAAAAGGCCCTTGCACATCATGCAAAATAGCACTGGTTAAGCCAATCCCATCATTACCAAACTGCTGCACAGCTTCTAAGCCCAGCCAGCGTCCTGTTGGCAGTCGGTGTAGATGTATTTGTAAGTCTAAATTTGGAAAACCCCAAGTCACGTTAGCACCTTGGCGAGGCACAATGCCGTTGGCGGTATCGACCATACCTAACAAGTGCACAAAATCACTGGTGGGCTGGTTTTCTACCATGTCTTTTGCATTATTAAGCCAAACGATACCTTTACCAGGTCGATATTGTTCATCGACACGCGCCTCAAGACTTTGAATAAAACCACCCGGCCAACGCGACATACCCGGCCACTCGGGTAATGCTTCAGGGTGCTGAATCACCTGATCCTCTAAGCCAGCCACTGCAGAGCTGTCTTGAACGCACATGCGCCACGTTCTCGCGACAATGCAGGTTCTACCCTGAGCTTGCATTTCTGACTCAAGCAACTCAATGGTCTTACCAGCACGTATCACCCGCGTGATAATGCAAAACTCACCCGCTTCAATCAAACCCAAAACATCGTAACTGATCCGCCCAATACGCACATCATCACGCGGCTGAAACTGTGCTAACTCTGCGGCAATAATACCGCTCGCAGGTGCCATATGCTGCTCATGCTCGTTCCATACTCCTTGCGCATGAATAGTTGAGCAATACCTCGCGGTCACCACACCCTCAGTATCTATATGTCTGTCGATAAACTGGTAGTAAGCAGCCATAGTAAACTTGTCCTTTTCATGGGAATTTAAAAACACAGTACAAAACACTATGGCAAAAGGCTAGAGAGCCGCGCACAGGAATACGCAATCGAGCCGAAGTCACGCTTAAGCCAGACAACCGCAAGCACCATCCTTAAAGCTGCTCGATCTGCGTGAGACAACTCTCTGCATGGGTTAATACCGCTTGCTGCTGCTCAGGGGTTTTCTTACTCCAGTTGGCATACACCATGGCATTACGTGGATTATTGCCCAACGCCTCTTTATTGACCGACATAAAGCGCCAATACAATGAGTTGAGCGGACAAGCATCGCTGCCGGTGATTTTTGTCACCTTGTAATGGCAAGAACCGCAGTAATCACTCATTTTATTCACGTAATTCCCGCTGGCGGCATAGGCCTTGGAGCCGACAATACCACCATCGGCAAACTGGCTCATGCCGCGGGTATTGGGCATTTCCACCCATTCCAACGCATCGATATACACCCCTAGATACCAGGCATCGACCTCGCTTGGATCAATCCCCGCCAGCAAGCAAAAATTACCAGTAATCATCAGCCGCTGAATATGGTGGGCGTAGGCATAGTCCAACGACTGCTCAATAGCCAAGCGCATGCATTTCATCTTAGTTTTGCCAGTCCAAAACCAAGAGGGTAAAGCGCGCATTGCAGATAAGGCATTGAGGCTGGCATATTCCGGCATATTCACCCAATAGACGCCGCGAATAAACTCACGCCAACCGAGAATCTGCCGAATAAAACCTTCCACTTGCGAGATATCAATCCGCGGCTCTGAGCTCAACAGCTGGACTTGTTGCATGCGGTAATGCGCCAGTACTGTATCCACCACCAATTGCGGGCTGATGATTTTGCTATTGAGCGCAAACGAAAGACGTGAATGGTAGAGGCTCCATTGGCGATTATCAGCGCGCTGATTAAGCTGGCTAGTCATTGCATCTTGAAAGGTGCCAAACAGCGGCAAGCCATAACGGCAAAAGTAATCCAGTAACTCTTTGGCTTGCTGGCGATTGACTGGCCACAATAAAGAAGTATCAGCGCGGCCCATGGTTTTAATCTGGTGACGCTCAAGCCGCGCCAGAACCTCTGTTACATCATTAGCAAATACTAAGGGTTTAGGTACAGCCGCTAAATCAGCGGCTTTGAGCTTATTACGGTTATTGGCATCGTAGTTCCACTTGCCGCCTTCTGGGTTACCGTCGTCATCCATTAAGATCGCAAAGCGTTTGCGCATCTTGCGGTAGAAGGCTTCCATGCGGTGCTGTTTACCCGCAGTAAAATGCTTAGGTAATTCTGCATCTGATAAATAGAAATGTTCACTCCCCACGCTGGCACTGCTGATCGCTAAACCAGCGCTAAATTCAGCCAACTGCTGACGCAGGCGATATTCATCCGGTAGCTGATATTCAAAGTGCTGAATCTGATGCGTATCGATCAAGATCGCCAATAAATGCGGTAAATCAGCAAACACCTGTGTGTCATCTAAATCCAAATGCAGGACATTAAAACCAGCGCTCTGCAGCGCTTGAGCAAACTGTTGCATAGCAGCGAAAAACGCACAGATCTTCTGCACATGGTGCACGACATAATCAGTTTCTTGGCGCAGTTCAGCCATCACATAGAGGGTGCCTGGGTCTTTATCTTTAAACCACGAATGGCTGGCATTGAGCTGGTCGCCAAGGATTAAGCGCAGACGTTGATAATTTTTAGCCATGCTACGCGCCCGCCGACATGGAAAGTGAAGAGCGCTGACCCGCACAACGTTTGGAGCAGTATTTAACTTGTGGCCAATCTTTTTCCCACTTTTTACGCCAACTAAAGGGGCGCTGGCACACGAGGCAGATTTTTTCGGGTAAATGCTCTTTTTTCATCCGCTAACCTTTCAGCCTTATCACAACACTATGCAGTATCTCTCAATCATCAGCACTGCAAAAACCTATACACAAGGCTATGATGCACTGTCATATTCTTATACACCAATAGTATTTGTATAACTATTGCAAAACCTAGATACTGTCACCCTTAAATGCACAAAGGCCGATTCATATGCGCTATATCACGCTGAGTTTAATACTACTGCTGTCTGGCTGTGTCTCTGTACCCGAAGGTATTGAGCCGGTTAAGAACTTTAATGCCGAGCGTTATTTGGGGACTTGGTATGAAATTGCACGCCTTGATCATTCATTTGAGCGCGGCATGCAACAGGTAACTGCGCAATACAGCATGCGTGATGATGGCGGTATTCAGGTGATGAACCGCGGTTTTAAACAAGCCAAACAACAATGGAAGGAAGCAGAAGGTAAAGCCTACTTTGTTGAAGACACTACAACAGGCTACTTAAAAGTATCCTTTTTCGGTCCATTTTACGGTGCTTATATTGTCTTTGACCTCGGTGAAGACTATGAATACTCACTGGTCACCAGTTCTAGTAAATCTTTTTTATGGCTACTTTCCAGAACACCCACTCTAGATCCTGCGCAGCAACAGCGCTTACTCGAGCGGATGCAAGCTTTAGGCTTTGCCACAGATCAGCTTATTTTTGTTGATCAATCAGCGAACTTAAACGCTAATAGCTTCACTAATACTACAAACTGATACCCGTACTTATATTCAAAGGTAAGCTTTATGAAACAACTGCTAATTGTGGCGCACGGTAGTCGCCGCAGCGCATCCAACGATGAGATTCGTGTGCTTGCGGGTAAAATTGCCGAGTATTTAGAGTTGCCAGCACAACGCGTGCAAGTGGCTTTTTTAGAACTGGCATTACCTAGCATTGAAACAGCGCTCAACGACTGCTTTGAAAGCGGTATCGATGAAGTCTGTGTTCTACCCTACTTTTTAGCCTCGGGTAGCCATGTGGTCACTGATGTACCTCGTGAAATAGCTGCAGTACAGAGCAAGTGGCCTGATAAAGTTATTAAACTGCTACCCCATATTGGTGCTGCAGACGCCATGGTCAAACTGATTGCCACAGCCTATTAAGACAGCCTGCTCTTGTCGCCCTGCCAATTACAGATGAAGGACAAGAGCAAATGCTGCTAGAATGCATCTATTCTTTTTAAATGCGTGGCCAGATCAAAGTGCGGCAGGTAATTTTATCGATCAACTATCGGTACCGCCCTGCACTGTTTGACCTATAAGCACCGCTTTGAACTTTTAATAGGTATTGCATGACTACGACTGGGACGCTTTATATTGTCTCCGCACCCTCAGGTGCTGGGAAAACAAGCTTAGTTAAAGCATTAATAGATATCATGGCGCAGGTACGTGTGTCTGTTTCACACACCACACGTATGATGCGTCCTGGCGAAGTTGATGGCGTTAATTACCACTTCACTGCGCGTGACAACTTTACTCAGATGCTGGAACAAGGCGACTTTCTAGAGCACGCCGAAGTGTTTGGTAATATGTACGGCACTTCACAAACTTGGGTCAAAGATACGCTTGCCCAGGGCTATGATTTGATTTTAGAAATTGACTGGCAAGGTGCACAGCAAGTGCGCAAATTGATGCCTGAAGCCAAATCAATTTTCATCTTGCCGCCCACTCATAAAGACCTGCGTCAACGCCTGCACAATCGCGGCCAAGATAGCGCTGATGTGATCGAAACGCGTATGCAACAGGCCATCACCGAGATGAGTCATTATGTTGAATACGACTATATTGTGATCAATGATGACTTCGGCACTGCCCTGCAAGACTTGCTAGCGATCTTTCGCGCCAACCAATTGCGCCTTGATACACAGCAAAAACGTCACACACAACTCCTCTGTGACCTGCTACGATAGCCCTACCTGTATGATTGAGTGAGCTATGAGCTTTCTTTGTCATACATTATTTTTTAAACTGTATTTGTTTTGCACCTGCATTTGTAGGTGCCGCTTTTTTTCTGTGAGGAATACTATGGCTCGCGTTACTGTTGAAGATTGCCTAGAAAACGTTGAAAACCGTTTTGCACTAGTTATGTTGGCCACTAAGCGTTCACGTCAATTAGCGACGGGCGGTAAAGAACCAAAAGTACCTGTTGAAAATGATAAGCCAACGGTTTTAGCTTTGCGTGAAATTGCAGCGGGTTTAATCACCGACGCCATCATTGCAGAAGAAGAAGCTCTGACGGCTGAAGAACCTTTGTTTGCTGCTTTTGATGACAACTGATCTCACTGATCTGAGTGCTGTTCGTTATTCGTACAAATAAGAATGTATTGCTACCAGGAGGTGAGCTATGCCTGCTTTAGATCGCCTAACTGGGCAACTCTCAACTTATTTAAGCACTGACCAAGTCAATGCTGTGCGCCGCTCGTATTATTATGCTGAGCAAGCGCATGACGGTCAGTTACGCAGCAGCGGTGAGCATTATGTGACTCACCCGCTGGCTGTAGCGACTATCTTGGCCGATATGCATATGGACCATCAAAGCTTGATGGCGGCCATGCTGCATGACGTGATTGAAGATACCGGCATCCCTAAAGAAGCCATTGTTGCGCAGTTTGGCGACAGTGTTGCAGAACTAGTGGATGGCGTGACTAAACTGACGCAAATGAAATTCGGTACTAAAGCCGAAGCCCAAGCAGAAAACTTTCAGAAAATGGCCATGGCTATGGCACGCGATATTCGCGTGATCTTGGTTAAACTTGCTGACCGTTTGCACAATATGCGCACGCTCGGCGCGTTAAACCCAGAAAAACGCCGCCGCATTGCCAAAGAAACGCTTGAGATTTATGCACCCATTGCCAATCGCTTAGGCATGAACCGCATCTATGCTGAGTTTGAAGACCTCGGTTTTAAAGCCATGCACCCGATGCGTGCTGAGCGTATTCACTCCGCAGTGAAAAAATCACGTGGCAACCGCAAAGAAATCGTTAACAAAATCCAAGAGTCCATTGCGCACTGTTTAGAACGTGAAGGCTTGCCTGGCGAAGTCAGTGGTCGCGAAAAACATCTGTATAGCATTTATCAAAAAATGCGCGGCAAGCGTAAAGCCTTTACTGAAATTATGGATGTCTACGCGTTTCGCATTATCGTTGATAAAGTGGATACCTGTTACCGCGTACTGGGCGCTGTACATAATTTGTACAAACCCTTCCCTGGGCGCTTTAAAGATTACATCGCGATTCCTAAAGCCAACGGTTACCAATCGCTGCACACCACTTTGTTTGGCATGCATGGTGTACCGATTGAAATTCAAATCCGTACCCGCGAAATGGAAGAGCTGGCTAATAACGGTATTGCTGCACATTGGCTGTATAAAACTGACGAAGGTGATGGTCGTCGTAATAACCATGCCCGTGCACGCCAATGGGTGAAAGGCTTGTTGGAGCTGCAGCAAAATGCCGGCAACTCCTTAGAGTTTATTGAAAACGTTAAAATCGATTTATTCCCTGATGAAGTCTATGTGTTCACGCCCAAAGGCCGCATCATGGAGCTGCCCAAGGGCTCAACACCAGTCGACTTTGCTTACGCTGTGCACACTGATGTGGGTAATACCTGTATCGCCTGCCGTGTTAATCGCCGCTTGGCACCGCTATCGCAAGCACTGGAAAGTGGTGCAACTGTTGAAATCATTACCGCACCCAATACTCAGCCGAATCCAAACTGGCTGAATTTTGTCGTCACTGGTAAAGCGCGTACCCATATTCGCCACGCGCTAAAACAACAGCAGCGTGAAGAGTCGGTTAGCTTAGGTAAGCGTTTACTCAGCAAGGCTTTAGATAATCTTGGCGCGCGCTTTGAAGATATTTCTATGCCGCGCTTGCAAGTACTGCTCAAGGAATACCATCAAGAAGAAAGTGATGATCTGCTGGAAGACATTGGTCTAGGCAATCGCACGGCCCACGTGGTGGCGCGGCGCTTATTATCTGCTGAAGATGCCGGTGCCAACCCGCTTGCAGCCGATGGTCCGTTAGTGATTCGTGGTACTGAAGGTTTAGTCCTCAACTATGCACGTTGCTGCACACCGATCCCTGGTGACTTAATTGTCGGTCACCTCTCGGCGGGTAAAGGCATGGTAGTACACCGTGACAGTTGCAAAAACATCAGTGAATTCCGCAACAATCCAGAAAAGTGCGTACCACTGACCTGGGCCAAAGATATTGATAGCGAGTTCAACGTTGAATTGCGCATTGAGCTAGCACATCAACGCGGCTTAATCGCCTTGCTCGCTGGCACTATCAGCGAAGCCGATGCCAATATCGATAAGATTAATGTCGATGAGCGTGATGGCCGCATCAGCGTGATTCAGCTGGGCATTAGCGTGACGGATCGTGTGCATCTAGCACGCATTATTCGCAAGCTGCGTGCCCTGCAGGGTGTCTCTCGTATTACCCGCATGCGCGCCTAACTACTTTTTACCGTACGCCTTTGGGCTGTCTGTTGTAGTTCTGGCGTGCGGGTTGTCTAAATAACGGAGAACCTTATGAGCAAAACCATTATCAGCACTGAACACGCCCCGGCAGCTATTGGCACCTATTCACAAGCGGTGCGGGTGGAAAACACTGTGTATCTGTCTGGCCAAATTCCTCTCAACCCAGTCACTATGGATATGGTTGAAGGCTTTGAACAGCAAACTATCCAAGTCTTTGAGAACTTAAAAGCTGTGGCTGAAGCGGCCGGTGGTTCACTCAATGACATCGTCAAGCTGAATATTTTCTTAACTGATTTAAGTAACTTTGCTGCACTCAATGAAGTGATGGGCCGTTACTTTAGCGCGCCGTACCCAGCACGCGCTGCCGTAGGTGTGGCTGCATTACCACGCAACGCCTGCGTGGAAATGGATGCCGTGCTCTACTTAGGTTAAGTAGCACAGCGCGGTGCATGTGGTATTTATAAATTCGCCAACTGCACCGCATAGCCTTCACGGTAATTCTTATACTGCGGCTGCCAACCTAAAGCACGCGCTCGCGCATTGCTGCAACGTTTACTGCCAGAACGCGGCTGCAGTACTAAGCCTGTAACACTCTGTACCTGCAATTGCTCCTGCAACCAAGCCACCACTTCGGCCTGCTCGACTGGCTCATTATCCACACCGATATACAGCGAATCGACTGCCTGCCCTTGCGCGTCAACTACTACAACATGTGCAATTAACGCTGCGGCATCATCAGCATGTATGCGATTGGTGAAACTGTGTAAATGCGGCGCATGATAACCACTGCGCACGCGCTCAATCAGCATATTACGGCCTGGCCCATAAATACCGCTTAAACGCACAGCGGTAGCAGGATGGCCACTGTGCAGAGCACACTGCTCGGCTTCAAGCATAATCTGCCCAGACCAACGCTGTGGCTCAGTGGCTGAATCTTCATCAATCCAACTGCTATCACTCTGCCCATACACGCCTGTGCTAGAGACAAACACCACGCGTCGAGGCTGCTGCTGATGTTGCGCCAACCAGCGGTACATATGCTGCTGACCTTGCACATAGGATTGCTGATAACCTTCAGGCGTCATGCTCTGCGCGGCCATGGCATACACCACATAATCAATCGGCGCACGTGGCCAATCAGCAGGGCAATCTGGCTGATTCAAATCAGCCACAATGGGCAAAACACCAGCAGGTAAAGCAGCAGTATGACGGCGTAAACCATGCACCACATGGCCCTGTTGCTGCAGCAAAACAGCCACTCGGCTACCAATATCACCGCAGCCAACGACCACAACGCGTAAAGGTTTGGGCATTACAATAAGCTCCATAACGGGTTAAATAGCAGAATTGTTGGTCACAAATTAATGTAACAGCTATGCTAACCCTAATCCTAATGGGAATTGGCTATGACTCTTACTGAACTGCGTTACATCGTTGCTTTAGCTCAAGCTCAACATTTTGGTCGTGCGGCGGAAATGTGTCATATCAGCCAGCCGACTTTATCTGTCGGCGTGAAAAAGCTTGAAGAAGACTTAGGCGTACTGATTTTTGAGCGCAGTAAAAGCGCGGTGCGGGTGACGCCTGTTGGTGAAGCCATTGTTGCTCAAGCACAACGCGTATTAGAACAAGCGCAAACCATTCGTGAGCTAGCGCAAGCTGGTAAAAACCAGCTGGCTGCACCTTTGCGCGTTGGAGCAATTTATACCGTGGGACCCTACTTGTTCCCACAGATGATTCCTTTACTGCATCGCAGCGCACCAGAAATGCCGTTGTATATTGAAGAAAACTTCACCCATGTGCTACGGGAAAAACTGCGCAAAGGTGAGTTGGATGTCATCATTATCGCGCTGCCTTATCAAGATGCCGACGTGCTCACTAAAGCGGTCTATGAAGAACCCTTTTGTGTCTTGCTGCCTGCTGAGCATCCTTGGACACAAAAAGACAGCATTGATAGCACCATGCTCAATGACAAAAGTTTATTACTGCTCGGCGAAGGCCACTGCTTCCGTGACCAAGTATTAGAAGCCTGCCCAACCACCTTGCAAGGTAATCCTGACAACCGCTACACCACGGTTGAGGCCAGCTCCTTAGAGACCATTCGCCATATGGTGGCTTCAGGTTTGGGTGTTTCGGTGTTGCCATTGTCGGCTATGGATAACCACCGTTATGCCGAGGGCGTGATTGAAGTGCGCCCCTTTACTGCGCCAGCCCCGACACGCACCGTGGCCATTGCTTGGCGTGCGACCTTCCCGCGTCCAAAAGCCATTGATGTGCTGATGGATGCGATTCGTCAGTGCGATGCTGCACAAGTCACTATTGAGCCCTAGCGATGAGTGACTTACTGGTACATACCCCAGTTACGGTGCTTAAAGGCGTCGGGCCAGCCCTGGCCGAAAAACTGGCTAAAGTGGGTATCGATAACCTGCAAGATATGATTTTTCACCTGCCATCACGCTACCAAGACCGCACCCGTATCACCCCAATTGGCGCGCTGCGTCCGGGGCAAGATGCCGTAGTCGCCGGCATGGTGATGGCAGCCAATATTGTGATGGGTAAACGCCGCAGCCTATTAGTGCGGATTCAAGATGGCAGCGGTGGCCTGACGTTACGTTTTTTCCACTTCAGCATGGCGCAAAAAAACGCTCTCGCTACAGGTGTACAAATCCGTTGCTACGGTGAAGTACGTCCCGGCGCTACGGGTTTAGAAATCTATCACCCGGAATACCGTGTGCATAACCCGGATGAAGTGGCGCCCTTGCAGTCCACACTCACTGCAATTTACCCAACCACTGAAGGCCTCACGCAACTGCGCTTGCGTGATTTGTGCATGCAGGCGTTAGACTTTCTCAACGCCCGCAGTTTGCCCGATTGGCTGCCAGCATCAATGATCCAAGCATATGAATTGGGCTCACTGGAAGAGGCGATTCGTTATCTACACCAACCGCCTCCCGATGCGGATGTCGAAGAATTAGCCGAAGGCGTGCATTGGGCACAACAGCGTTTAGCCTTTGAAGAAATGCTCACGCATCAGTTATCTATTCAACGCGTGCGCGAAAGTCTGCGCCAGCAACAGGCACCACACTTACCACCCGCTCAAAAACTTCCTCAGCTGTTTTTAAATAATCTCGGCTTTGAGCCTACGGGTGCACAGTTACGGGTCGGCGCCGAAATTGCTTACGACCTCAGTCAAGACGTACCCATGCTGCGCTTAGTGCAAGGTGATGTTGGTGCCGGTAAAACCGTAGTGGCGGCTTTGGCCGCACTGCAAGCCTTGGAAGCCGGCTATCAAGTTGCGTTGATGGCCCCCACTGAGATTCTTGCTGAGCAGCACTTTATTAACTTTAAAAAATGGCTCGAACCGCTGAACATTGAAGTGGCTTGGATTGCCGGCAAGCTCAAGGGTAAAGCTCGTAAAACTGCGCTGGAAAAAATCGCCACTGGAGTACCCATGGTAGTGGGCACCCATGCTATTTTCCAAGACGAGGTGCAGTTTCATAATCTAGCGCTCGCCATCATTGATGAACAACACCGCTTTGGTGTGCAGCAACGTTTAGCCTTGCGTAAAAAAGGCGTGGATGGCGTGTACAGCCCTCATCAGCTGATTATGACCGCCACTCCCATTCCACGTACTTTAGCCATGAGTGCCTATGCCGATTTAGATACATCAGTACTGGATGAACTGCCCCCCGGTCGTACGCCAGTGAATACCATAGTGCTGAGTGAGTCGCGCCGCACTGATGTGATTGAGCGTGTGCGCGCTGCCTGCTTAGACGGCCGTCAAGCCTATTGGGTCTGTACTCTGATTGAAGAATCTGAAGAACTGACCTGCCAAGCTGCACAAAGTACCTTTGAGAATTTAACCCTCGCCTTAGCTGGGCAAAAAGTGGGATTGATTCACGGCCGTATGAAGCCTGCAGAAAAAGCTGAAGTTATGGAAACCTTTAAACGCGGTGAGCTGCAATTATTAGTCGCCACCACAGTGATTGAAGTGGGTGTGGATGTGCCCAATGCTAGCCTCATGATTATCGAAAATCCTGAGCGTTTAGGCTTATCGCAACTGCACCAATTACGCGGCCGGGTTGGACGTGGCAGTACAGCAAGCCATTGTGTACTGCTGTATAAGTCGCCCTTGTCACAAATGGGCCGCGAGCGTTTAGCCATTATGCGCGAGACCAATGATGGTTTTATTATTGCTGAAAAAGACTTAGAGTTACGTGGGCCCGGAGAAATGCTTGGTACACGTCAGACTGGACTGCTGCAATTTAAAGTTGCTGATTTGATGCGTGATGCACCCTTGTTACCCTCGGTACGCGCCGCTGCTTGTCAGCTGCTGGAGCAATGGCCTGCGCATGTCAGCCCACTGCTGGAGCGCTGGCTCAAACATGGCCAGCAATACGGACAAGTGTAGGTTGCTGTGCGTTATCATGGCATAAGAATTTTATAGATATTATTTGAGAGCGCTATGCACGACCATTCGGCCACGCTGCTAACAGAACACCTTGTACCCACGAGCATTAAACGGGTTTTAGACGACGCTGGTATCGCTTTTACTACGCACAGACTGGAAACAATTGATCCTGCGCTGCATTTGCATCATGTATTACTCGAAGAGGCTGATAAAAAGCTGCTGGTGATTGTCCCACGCACACATATCATTAACTTAGTGCAGCTCAATAGCGCCACAGACAGCACCTGGCGCGCAGCAAAGTCAGCCACAGTCACCGCTCTGCTCGCACGTTTGCAACTGGATCAGCTGCCTGCACTACCTCAGTTACTCAAACTCGATAGCTTATGCGATCCAACTGTTTTTACTCTGCCCGAAGCTTATATTGATAGCGGCATTGCCGGTGTAGTGCTTGCTCTAGAGCCTGCTGCCTTAGCTAGATTACTAAACAGCAGCCAACAACTCAGCTGCGCTGAACCTATCACTCACCACCAACCCAACCAAGGTTGCATAACCGCTGACGCAGATACTATTCAACAAGCGGTTGTAGGCCTGACGTCACTGCGCATTCATAAGCGCTTAGAAGAAACTCTAGAAATACCCTTGCTGAACAGTACCGCTAAAAAAATACTGCGTCTGCGCAATGATAATATGGCGGGCGTCGATGAATTGGCAGCCATAGTAGAAACAGATCCAGCCTTAGCTGCGCAAGTGATCGCCTGGGCATCGTCCCCCTTCTATGCCGCACCAGGCAAAATCCGCTCAGTTGAAGACGCAATAACGCGTGTTTTAGGCTTTGACTTGGTGATCAATTTAGCCTTGGGTTTGTCATTAGGTAAAAGTCTGACCTTACCCACAGACTACCCTCAACACGCGCAACCTTACTGGCAGCAAGCTATTTATACCGCAGCACTGATCGAAGGCTTAACCCGCACAATTCCGATGCAACACAAGCCCGAAGTGGGCTTAACTTATCTGGCTGGTTTACTGCATAACTTTGGCTTTGCTCTATTGGCGCATCTTTTTCCACCGCATTACACTTTGGTCTGCCGCAGCCTAGAAGCCAATATACATTTAAGTCACAGCATTATTGAATATCACTTATTGGGTATTACGCGCGAGCAAATGGGCGCTTGGCTTATGCAATGCTGGCAAATCCCTGATGAGCTGGTATATGCGCTGCGTCATCAAAATGACCCTAGCTATCAAGGTGAGCATGAGATGTATGCCAACCTAACCTGCCTAGCCCAACGCTTGCTGTTACAGCACACGCGTGGCCTCATCGCGTACAACGGCATACCTGATGAACTCTATCAGCGTTTACATTTAAATGCTGATAGTGCCCAGACCACCTTGCAGCAAGTGTTTGATGCCGAGCACGCATTGCGCGCTTTAGTTGCGCAATTTAATTAGTGATGCTGCAATAAAAAATCGCGGGTGCGCTGCGCTGTTGCCTCAGGGTACTCTTGCATAAAGCAATGGCCACCTTCGACCTGTTCAGGCACGATATGTGGGTTACGTTTTGGCCAGATTGCTGCGGATTTAAGCACTATAGAATAGGTCGTACGACCATACAAAAATAAGACAGGCGTTTGCACTTGGCCTAATGACTTCCATAAGTTATTAGGCGCGCTACTAAAAATAGCGGCCTCCAGCCACGCTGGGCATTTTAATTGCACGCCATCTTCATCTGCCGCTCGCAAACCATGATCCACATAAGCGCGCAGTGCATCCTTTGTCCAACCTTTAAAAGTGCCACGCCCAGTTAAACTGGCATAGGCTGCTTGTCGGTCAGGCCAATGCGAGCGACGCGCCAAAGTGCGTTTAGCCAGCGTGTTAAAAACACCCAAGCGTAAACGTTCTTTGGTTTTCATATACAGCTGCGCCAGCGGTGTAAAGACAATCGGATCCAGTAGAACCGCAGCACGAAATAATTGTGGGTGCTGCGCCATAATCAAACTGGTTAGCACTCCACCAAAACTATGTGCTGAGGCATAGACTGGCACATCACCAAAGATACTACGCTGCGCCTGAAAAGCCTCAACGGCTAACTCAGCATTGCGATTCCAACCTAAAAAATGCGTACCGGTATCGCTTTCACCATGCCCTTGAATATCACACAACCACAAATCAAAATCGGCACTCAACAGCTCTAGCACCGGGGTGTACACCCGAGTACCTAAACCATTGCCATGTAAAAAATGTAAAACCGGTTTACCCGATGGCGTTGTATGCCAACCGCGTAAAGTAATGCCGGCCGATGTGCTATAAGCCCAAGCGTGTAAATTCATGCCGTATTATTCCTTATTATTTTGGCTCAAACTACAACACAACGCGGCAGGCTGCTAGCTCTGCGCTGAACAGTTGCTGATCCTGTGGCTCAGTAAAAATCAGTTCCAAACGCGAGTCTTTACGCCATTCGCTGTTTTGCCAATGAATACTTTGCCCGTCTAAAGCATTACCCGATAACCAGCCCGCATTGGTATGCAACACACACTTAGCCCGCTGCCAGGGCATACGCGTTAACCAAAACTGTACACGCAGCAAATCAAACTGCTGCGATGGATGCCAGCGCCAGCCAATACTCCAACCATTATCTTGCTGATTGACCGAACAGATCGGCTGCTGTGGATCAGTCCACATCAGCCCAAGCTTAGGGTTGGCGTTAGCAAAGTTATCCACAAGCGGCTGTTGACCGGCTTGCTGTTGATAACCAGGCAAAGCTTGATAGTTGAGCTGACCCTGGCGCGTACAGAGTAATGGCAGTGGCGCTAAAGCCTGCTGCCAATGGTGTTCTTGCTCTGGGGTCAGGCTATCGCATTTATTTAAGAGCACTAAACCAGTTTGCGCTAATAAGGCCGACTCAAGCGCCATGTCACTGCTGGCTTTTTGTGCGTCGAGCACCAGCACCATCGGCTGCACTGCCAGTACATCCAACCAGGGCACATCACGCAACTGCTCCAGCAACTGCAATGGATGCCCTAAACCAGAGGGCTCAATAAATAAGCGAGCCGGCTTGGTTTTACGCAGCAACTGCACCAAAGCCACCTGAAACGGCACACCATTGACACAGCATACGCAACCGCCAGCCACTTCGGTAAAACTCACGCCCTCTTGATCACCGTCGAGTAAAGCACTATCAAGACCAATATCCCCAAACTCATTGATCAGTACTGCCCAGCGCTCACCATGAGGGCGCTGCGCCATTAAACTGCGTAACACACTGGTTTTACCAGCGCCAAGCGTGCCTGAAATAACGTGAGTGGGTATGTGCTGCAACATAGCTGCGCTAGCTCCTAACAAGACAATACAAAAGCGCTACCTTAGCAAAAACACTTTAGCCGTGCGCGCTGCTTCTACTCACCCCAGAGCTTAGTTAAGATAGGGATCGATATTGATCCCGCTGGAGCTGTTATGCGTATTTTTTCTGCACTTGTATTGTTACTGCTCAGCCAGCAGCTTTTCGCGCAAGCCTGTGTGATTGAATCCACGGGACAGCGCGTGACGGTCAAGATCTGCCAACAGAACCGTAGTATTCCTGAGCATCTGTTTAAAAATGGTTTTTGCCAGCCCTCATTGCAGGGACAAAAAACCAAAGTCACTTTTGTTGAGCAATGCCCGATTGGCGCTTTTGGTATTTGCCGTAACGCGCAAGCCGGTGGCATTGGTTATATCCAAGATATTCACTATTACGGTGTTAACACCGACGCACGCTATTTAAAACCCGCCTGTGAACGCCAAAGCAAAGGGATCTGGACGGCTTATTAAGCCGCTCACAATACAGCCTCATCTGTGCATTCAATTCAGTGAAGCCTACTGGCTATAGAAAATATACAGCCGCAGCTTTAAGTGCATAAATATTGATATTAAAACCCAGTAATATTCATTAGATAGGAATCAACCTGCGTTTTAGCATAGCCACATTGATTTACGTCAACTACTGCAGAATCAACGCCGTACTTTTGGCCCACATCTGCAGGTATCTTCAACTCTGAAGGAGGATGGCGTTGCGTGTCCTGATAACCAGCTACGGCTGAGTCATAGCACGCGGTGGCGCTAAAATAATTATGAATACTGCAGCCGAACATCAGGTCGCCTACAACTACAATGTGGTCCGGCAATTCACCATTGCCACCTTAATTTGGGGCGCCATAGGGATGAGTATGGGCGCATTTATTGCCGCGCAACTGGTCTGGCCGCAACTTAATTTTGACCTACCTTGGACCAGCTTTGGGCGTATTCGCCCGATTCATACCAACTTAGTGATTTTTGCTTTTGGTGGTTGTGCGCTGATTTCCACATCCTTTTATATCGTGCAACGTACCTGCTATGCACGGCTGCCTTCTGATACCGCAGCCAATCTATTCTTTTGGGGCTGGCAAGCTATGCTGATTGCCACAGTTGTCAGTTATGCGCTGGGTTACACCACCACCAAAGAATATGCAGAAATGGAATGGCCATTAGCAATCGTATTAGCCCTGCTCTGGTTAACCTATATGCGGCTGTTTTTTGGCACTATTATGCGCCGTAAAACCTCACATATTTATGTGGCCAACTGGTTCTACGGTGCCTTTATTGTGGTCACCGCGATGGTGCATATCGTCAACCATATCGCCATCCCAGTCACGATTATGAAGTCTTACCCTGTGTATGCAGGTGCCACAGACGCCATGGTGCAATGGTGGTTTGGTCATAGTGTGGTGGGTTTTATTCTCTCGGTCGGCTTCCTCGGCATGATGTATTACTTTGTGCCCAAACAAGTTGAACGTCCGATTTATTCTTACCGTTTATCCATTGTGCACTTCTGGGCGATTATCTCGATTTATATCTGGGCTGGCCCGCACCACTTGCACTACACCGCTCTGCCTGATTGGGTGCAAAGCTTAGGTATGGCTATGTCCGTCATTCTGCTGGCACCGAGCTGGGGCGGCATGATTAACGGTATGATGACCCTTTCTGGTGCTTGGCATAAGTTACGCAGCGACCCGATTTTACGCTTTCTGGTGGTATCACTGGCCTTCTACGGTATGTCGACCTTTGAAGGCCCGATGATGGCGATCAAAACCGTCAACTCACTGTCGCACTACACTGATTGGACCATTGGCCATGTGCATGCCGGTGCGTTAGGCTGGGTGGCGATGATTAGCGTGGGTAGCTTGTACCATTTGATTCCTAAGCTCTGGAACCATAAGCAGATGTACAGCATCGGCTTGATTAATGTGCACTTCTGGCTGGCCACCATCGGTACGGTGATTTATATCGCAGCCATGTGGGTGAACGGTCTGACCCAAGGCCTGATGTGGCGGGCGATTAACGATGATGGCACTTTGTCTTATTCGTTTGTTGAAGTTTTACAATCATCGCATGCAGGCTACATTGCCCGCTTAATTGGCGGCTCATTCTTTGTGCTGGGTATGTTTATTATGCTGCTTAACACTTGGCTAACATTGCGCCAATCCACTGAGCAACAGTCAGCCACACGACTTGCGGAGGTATAACTGATGTTTATTATCATTGGACTACTCTGCGCGGCTGCCGGTTATTGGTGTCTGCGCAATATCAGCGCTCTGGATATGGATCAAGCTGCCATGCTGCCCTTTGCTGACGACCGTCCAGCAGCGCGACGTGTTGAACAAGACACTGGGCGCCCTTGCTTGCCAGAACACTTGGCACAACAAACAGCTTTAAAAGCCTAAATCCAACCAATTCTTACTCTAAGCTACGACATACAATGGCACACTGTGCCGTTGCTTGTTTTTATAAGGAACAGCATCAGTGCGCGCTCAATGGATTAAGGCTTTCACTCCACTCTCGTTAAATATTCCAACGCGACAATGGTTACGCTCAGCGTGCGGCG
>CALZAE010000036.1 GCA_945612235.1 uncultured Gammaproteobacteria bacterium | reverse complement strand
CCATTATTGATGAGCGCGCAGCGACATTGACTGCATTTTACTTGCCGCTGGATGCTGATTTTATTGATGGAGCAGCGCTAGCTTCGATCAGTTTGGCGGCCATGTCCGGCGGCAATAAGGGTGCTGAAGGCATTGCTTGGGATGCACGCAATCAACGCCTGCTATTAGCTAAAGAGCGCAGCCCCTTTGGTTTGTTTAGCTTACCTTTTCCTGAGTTGGCAGACGGCTTAGCACCTGCTGTCAGCGTCTTAGAAGAGTTGCCATCGAAGCAGATTTTTATGCGGGATTTTTCGTCCTTAGCCATTGATCAGCGTACCGGACATTTGCTGGTGCTATCCGATGAGTCACGCATGTTGCTGGAGTTGGATCCGCAAGGTAACCCGGTCAGTTTTATCAGTTTGGCCATGGGTTTTAATGGCTTAACGCGCAGTATTAAACAAGCAGAAGGTGTGGCAATGGATGCACAGGGCACGATTTATATCGTCAGCGAGCCCAACTTGTTTTATGTGTTTAAGAAGCAGCCATAGCCTAGTATGGCCTAGGGCCGTGCGGATGCTCAGTGAAACACCTTTAAGTGAAGAGCAGCATGTATCTGCACCCTGTGCGGACGGTTGAGCTGACTGCGTTGGTGCCCAATGATCAACAGACTTTATGGTGGTTGCAGGGCTTTGGTGCGCGTTTTGATGTGCTGGAGCCACAAGCTTGGCGTGAGACGATTCGTGAGCAAGCACGGTTGATTTTAGAGCGCTAAATGGAGTTGAGCTTGAGTTAGGCTGCCGGATGGTTGTGCAGATCCTTTGGCAGCACTAACTTCAGTGGAGTTTAAGCCTGACGCACGATTTTTTCTACGCCGTTACGACCGCCTAAAAACAACACATCGGCTGGACGCTGAGCGAATAAGCCGTTACATACCACGCCAACGATAGCGTTAATTTGTTCTTCGATGCCGCGTGGATCGGTGATTTGCATATTATGCACATCTAAAATCACGTTACCGTTGTCGGTCACCACACCGGTGCGATACACCGGATCGCCACCGAGCTTGAGCAGTTCACGCGCTACATAGCTGCGTGCCATGGGAATCACTTCAACTGGCAATGGAAACTCGCCCAAGATGCTGACTTTTTTACTGTCATCGGCAATACAGATAAAAGTTTTTGCTACAGCGGCAACAATTTTTTCACGGGTTAAGGCTGCGCCACCGCCTTTAATCAACTCAAGATGCTTGTTGCACTCATCGGCGCCATCCACATAAAACTCCAACTCTTGTACGTTATTCAGATCATGCACACTGATACCATGCTGTTTTAAACGTTCAGCCGTTGCTTCGGAGCTGGCTACGGCACCGGCAAAGTCGTATTTATGCGCAGCGAGCAAATCAATAAAAAAGTTAGCGGTCGAACCAGTACCTACACCAATAATGCTGCGTGGCTCCAGATACGGCACGATATAGTCAATGGCGGCTTGGGCCACAGCTTGCTTGAGTTGGTCTTGGTTCATGGTCGACTCCGATAAAAAGTAAATATGGGCTGATTATAGCCACTTACTTAGCATGCATGTGGTTGAGTTGTGATCGGTGGAGTAGACTGTTTGACTTTGTCGCACAGTTTAGTGAACTCGCCATGCTCGAACATTATGTGAAAAAAATCCTCAACGCCCGTGTTTATGACGTGGCGCAAGAAACCCCGCTGCAAGTTGCACCCCAATTATCTGAACGCTTAGGCAATCATATTTTGCTCAAGCGCGAAGACTTACAGCCGGTCTTCTCATTTAAAATTCGTGGTGCGTATAACAAAATTGTGCAGCTCACCCCTGAAGAACGCGCTTGTGGCGTCGTCACTGCTTCGGCGGGCAACCATGCGCAAGGTGTCGCGCTGGCAGCCAAGTATTTGGGTATTAAAGCGACGATTGTGATGCCCAAAACCACGCCGGAAATTAAAGTTAAAGCGGTGCGTGCACGGGGTGCACGCGTGGTTTTACACGGTGACGCCTTCCCTGAATCTTTAGCGCATTCACTGAAGTTAGTGGAGGAAAAGGGTTTTGTGTATATCCATCCCTACGACGACCCTGATGTGATTGCCGGACAAGGCACAGTGGCGATGGAAATTCTGCGTCAGCACCAAGGCCCGCTACATGCGGTATTTGTGCCTTGTGGCGGCGGTGGCATGCTTGCTGGGGTGGCGGCCTATATTAAGTATGTGCGCCCAGAAGTAAAAATCATTGGTGTGGAACCAGTGGATTCCAATTGCTTGCAGCAAGCGATGGCGGCCGGTGAGCGTGTGGTGTTAGAGCAGGTTGGCTTGTTTGCTGATGGCGTAGCAGTGACGCAAATCGGCAAATACACCTTTGAGATTTGTCGTGATTATGTGGATGAAGTGATCACCGTCAGCACTGATGAAATCTGTGCGGCGATGAAAGATATTTATGATGATACGCGCTCTATTACTGAGCCCGCTGGCGCTTTAGCCGTAGCCGGTATAAAAAAGTATGTTGAGCGCAGCGGTATTCGCGGTGAAAACTTAGTTGCCATTGATTCCGGCGCTAACGTGAACTTCGACCGTTTGCGCCATGTGGCTGAGCGTGCTGAGTTGGGTGAGCAGCGCGAAGCTATTATTGCCGTGACCATTCCAGAAGAGCCGGGCAGCTTTAAGCGTTTCTGTGAAGCTGTGGGTAAACGTCAGATTACCGAGTTTAACTACCGTTATCACACCGATGGTACCGCGCATATTTTTGTTGGCGTGCAAACCCATCCTGATTTAGATCCGCGTGCCGCTTTAGTGGAGCATTTGCGCGAGCAAGGCTTCCCAGTGCTGGATTTAACAGAAAACGAATTAGCCAAGTTGCATATTCGCCACATGGTCGGTGGTCATGCGGATGCGGTGACCAGTGAGCGGGTGTTTCGTTTTGAGTTTCCGGAGCGTCCAGGGGCTTTGTTTAACTTCTTAAATAAGCTCGGTGGGCGTTGGAATATATCGATGTTCCATTACCGTAACCATGGCGCGGCTGATGGCCGAGTTTTGGCCGCCTTGCAAGTGCCGAAAGAGGATCAGAAAATGTTGACTGATGCTTTGGATAAAATTGGTTACCGTTATTGGGATGAAACTGAAAACCCTGCCTACCAGTTGTTTTTAGGCTAGGGTAGCGCGCTGCGGCTGATTGTCAGCCGTGGCTTGCATTGATCAATTGTTTTGAGGAGTTGCCACGTTGGAAAATTACTTGGTTTTGCGTATTGCACACAGTGTGCCGGCAGTGTTGCTGTTGTTAGGTGTGATTGCGCATATTGTGATTGTTTGGCGTGCTAAAGGTAAAGAGCCTGCGGTACTGCAACAAAAGCTGCGCCGTACGCGCACTATCAGTTTGCCTGCTTTTGCGGTCTTAACTGCCAGCTTGCCGATCACCGGCTGGTGGATGGCGCATCTAGCAGGCTGGCCGCTCAGTCAAAAGTGGCTGATGATCAGTATTGCTCTCTTGCCGCTGATTTTTATTTTTGGTGGTTTTTTGTACAGCAACCTCAGCCGTTGGCAGTTGCAGTCTGAACTGCAGCAAAGCACCAGCGGCCGTGATCAGTTCTTAGGTTTGTTGTGGGCGCTGTTAGTGTTATTACTGCTGTTAGCGATCAGTGCGTTGATGGGGGCTAAACCGCTGTAACCCAGCTTTACTCCTGAGCGGCAGGCTGTAGCGCTTTGACTTGGCCTAAGGGGTGCAGTTGCTCATCCACTAAATGGGTGAGCAGTAAGTTGCCATCCTGACCAACACGAAATAAACCGTATTTAGCAGACTCGTAGATTTCACCTGTGCCTTCTTGGAAAAAGAAGGCATTGGTGGCGAACTTTACTTGGCCATGCCGCAAGCGAAACTGCAGACGTAATTGCCCATCTGCTAGTGGCTGTTGCTGATCCACTCCCACAAATTTAGCACGACGCTGCTGATCCAGTTCTACGATCACCTGACCGTTAATCGATGTATCAGTGTCAGTCAATTGCGCGCTGATGGCATCGGCCATGGTATAGCGTAACGCCATATAATCGCCTTGCATTAAAGAGCGCGGATCCACAGGCGCTAACTCTAGCAACACGACTTCACCCTGTTCAATCAGCTTTTCACTTTTCCAAATGCCTATATTGACCACGCCAAATATCAATAGGGTACTGAGTACAATCAGCCATTTACGCTGCATGCTGTTGCTCCAAATTCAGGCGTTGCGCAGTGCGATTGAGTACGCCATACAAAACAAAAAGTATAATACCGCTGGCGCATAACAGGATAGATTTGTAGAGCAAGCTGTCATTTAAGCTGTAGTAATAGAGCATTAAATATGCAGCTAAACAGCATAAATTCAGCCAAATCAGACGGGTATGAGCGTAGGCCACGCCAATGCACAGCAATAAGCACAATGGCGCTAAACCTGGCATTTTCAGGTTCAACAAGGCCACGCCAAGGCCGACTAGCACGGCCAGAATACGCAATTGTGCATGCTGTACGTAGCGTTGCAACAGTTGCCAAGCAAAGAACAAACACACCACGCTGCTCAGAGCTGCAGCGATCCACCGTTGTATGTGCCAGCTATCGGGAGTGGCATACCATGACATCACTGCGCTGCTACTCACCACTAGAGTTAAAGCAATGGTCAGCCATAAGGCCAGTGTCAGCCCAGTAGCTGCAGGCTGCACATACGCTGCATAACGGTTAAGACGAATACGATTAAGCCACAGACCTAATGCCGCGGCGCTAAATAAGGGCAAGGCAAACAGCCAGGCCTGCTCACCCAGCAGCCAGACTAAAGCACTGCAGGCGATAAAGATTGAGGTGCTACGTTGATGGGCGATTCCCATCGCCACAAATAACAACAACTCCAACGCGATAATCAGCAGCGCACTCAGTTGTGGATTGGGGCTGTGGATAAAAATGCCAAAAATAATTAAACCTTGCCCCGCCAAGCTGCAGGCAAAGATAAATTGTTGGATAAATACGCTGTTGCCCCGCCTGTGGCTGAGTCCAATACTCAGCCCGCACAGCATCATGCCGAGTATCCAGATTTGACTTTCATCCAGCAGAAAATGGGTGAAGAAAGCAGCACTAAATGAGATGAAAAACAGCGCAGCAAACCAGCCTGAGGCAACCAGTAGCATACGTAGAAAAAATGCCGGTTGTTGCTCATGACTCTCCGCAGGCATGTCCGTGCTCACCAGGCCTGCGTCCTGTAATTGCTGCCACAGTGCGTGTGGATCACTCATGCTGCGCTCCTTGCTGAGTAGCGGCTGTACTAGGTTCGGTATTGCGTTCTGTGCGCTTGAGACGCTTCAACCAAGCTGAGCCAGCGCTGGATAAACCCATGACGCTGATCGCTAGTGATAACAACAGAGTTTCCTCGCCTAAGTACAGATCAGCGACCTGTGCTAAAGCGCTGACGATGAGCACAATGCTGGCCATAATCAGTGCCGAGAGCATGACTAAATCAATATGGCGCACGCGGTACAGATACAGCCAGAGCCCAGCAAAGAGCATCCAGACCACTAAGGTCAGGTCGTAACCCTGCCAGCCGAGAATCTGCTCCAGCGCCATTAAAGTAATTAACAGCAAGCTGTAAAGGTTGATGCTGCGCCCTGCCCAATTGAGTAAGCCTGAAGCGGGGCGGTGGCGCGTGATAAACAGCCATGCACCTGCTGCTGCAGCGTTTAATGCGAACAGCAATAAGCCAATGTTATTGACCCCAGCCAGCCAAGGTTGCTGGATAAAATCACTGAGCAGCAGCGCTAGTGCAACGTTGAGCAATATCAGCAATAACAGCCAGAGTGCTGGCATGCGCGCAATCAAAACCCAAGGTGTGATTAACAGTGCCCAGAGGGCAAAGAGCTGATAGGTGTCCGCGCCGCTTTGATAGGTTTGCCCAATCAGCGCTAACAGCGCCCCGACCAGTAAACTTGCAGCAAACACTGCAGCTTGCGCCACAGCATGCTGCAGATGAAAGCGTAGCAAGGGCAGCAGTGAAAGCAGTAAGGCCCCCTGTGCAATGGCAAACTTATGGTAACGACTGAGTGCATCCCAGTTGTAAGCAAAGAAAAAAATCACGCCACTGCACAACAGCGCGACCGCAAACGCCAGCACCACGCGACTGAGAAAAGTTAACCCAGTCGCAGTGTTTGGCGTGCTTTGAGTTAGCGCTAAGGCCTGCGCAAGTTTGTCTGCTGGGATAGCGCCACTGGCGGCCCAGTCGAATATCTGTTGTCTAGTGCTGGACATAGTGTGTGAATCAGGGCGCTAAACGAGCATTTAAGCTGTTATCAGCCAAGCGCTGGGCTTGTTGCTGAGTCATACCTAAACCTGTGTGCAGTGCCTGAAAATTCTCCGTAAGGTAGCCGCCAAAATAGGCTGGATCATCCGAGTTGACCGTAACCATAACGCCTTGTTCCAGCATGTCTAAAATAGGATGCTCACTCATATCTTGATAGACGCGCAATTTGGTGTTGGACAGTGGGCAAACGGTGAGTGGGATTTGCTCTTCAATCAAGCGTGCGATTAAGCGTGGATCTTCATAGGCGCGTACGCCATGATCAATGCGGCTGACTTTAAGCAGGTCTAGCGCTTCCCACACATACTCCGGTGGACCTTCTTCGCCGGCATGCGCCACGGCTAATAAGCCTTCAGCGCGGGCTTTGGCAAACACATTCGTAAATTTACTCGGTGGATGGCCCATCTCAGAACTGTCGAGACCGACGGCAAAAAACAGATCACGAAACGGCATCGCTTGTTGCAAGGTCGCGAAAGCTTCTTCTTCGGGCAAGTGACGCAAAAAGCTGAGAATTAAACCACTGCTAATACCAAGCATATCCCGTGCATCACCCAGTGCTTCACTGATACCGGTAATCGCCACTTCCATAGAAATGCCGCGTGCAGTATGAGTTTGTGGGTCAAAAAACGGCTCGACGTGAATCACATTTTGCTCTTCACATTTTTTTAAATACGCCCAGGTTAGATCGTAAAAATCTTGCTCGGTTTGCAGGACATTGGCACCTTGATAATAGATGTCTAAAAATTCCTGTAGATTATTAAAAGCATAGGCGCTGCGTAAGGTTTCGACGTTATCCCATGGCAGTTGAATGCGATTGCGCTCAGCGAGTTTGAACATCAGCTCAGGTTCGAGCGAGCCTTCTAAGTGCATATGCAGTTCTGCTTTGGGCAGTGCGTTGAGCCAGTCGTACATTAGGTAACCTCTGTCGCTAGGTGCTTGAACGGTGAGTTATAGCGCAACGCTCATGGCACAATGTTCACAATACAAGATAAAGCGCGCCATTTCTAAAGAATGTCACGCGCTAAAACAGCCAGCCGCTCGATCGCTCTATACTGCAACCTGAGCTTTAATATGCGGATGCGCTTGGTAATCACATAGCTCAAAATCATCAATAGTAAAGTCGAAAATTGACTTGATCGCCGGATTAATTTGCATGCTTGGCAGCGCAAAGGGCTGGCGACTCAGTTGCTCTTCCACTTGCTCCATATGATTAGAATACAGATGGCAGTCACCGCCGCTCCAAATAAAGTCACCCAACTGCAAACCACAGACTTGCGCGACCATCATGGTGAGCAAGGCATAGCTGGCAATATTAAAGGGCACGCCAAGGAAGATATCGGCAGAGCGTTGATAGAGCTGGCAGCTGAGCTTGCCGTCCGCCACATAAAACTGAAACAGCGCATGACAGGGCGGTAAAGCCATATCGTCCACCAAAGCCGGATTCCAGGCGCTGACGATTAAACGGCGTGAATCAGGATTGCTTTTAATCATTTCAATCAGCTTGCTGATCTGATCAATGGATTCGCCATTGGGTGTGGGCCAGTTGCGCCATTGATAGCCGTAGACAGGGCCTAAATCTCCGTTTTCATCCGCCCACTCATCCCAGATGCGCACACCATTATCTTGCAGGTACTTGATATTGGTATCGCCCTGCAAAAACCACAGCAGTTCATGAATAATGGAGCGTAAGTGGCACTTTTTTGTAGTAACCAGCGGAAAGCCGGCGTTTAAATCAAAACGCATTTGGTGGCCAAAGACACTGCGGGTACCGGTACCGGTACGATCACTTTTATCCACACCCTTGTCGCGCACATGGCGCATTAAATCTAAATATTGTTTCATTGTTGTGTAACCCCTTGACGCTTGTACGCCACTGCAATTAAGCCGATACCGCCGAGAATCATCGGGATACAGAGCACTTGGCCCATGGTCAGCCAGTCAAAGGCTAGGTAACCCAGTTGTGCATCGGGGACACGGACGAATTCGACGATAAAACGAAAGATACCGTAGCTCAGAGCGAACATACCGGAAATGGCCATGGTTGGGCGCGGCTTGCGCGAATACAGCCAAAGAATCACAAACAGCGCCACGCCTTCTAAAGCAAACTGATACAGCTGCGAGGGGTGGCGGGCCAGTTGTGCGGGGTCAGTGGGGAATACCATCGCCCACGACACATCAGTCGCCTTGCCCCATAGCTCAGCATTGATAAAGTTACCAATACGTCCGGCACCTAAACCAATCGGCACCAGCGGCGCAATAAAATCCATCAGTTGGAAAAAGCTTTTATTGTGTTTGCGGCCAAACAGCCACACGGCCAGCATCACCCCGAGAAAACCACCATGGAAGGACATACCACCTTCCCAGATCCGCAGCACTAAAGCCGGATTATCAATATAAGCGGCCAGATCGTAAAACAACACATAGCCTAAACGGCCGCCCAAGATAATACCCATGGCCACCCAGAAGATCAGGTCGGAGAGGGTGTCCTTGGTCCAGTTTGCGTCAAATTTATGTAGACGGCGACCAGCCAGCCACCAAGCACCACCAATACCCACTAAATACATCAAACCGTACCAATGGATTTTCAGCGGCCCAAGGGCAATCGCCACAGGGTCAATATTCGGATAAGCGAGCATGAATGATCCTTAATTAAACAAAAAGCTGCTGCCAACGACGACCAGCAACAGAGCAAATAAACGTTTAAGCAACACCGGTGACAGCTTATGCGCCAATTTGGCGCCAAAACGTGCAAAGAATACCGAAGTGATAGCAATACCTAACAGTGCCGGCAAGTAGACAAAGCCCAAGCTCCATTCAGGTACTTGGGTGTCATGCCAACCGGTGGCGATAAAGACCAGCGCACCAGCGAAGGCAATCGGAAAGCCACAGGCAGCTGAGGTGGCGACTGCTTGCTGCATAGGTACACTGCGCCAGACTAAAAAGGGGACTGTCACTGATCCGCCACCAATGCCAAAAATAGCCGAGGCCCAACCAATGACACCTCCCGCCGCAATCAGTTCAGGCTTACCTGGCAGTGGGCGTGGGTTTTTCGGAGTGAGGTTGAGTGCCAGTTGAATCGCGACACAGATGGCAAACACGCCAATGATTTTTTGCAAAATGGGACCATTAATCAAGGCGGCGGTTGCGCCACCCACTGCAGCGCCGGCCAAAATCCCTGGAGCTAACCAGCGAAATAACTGCCATTGCACTGCACCACGGCGATGATGTTCGCGAATCGAGTTGATTGAGGTAAATACAATGGTCGCCAGCGAAGTGCCGACGGCTAAATGGGTCAGTACTTCCGGAGCAAAGCCTTGCGCGGTAAAGCTAAACACTAGCACCGGCACAATAATAATGCCGCCACCCACGCCAAATAGACCAGCGAGCACCCCAGCTAACGAGCCGAGCAGTAGATACAGAGCGAATTCCATTGGTATGTCCTTGCTGGATGATTTATGTGTCTAAGGTAACGACAATTATGATGTGTTGATATAGCCCGCACTTATATGCAATTAGAGTACTAGAGTGTTTTTTGCATATACACTGCGGGCACGCCATAGGAGGCGAGTGCGGTGATTTGATGCGGGCTCGTAGGGTGTTGTGCTTGAAAACCTAGATGCTGCCAGAAGCGTGCGGACTCTTGTACTGAGACTAAGCTGCAGTGCTGTAAACCAGCTTTTCGCGCTATACCGAGCTTGTGTTTGACGAGGCTGGGGCCAATTCCGCGTTTCAGTGCACGTGGCGCGACAGCCAAGTCGTGTAAATACAAGCAGTCGCTGTGTTCTGGCTCAACAAACTCACCATCAAGGGGTGTGATTGCTCCACGTTGTGAGCGGTAGCTGAACAAATAGCCACAAATACCTTGGGCATCTTCAGCGACCAGTGCTAAGTCAGGCACTTGCGCCAGGCGTTGGGCGATGATTTCAGCTGTCTCTTGCAGAGCATCGTTATAGACCTCGAGTTGGATATCCATGATCTCAGGCAGGTCGTCAGTGTGCATTAAGCGTAATGTATGCATAATTTTAGTGTATGAAAAAGCGCTATTCTAAAGAGCTTATCTACATTTGTCAGGCCAATAAGTGCCTGAGTATATCGCCAGCAGTATATTGACCTGTGTCAGCCTTAGTAGTGCTGCTCCTCAGAGTCATAGGCAACATCACACAAGGGGCTGTCTTGCATCTGCTCTTGGACGTGACTTTCCTCAATACGCGGATCCAGTGCCGCAGCTAAAGGTGAGCTGCTAATACCATCGGGCATAAAGATGTGTTGTAAGGGCGCTTCATCACTGACGTTATCACCGGTAATCACTTGTGGGCGCACGCAAATGGTAATAAACATGGCAAATAAGCTGATCGAGACATAGAGCATATTAGGCCCCAGCGTTTTCATCAGCGCACCAATTAGAACTGGACTAATGCTGGCGCCCACGCCAAAGGTTGTGAGCAGTACCGCGGTGAGTGACACACGCTTCTCTGCTTCAACATTATCGTTAGCAAAGGCCACCGCCAGTGGATATAGGCTAAAGAACAACATCGCCGTAGCACCACCGCCAATAAATACAAAGACCAAAGGTAAGTCGGTCCAGATGGCTTGGGGCAGGGCAATCAACATTAAAATTGCACTGCACACGCGAATTAAAGTGGGGCGATCAAAGCGGTCAGATAACCAACCTAATGGGCCTTGGGCAATTAAACCTGTGACAATACAACCGGCCATAAATAGACCAATCATATGTGTCGGTAAGCCAATCCGGCTGGCGTAGAGTGGGGCCAAACCATAAAACGCACCCACCATGGCACCTGCGGCCAAACCTGTCAGCATTGATAAAGGTACACGCTGAAAGAAGTAACGCGGCTCCAAGGGTGCAGGGTGCAAAGGCTCTGGGTGAATACGACGTGTCAAAGCCACAGGCACTAAACATAAGGCAAAACACAGCGCCACAAAGAGTAATAAGTTAGCGTCTAAACCCGGCACTGCGGCTAGTACCAATTGACCTAAGACCATCCCTAGGTACGAAGCCATCATATAGCCGGAGAAAACCATGCCGCGCTCGTCCGAGGTGCTTTGCTCATTGAGCCAGCTTTCCACCACCATATACATGGTCATCATGCCCAGACCAACTTGCACCCGCAGTAATAACCAGACTGGTAAATTATCGGTGAGACCATGCATCAGTACTGCCGCAGTGACAAAACCGGCACTGGCGACATAAGCACGAATATGGCCCACGCGAGCAATTAAGCGGTGACCGATTTTACCACCCAGCACCAAGCCTAAATAGAAGCCGGTCATCAGCGCACCCACCCAAATACCATCGGCACGTTCAGCAACATGCAGTGCTAGGTAGGTACTCAGTAAACCTGAGCCGAGCAGCATTAATAAAGTGGCGAAATACAGCGAGCGAAACGACTTCCAAACAGACATGCACAGTCTCACATGAGAGGAGAATTAACGGTGGAGTGTTATAACTATCAGCTCTATAGCAAAAAGCCCAGAGCACTCAGGCAGTCTACGCGCCATAGTACCGAGCGGCCACCTGATTGCTGCTACTTTTAGCTCTTAGAGAGTGCGCTGTTATAACTTATATAAATACCTAGCTAGAAAACTACTGGTTAGCGTAAAAAGAACTTTAAAATCAGTTTTTGCAGCCAACCACCATAGGGTGGGTAAATCAATTTGGCGGCATTAAAGCGCTGTTTGCTAAAAACGGCTTTGCTATGGCTAAAGGTTAAAAAGCCTTCATGGGCGTGATAATGCCCCATGCCTGAGGGACCAATACCGCCAAAGGGTAAATCATGCTGTGCCACATGCAGCAGCGTGTCGTTGATACAGACACCACCGGCATGGCTATTGTGCAAAACGTACTGTTGTTCGTCGCGTTCATGGCCAAAGTAATACAGCGCTAAAGGCCGTGGCCGTTGGCGAATATAGGCCAAGGCGTCATCCAGTGATGTATAGCTGATAATGGGCAAGATAGGTCCAAAAATTTCCTCCTGCAGCACGCGCATCTCATCGGTGACATTCAGCAGTAAGGTCAGTGGTAAGCGTTGATCCTGTGTTTCAGGGTGAATGGCAATCGCTTGCGCGCCTTGATTCACCGCGTCGGCAATGGTGTCTTGCAAACGCTGTCGATGCTGCTGATTAATAATTGCGGTGCAGTCTGGGTTATCTGCCAGCTTTGGATAAAATTTAAGTACGGCAGTGCGCAAGGCGGCGACAAAGTCAGTCACGCGATCTTCTGGGACTAAAATATAATCCGGCGCGACACAGGTTTGCCCGGCATTCACGGTTTTACCAAAAGCTATACGCTGCGCAGCATCGGCCAAGGGTATATCTGCACTAATAATTGCCGGTGATTTACCGCCTAACTCTAAAGTCACAGGCGTTAGATTCTTGGCGGCAGCATGCATTACCTGCTTACCTACTTGAGTGGAGCCGGTAAACAACAGATGATCGAAGGGTAGCTCGGCAAAGGCCACCGCTACATCGACTTCGCCTTGCACCACACAGACTAAATCTTCAGAAAATACTTTGCCTAATAACTCTTTTAACAATTGCGCGGTACGCGGCGTGTGTTCGCTCATCTTGATCATCACCCGATTACCGGCAGCCAAAGCCCCAGTCAGTGGCCCGATGCTTAAAAACAGCGGGTAATTCCACGGCACAATGACTCCCACTACACCGAGCGGCTGATAGAGCACCTGTGCAGAAGCGGGCTGAAAGGCTAAGCCAACTTTACGCTTCGAGGGTTTCATCCAGCGTTGAATATTCTTACAGGCATAATCGATGCCTTCGAGGCTGGGCATTAATTCGGCGAGACGAGTTTCATCATGGCTGCGATGACTAAAATCAGCGCTGATGGTCTCAGCAATCAACTGCTGTTCAGCCGCGAGCACCTTACGTAATGCTTGCAACCATGCAATACGCTGCTCGGCGCTAGGCAGCAATTGTGCGTTAAAAGCTTGTTGCTGCGCGTTCAATAAGTCGCCTAATACTGCGATTGGAGTGTTATTCGACATAATATATTGAGCCCACAATCAAGATATCTTGTGTTTTAGAGTGTTTACTTGCAGCGGTCAAGGTATAGCGCGGTTGGGAACTGTACAGTCGAGAAAGGCCTAGAAAATCACGGCTATTGGCAAAGCAGTCAGGACAGTGCAGCATGGATTAAACGACTTACTCAGCAATTTCAGCCATTAAGTCGCAATAATGTGCATTACAGCGACGAATGTCCGCTGCGAGAGTGCACATCCTTGAGGTATACTCTTGGACTTTCTGCCCATCTTTAATAGTGGATATCTACCGTGACCCAAACAACCGCCCCCGTGCGTACCTTCCAAGATCTGATTCTCACCTTGCAGAGCTTTTGGGCTGAGCAGGGCTGTGTGGTATTGCAACCTTACGATATGGAAATGGGTGCTGGCACCTTCCATACCGCAACTTTTTTACGCGCTCTAGGCCCTGAGACCTGGAACGCTGCTTACGTGCAGCCTTCGCGTCGCCCGACCGATGGCCGCTACGGCAACAACCCCAACCGCTTGCAGCATTATTATCAGTTCCAAGTGGTGCTTAAACCCAACCCCGACAATATCCAAGAGTTGTACTTAGAGTCGCTGCGCCATATTGGTATTGATCCTTTGGTGCACGATATCCGTTTTGTTGAAGACAACTGGGAATCACCGACCCTAGGTGCTTGGGGTTTAGGTTGGGAAATCTGGCTCAACGGTATGGAAGTGACGCAGTTCACTTATTTCCAGCAAGTGGGTGGCCTTGAGTGCTACCCAGTGACCGGTGAAATCACTTACGGTCTTGAGCGTTTGGCGATGTATATCCAAGGTGTAGATTCAGTCTACGACCTAGTGTGGACCGACGGCCCGTTCGGTAAAGTGACTTACGGCGATGTGTTCCACCAGAACGAAGTGGAGCAATCGACCTACAACTTTGAACATGCCAACGTCGACAAGTTGTTTGAGTTGTTTGATTTCTATGAAAGCGAAGCCAGTCGTTTAAGCCTGTTGAATCTGCCGCTGCCCAGCTATGAAATGGTGTTAAAAGCCTCACACACCTTTAACTTGTTGGATGCCCGTCGTGCGATTTCGGTGACTGAGCGTCAGCGTTACATTTTACGTGTGCGTACTTTGGCGCGTGCCGTAGCGCAAAGTTATTTAGAAGCGCGGGCCAAGTTGGGCTTCCCGATGGCACCTGATGCATTACGTGATGAAGTGTTGGCTAAGTTGGAGATTGAACAATGAGTGCACGTGACTTTTTAGTTGAGTTAGGTACCGAAGAGTTACCTCCTAAAGCGCTAAATACCTTAGCCAATGCCTTTCGTGACGGTATCACTAAAGGCTTAAAAGCCGCAGGTTTAAGCCATGGTCAGGTGCAAGTGTATGCTGCGCCACGCCGTTTAGCGGTATGGATTGGTCAGTTGGCGGAACGTCAAGACGACCGCAGCCAAGCTATGGATGGTCCACCGGTGCAAGCGGCTTTTGATGCTGAGGGCGAGCCGACTAAAGCCGCCTTAGGTTTTGCACGTAAGTGCGGTGTGGATATCAGCGAGATTGACCGCAGCGGCGCTAAGTTGCGTTTTGAGCAGCATATTGTTGGTCAAGATACAGTCAGCTTGTTGCCAGCGATTGTCGAAGAATCTCTGAATGAATTACCTGTACCGAAGCGCATGCGCTGGGGTTCGCGTAAAGAAGAATTTGTGCGTCCAACCCAGTGGTTGGTGATGTTGTTTGGTGACGATGTAGTGGATTGCACCATTTTGGCGCAAACCGCTGGCCGTACTTCACGCGGTCACCGTTTCCACCACAACACTGCAGTGACACTCAATCAGCCGGGTGATTATGTTGAAGCCCTGCGTCAGGCCTATGTGATTGTAGATTTTGCTGAGCGTCGTGCGCTGATTGAAAAACGCGTGAATGCGTTAGCCGCTGAGCAGCAAGGCACGGCAATTATGCCAAGGGCGTTGTTGGATGAAGTGACTGCGTTGGTGGAATGGCCGGTGCCTTTGGTTTGCTCATTTGAAGAGCATTTCCTGGAAGTGCCGCAAGAAGCTTTGATTATCACCATGCAAGATAATCAGAAGTATTTCTGCTTGCTCGATAGCCATGGTGCATTGCTGCCACGCTTTATCACTGTGGCCAATATTGAAAGCAGTGATCCGCAGCAAGTGATTTCTGGTAACGAAAAAGTAGTACGCCCGCGCTTAACCGATGCTGAATTCTTCTATTTGCAAGACCAGAAGCAGCCGTTGGAAGCTTTTAACGAGCGCCTGCAAAACGTCGTGTTCCAAGCACAACTGGGTAGCGTCTACGACAAAGCGGTACGTGTCTCGAAGTTGGCTGGATTTATCGCTGACAAAATTGGCGGTAACGCAGCGCATGCGGCGCGTGCGGGCTTGCTATCTAAATGTGACCTGGCTACCGAAATGGTTGGCGAGTTCCCAGAGATGCAGGGTATTGCAGGTCTGTACTATGCGCAAAACGACGGCGAAGAAGGCGATATCGCTATCGCACTGAATGAGCAATATATGCCGCGTGGTGCTGGCGCTGAATTGCCCACCACCTTAACCGGTGCTGCGGTAGCTGTGGCGGATAAGCTGGATACCTTAGTGGGTATTTTTGGTATCGGCATGTTGCCAACCGGTAGTAAAGACCCCTATGCACTGCGTCGTGCGGCGCTGGGTATCTTGCGTGTGCTGATTGAAAAGAACTTGGATGTGGACTTGGCCGAATTGGTCGCCAAAGCCATCGCTCAGTTTGGCGATAAAATCGACAGCCAAGGTCTGGCAGAAAAAGTGCAAGACTTTATCTTTGACCGTCTGCGTGCACGTTACGAAGATGCCGGTATTGATGTCGCTGTTTATCAAGCGGTACGTGCTGTACACCCGATGTCACCACTGGACTTTGACCAGCGTGTACAAGCGGTGCAGGCGTTCCGTGCTCTGCCAGAAGCGCAAGCCTTGGCTGCAGTGAACAAACGTGTGTCGAATTTGCTCGGTAAAGATGGTTACAGCCAAGCCGAAGCAGTGCAAGCGCGCTACTTTGATAGCCCTTCAGAGTTTGCTCTGTATGCAGCGTTGAAACAGGCGCAGCAAGCAGTGACTCCATTGGCAGCCAGTCGCCAATACACTGAGATTTTGACACGTTTAGCCAGCTTGCATGAGCCGGTGGATGCGTTTTTTGTTGCGGTGATGGTCAATGCTGATGATGAAAATGTACGCGCGAATCGCTACGCCTTGCTGGCGCACTTGCGTGGTTTGTTCTTAGGTGTTGCAGATATTTCTGTACTGGACTAATCATCTGCAAGACAGCCCATGGGCATGGCAGCAGCTGTGTCCATGGGCTTTAAGGAACACACAATGAAATTAATAGTGCTTGATCGTGATGGCGTGATTAATTACGACTGCGATAATTATATTAAAACAGTGGCTGAGTGGATTCCCTTGCCGGGAGCCCTGGATGCTATTGCGCGTTTAAGTCAGGCCGGTTGGACTGTGGCGGTGGCAACCAATCAATCAGGTTTGGCGCGCGGCTATTACACTGTGCCGACTCTCGAATCCATGCATCAAGTGTTACGTGATGCCGTGCAGCAGCGCGGCGGTCATTTGGGCTTGATTACCTATTGTCCGCATGGCCCAGATGATGGCTGTAGCTGTCGTAAACCCTTAGCGGGTTTGCTGGAGCAAGTGGCTGAGCATTACCAAACCTCGCTGGAAGGCGTGTGGTTTGTCGGTGACAGTTTACGTGACTTGCAAGCTGCGATTCCCGTCAAGGCGCAGCCGGTTTTAGTCTGTACCGGTAAGGGTGAAAAAACCCGTAGCCAGCAGTTGCCGGATAACACTTTAATTTTTGCTGATTTATCAGCAGTTGCAGATCATTTACTACGCTAAAGGCCAAAGAGTATGGGCGTTTTTTACAAATTAAGTATCCTCACCTTTTATGTGTTGCTGAGCTTAAGTGCGTTTATTTGGTGTGTGATCAGTTTGTTTGTTGCACCTTTTTTATCTTTTCCGGCGCGTTACCGTTTTATTAATGTGTACTGGTGCCGTTTTGGCATCATGCTCTCGAAGTATTTGCTCGGTATCGATTATCGCATTACGGGTATCGAAAATATTCCCAGTCAGCGTTGTGTGATTCTGTCTAATCATCAGAGCACTTGGGAGACGTTTTTCCTGTCGGCGTATTTTCAGCCGTTGAGCCAAGTATTAAAAAAAGAGCTGTTGCGCGTGCCGTTTTTTGGCTGGGCGATGGCGATGCTTAGACCTATTGCGATTAATCGTGATAATCCAAAACAGGCGTTAAAACAGTTGGCGAGCCAAGGTGCGCAGCGTCTTGAGCAAAATTGCTGGGTGCTGATTTTTCCAGAAGGTACACGCATGCCAGCCGGTGAGTTGGGTAAGTTTTCCCGCGGTGGTAGTTCGTTAGCGGTGAATGCGGGTTTGCCGGTGTTGCCAATCTCTCACAATGCGGGCATGTTCTGGCCGAAAGCGGGCTGGGGCAAAAAGCCTGGGGTGATTGACGTGGTGATTGGTCCGGCCATGTACGCTGAAGGCGAGGGTCCGCGCGCCATTGCGGCACTCAATCAGCGTGCCTATGAGTGGATTGCGCAGGCGCAGTTTGATACTGGTGCTTTGAGTGCAGAGAAGTTGGCTGAGATTACTGGGTCTGCTGCTAAGCCCGCAAACGAGTAACAGCTTTGCTGAACTTTTGTGTGCTGCGCACTGCGCAGTTGTTGTTTTTCCTTCGATGAGCCCGTCCGGGGCTCAACTCAGGCGCTTCGCCATCCATGGCTACGCTGGTCACAACAACCGCGCAGTGCTTGTTGATGCTTGG
>CALZAE010000035.1 GCA_945612235.1 uncultured Gammaproteobacteria bacterium | reverse complement strand
CAGGCTGTGCGCCAGTTCAGTACAACAATTAATGCCTAATGAATAGGCAGCCTTGCGTTGTATTCTGAGCACATCAAGCACTCGTCTGTGACTGACAGATAAAGTCAATCGACGCTGCTTGTGTGCTCAAACATAGGTTTTTAGTGCTCTTGTGACGCCTTAGGCGGTACTAAGCTGATCAACTTAGACACATTGTCGGCCTTGAGTGCATTCATCGCTTTGACTGGCTTGATATGATCTTTGCTATCAATAGTGAATAAAACCAAGGCAGCATTATCGTGCTTATCGAGAAAGTCTTGATAACTAAACTCCTCACTGAGTTGCGTGGTTTTAATTGTATAACCTTGGCTGGCGAGGCTCGCGAGTTTGGCATAGCTTACGCCATCGAATAAGCCACGTGTGCGTTGTATTTTTTCTGCTGTTTGATAGCGTGCTTTTTGGTCTTGCTCGCCTTCGGCAAGGCTAAAGACACTGTCGTGATCACCAAACCAGTCCAGAAAATGGTAAGTGGCTAGGGAGTTCATCTGCTTGTAAGGTGAAATTACCAGCAGATTACCAATACCGGTGAGGTTCAGTTGGTTGGCCGCATGCTCAGAGATCGGGTTGCCAAAATACACTTGCAGGTTTTCCATGCGCGCTTGGCGTACGTTTTCCCAGTTGGTATCAGCCATCAGGACTGGTACTTCATGCTTCTTCAGCTCTTTAGCGATCATGCGCGCAACTTGGTTGGCGCCCATAATCAGAAAGCCGAACTCAGCAGGCTCGGCAACGCCCAGCAACTTGGCCAAAGGTCGTGCAGTGAGGCTCTGAATGGTCACAGTGGCAATGATCAGCATAAAGACCAAGGGTACTAATGTTTGCGCACCGTCATAACCGTTACTTTGCAATTGAAAAGCAAATAGGGCAGACACTGCGGCAGCTACAATACCCCGTGGTGCAATCCAGCTTAAAAATAGCTTTTCGCGAAAGTTTAGGTCGGTACCAATCGCTGATAAGAAAATACTTAAGGGGCGAGCAACAAACATCAAAACAGCCAAGACCAGTGCCAATCCCCAGCCAAGACTGGTAATGGCTGAAAACTCGATACGCGCTGCCAAAATAATAAACAGAGCAGAGATCAGCAGTACGCTTAAGGATTCCTTAAACTCAAGAATACCGTCGACCTGTACTTGCTTCATATTGGCCATCCAGATGCCCATAATGGTCACGGTCAGCAGGCCTGATTCATGCGCGATTTCATTAGATAGAGCATAGACACCCAGCATAAATGTCAGGGTGCCGGCATTATGTAAATAGTGTGGCATCCAGTGCTTGCGTAGTACCTGTCCGTTTAAGTAGCCAGCCGCTGCACCGAGCAGGGTGCCCACCACAATAGTCTTGCCGAAAATATACAGAGAATGACTGAAAACGTTACCCAGTCCCCAGGACACAATGCCCTCATAGACCAAGACCGCGAGCAACGCGCCCACAGGGTCAATCACTATGCCTTCCCATTGCAGAATATTAGCCAGCTTGGAGCTGGGGCGTACTGAGCGCAGTAAGGGTGCGATCACTGTTGGCCCCGTTACTACTGAAATAGCGCCAAAGAGCAGAGAGATTTCCCAGGAAATATCTAAAATCCAACGCGCTGCTAGCGTGCCTATCACCCCAGTGACTAACGCGCCCACTGGAATAAGGTTGCGCACCATTTTACTGTGGCCGCGGATCTCGGCAAAACGCAGAGTTAGGCTACCTTCAAACAAGATAATGGCCACTGCCAAGGACACCATCGGAAACAGCAGGTCGCCAAACACATCTTCTGGGTTTAAATAATGAAACACAGGACCGCAGGCAATGCCGGTGGCGAGCAAGAATAAAATAGCAGGTACACGTACGCGCCAAGCGAGCCATTGGCAAAAAAGAGATAAGACACCAATAGAAGCGAGCAGCAAGACAGTGCTAATGGGCATGATAAGTTCCGTACAAGAGATGTGAGCAATAGTGCTTGTTTGCGTCAGTTTAGTGTACTGATGGGCTGCTTAATAGTATTCAATGCATTGGTTGGGTTAATTGATGGTGCAACTGCTGGAATATCGGCGTCGCCATTGAGCCCAAATGTTATAGGTGAGCTTGCCCATGTGACTGATACCGGGAGGGCTGAGTAAAAATATTTTAATTGGATCTGTGCTCACTGAGCACCATTACAAAGCGGGGGGTATTGCAGTGCCGTGAAAATGTACAGCAAGGCTTGCCTATGGCATGATATGCGCGCTATTTTTCGGCGGCCTGCTGTTAAAGTTAATGATTAAGAGAATCCATGAATTTTTTCAAACCGTGCTTATGGGTATTGTGTGCTCTTGTGCCAACATTTGCTTTTGCTGATCAAAACATACACTTGGAGAGCACCACCAGCGAGCAGCATATAACCAGCCAGTCGAGCCGCGCTTATAATTTATTTAAGCCTGTCCCAGCAGAGCCGTATTGGTACATACAAACCAGTGCTTACACTAAGCACTTTAAGCCTAAATCTAAGCACAATAATCATCAAGAATTGATAGGTTTAGAGCGTCATACGGCAAGCAGCTATGTGCTTGGTGGTGCTACTTTTTTAAACTCGTATGATCAGCGTTCGTATTATGGCTATATCGGTAAGCGCTTTGATTTTGCTGACACGCCGTTTTATGGCAAGTTAACGGGAGGCTTGATTTATGGCTATAAGGGGCAGTATCGCGATAAAATCCCATTTAATCGCTTTGAAATTGCGCCTGCAGTCATCCCGTCTTTGGGGGTTGAGTATCGTCGAGTCAGTGCAGAGGTTTTATTGCTGGGAGCCGCCGCAACTATGATTAACATCGGGGTTAAGTTGTAATCTATTTGCACCGTACACCCCAGCAGGGCGCTGCTGAGGTGGTTTGGGTTCTATCGAGTTAGCGCAGTATATTTTCCAGTACATCAATCACGATATTCGTCACGTTGTCCACCATCAGCACATCATTATTAACACGTACATAACGGTGATCCGGTTGTGCGTAGAGCTGTGCGCGTAAGCCTCTGGGTAAGTCATAGTAGCGTGTGTTTTTTGACAACTTCTGACCTTTTTTCCAGCGTTGAGCTTTGCCGTAGGGCTGACAGCGATTCTTTTTCTTCACTAAGCCTGGTGGGCAATTGTTGCGGTATCTTTTATCACTGTAATAGCTATTAATCAGGTAGCGGTCATCATGGCGAAAGCCATTGCGCTTGTTATAACCGTGGCGGTATTGGTTGCGGTGTTGATGATTGTATTTTTTATCGTAACGATAATCTTGTGAATTTCGATACTGATCACGTTGTGAATCGTGATGGCGATCAGCAACTGCTTGCCCTGTTGTTAGCATCAAAGCCACACCGATGGCGGCTAAATAGAGCGCTGACTTTTTAATAAGATTGATCATAAGGTGTCCTGTATTAAAAATACTGCTTAACGAAAATAGTCTAACGCTGAACAATACTTTAGTACTCGTGCTGACCTTATAGTTCATAAGATGTTGATTTTAAGCATAAAAAAACCTCAAGGCGCTATCAGCGCGCTTGAGGTTTGGGTCAGTGATAGCCAGTCACTGCGACGACAGCTTAGTAGCGGGCGTCTTTCGGCTTATTGCCGTTTGGCCAGTCATTCACCTTGCCAGGGAAGTCTGGGCGCGGTTTATGGGTAAAGAACTCAGATACGTCAATCGCATCTTGGTCGCTGAGCACGTTACCGTGACCCCACAGTCCTTTAGTTTGGATACCCATCGGCATATTGTATTTTACAAAAGCAGCTGCTTTGTAAGTACGCGCCATACCGGCACCAATGTTAAAGGACTCATCACCCCACAATGGTGGGAAAACGATATCGCCGCGGCTGTCTTTGATGCCTTCGCCGTTGTTACCGTGACAGGTTGCACACTGGACTTGGTAAATCACTTCACCACGTACAGGGTCGCCCACTAAGGACTCATCCACGCTACCTGCGTTTTTGATTGCTACTTTTTGGTTTTTCGGCACATTCTGTGACAGCCATTCCATGTAGGCCAATATCGCCTGCATTTCGTCTGAATCTTTAGGTAACGGCTTGCCGTTCATCGAACGCATAAAGCAACCATTCACACGACCGGCTAAATCAACCTCCTTACCTGAACGTGGCATCACGCGCGGGTAGAAGTTATGGCTATTGATGTAGGGGTCACCTAAGGGGATTTTACCTTGGGAAATATGGCAGCTGTTACAGTTCATCTGCGCGCCGACATTATCAGGTAGCAGGCGCTTGGTTTCATTGAGCAGGCGCTTACCGTAGAAAATCTGATCAGCATTGGGCTCTTTCAAGATAGAGGTATCTTGCGGAAGAATATAAGTGCCGATATCTTCGTTTGCGTCATCGGTAGTGACTAAGTCAAATTCTGTCGCATTACGCTCAGTCGGCTTAGGGTTATCACAACCGCTGATCGCAAAGGCACAAACTGCTGCAAGGAGTGTCAGCGGCAAGCGGTATGCGCTGATGCCAGCGGGCAGATTTAAGAGTGATTTATTCACATTTGACTCCTTTTTTCTGCAGCAGGAACACTTAAGTCAGGTGCAACGTCAGTCCCTGTTTTAGGCTTTTTGCTGAGGAAGTGGCGCATTTGTACCACGTCATCGACATCAACCTTGCTGCCTTGGTTGGTCCAGCTGTTACGGATGTAGTTCACTACTTCGGCTACGTCAGCATCACTGAGGTTAATAAACTCAGGCATGGTAAAGGCCATGCGGTCATGCTTGGTGTTAGGCATACGACCACCGCTGAGGGTGATTTGCAGTACTGAGTCAGCATCACGTGAGTAAACGGCACTGTTGCCGTCTAGTGCTGGGAAAATACGCGGTACACCTTTACCGTCTGCACGGTGGCAGACTTGGCAATACTCAGCGTACAAAATTGCACCGCGTGAATCATAAACGCCATCCAGCAGTTTTTGCGTGGTGACATCTTCTTTGGCTGCAACAGTGACAGGCTCACCCGGTTTTGGGCTGAGTGTCTTTAAGTAAGCAGACATCGCATACAGATCATCCTCAGTCATATACTGAGTACTGTGCTCAACCACTTCAGCCATAGCGCCAAAAGCCGCGGTGATATCAGTACGACCTGTTTTGAAGAAATCGACTAACTCTTCTGTGCTCCAGATTGCTAGACCGTCATGCTCGCCACGCAGGCTTTTGGCCCGCCAGCCATCAATCACCGCACCGCTTAAATACTCTTCAGAGTCGGCGTTAGATAAAGCAACTTCTTGGAAACCAATACCGCGTTCAGTATGGCATGAGCCACAGTGTCCCGGACCTTCGATCAGGTATTGACCACGAGTCAAGACGGCATCGTCAGTTTCAGCAACAAACTCACGCTCAGGTGCGAAGATGGCCTGCCAATACGCTAGCGGCCAGCGCCAGTTGAGTATGGGTGGCATTTCGCTGGGTTTGTTCTCTTGCTTAACAGCTTTTACGCCCGACATAAAGTAGGCGTACATGGCTGCCATATCTTCATCTGGCATGATCTGGTAAGACGGGTAGGGCATCGCTGGGTACAGCGCACTATTGTCTTTACGTACACCGTGCTTGGTCGCATTATTAAAGTCGTCAAAAGTGTAATGACCAATACCTGTTTCTTTATCTGGGGTGATATTGGTCGAGTAAATTGCCCCCAGCGGTGTAAGCATAGGTAAACCGCCAGCAAACTCCTCACCGCCTAAGACAGTGTGACAGGCTACGCAGTCAGCAGTACGTGCGATGTACTCACCTTTTTTGATCAGTTCAGGGTCGTTAATATTGACTTCAATTGTGCTGGTTGTAGTGCGCAAATGCGGCAATGCTTGCCCCAATGTGAACGCAAGTGCCAGTCCACCGACTCCAAGGATGCCGATTACTATTGGCCACTTTTTCATAAGCCGTACTCCATCAGGCAAGTATAGTTGCCATCATTTATGATTATGTTTGGCAGTTATCTATACATGCCAATTATGTGATTAAGCTTAGTACGCTGCTAAGCTTTTTTTATTTTTATATAGCTTAATAACATAAGTGATTAAATAATAGTAAATAAGGATAAAACAGACAAAAATTGTGTGTATTACCCTTGCTGGTCAATACTTTGCAAGATAGCCGTTGTGTTAATAGCAGCTTTCTGATTAGGTGTTAGATGTTGCGCTTGGTAGATTCCTGGTAGATTTATGTCATCAGTAACGTTTATGGTTGAAATATTTTAACGGCTGGCGTGGCTTGTAAATCGCCTTCGGCTGCGAGTAACTCCCGCCCTTTGTGCTGCATCAAAAATCGCTCGGCACGGCTGCTGGTATTTTTCTTGATAATCAACTCTAAAAGATCAGCTTGCAGTAAAGCGCTATCTAAAAGTGCAGGCTGGCCATTGATCCAAGCTTGACCTGAGACACGTTGATATTTTTGCTTAAGCTCAACACGATAGGTATCACCTTGTGTGGTTTGCCATTCCCATAGGCCTGCGACTTTAGCTGGCACAATCCATTTGTAGACATTGATGCTACCGCAATTTTGGCGTTGATCGGGCTTCCAGTCACCCATATCAAAGGCGTGCGAAATGATGCGCGTGCCGGGGCGTAACTCATCAAGCAAACGCGGACGCAGTTCGAGGTTCACTAAGTCCAGCAGGTATAAAGTCACCACTGTGGCGTCGCTGAAATCGGCTTCGAGCAAGTCACCTTCAAAAAAGCGTGTTAAATACTCAACGCCAGTATGGCCTGCATACTCAATGGCTTCAGTGATACGCATCGGGTCAATATCAATACCGACACCGCGGGTATTACGCTCCAAAGCGGCGGCCACTACGATACGGCCATCTCCGCAGCCGAGGTCGTACAGTACGTCTTCACTGGTGACCTGTGCTAAATCGAGCATCGCGTAGATTATTTTTTCATCGGTGGGCACATAAGGCACATCGAGAATAATATCTGGAGCGTCTTCGGCGTAATCACCATAATCTGGATCCCGAAAATCCAAATCAGATAAATCATCATCTTCAAGATCGTAGCCTAAGTCGCGAAGCTCATCGATTAAGTAACCATCGTCATCAAATGTTAAATCTTTGTACAAGGCATGCACCTAACAGGTAAAGGGTTGTCTATTCTGAGCCAGTATGGCGGCTATAGTTTAGCTATATATATGAGAGTTTAGCTAAATGCGCATATTAAGTGCTGACTTCTTGCGTGTCTGCTGAAGTTGCTGCGCGATTTGTCTGTGTTAATGCATGTAGCGCTTGGCTGTGTAGAGTGTTTTTTAAGCTGTCATCACACTGTCATAGGTATCGGCTAGGCTGATGCGCATAAGTATTAATGCTGATTCGTTGTTGTTTGCGGAACTGATGCTCAGTTTGCCTGACTAAATATATTATTTCTTGAGAGCCAATTGCTCATGTTACTTAAATTTGGACTTAAACCCGTGATGACTCGCACTAAGAAACACCTATTAGCCGCTGTGTGTGCCGTAACAGCAGTGATGGCAGTGACCGGTTTTGTCGTAGCGGATCCACAGCCTGCGGATTTGTCACAAAGCCCATCGACATTAACCGCTGACTTGCTAGCCGAATGGCGTGATGGTGATGTGATTGTGTTGGTGCGTCACTTGGAGCGCTGCAGTCGTGTTGACGCGGCATGCTTAGAAGAAGAGGCAACAGGTATTACTGAGCGCTCCACCATGGTGGGACTGGAGTTGCGTGAACAGTTCGCTGGTTTAGGGTTGGGCACTGCTGATATTTATAGCAGCCCTTTAGTACGTACGAGCCAGACGCGAGCTTTATTGTTTCCTGAGTCGACTGCTTACGAAGATTTTTTATATCAGTGTAAAGACAACTTTGTGCAAGAGGCTTTAGCGAAGAAAGTGCCAGGACGTAATCTGGTGTTGGTCACGCACAGCAGTTGCATGGATGAGGTCAATGAAAACTTAGCCTATGGCGAAGTTGACTATGAATATGGCGCGTCAGTCTTTATTAACGTGGAAAGTGATACGCAGCAGATTTTAGGCTTTATTGATGCCGATGATTGGACGCGCGCACTGCAGCCTCACTCATGATGCTGCAGTGTGGTGCTTAACGCATTTTATATTGTGTTGAGCAATAACCGCGGCTGATGCCCGGGTGGCGTAACTGCAAATGTTTGGTTTTACGACCACTGACGCGTGCGCGCCATAAGCGGAAGGATGAAGCTTTAAGCTCGCGGCGCATCAGTTCAATCACTGCGCTTTCATTGAGACCGTAGAGTTGCTCAATGGCTTCAAAGGGCGTGCGATCTTCCCAGGCCATTTCTATAATGCGAGATAAGTTGGCGCTATCAAACTGACTCATAGGGATGTGCTCTGTGTGGGCGGGCTGATAAAACGATCGCCCATTAAACCTGCATCGATATGACCGACTTTAACGTAAATTAAAGCGCCTTGCGCAAGGGTAAAGGGGCGGTGGTTGCTGTATCTGGGGTTTCTTAACCAGCTGCCTGCTGGATATTGGCCGTACTCATCACAGAACATACCTTCTAGCACCAGTATCTCTTCACCACCAGCATGAACATGGGGGTTAAATTGAGTGTTGGGTGCCCAACGCACTAGCGCAGTACTCACGCCCTGATGTTCGTGTAAAGGTAGCACTGATAAACCATCAACAAGCCCCGGTAGCCACTGGGCGTGTTGGGTGTGAATGACCCGTTGTGTGCTGTCATCCTCAGCAAACTGCCACAGCTTCACCAGTAGCGTACAGCCCTTGACGGAAAAAGGTTGGTGGGATGTACCCGGTGGGTTACGTAAATAGGTGCCGGCAGGGTAATCACCATGCTCGTCTGAAAAGACACCGTCTAAGACTAAGATTTCTTCGCCGCCAGTGTGGGTATGTGCGCTATAACCACTGCCGGGTTGATAGCGCACAATACTGGTCGCACGAGCAACTTCAGCACCTGCGCGCTCCAGCATCATGCGACTGACGCCGGCTAACGGAGAATCAACAAACTCATATTGCTCAGGTTGAATTACTACGCGTTGACTGAAGTCGCTGTGTATTTGCATAGTAAATGGTCTTACTCGAAGTGGTTAAAGCACAGTTTGTTGCCGTCTACATCTTTGACGTAGGCACCGTAAAAGACACCAGGGATACGCTCACCTGGAGCACCGTCACAGGTTGCGCCTAAAGCCATCGCTTTATTATACAGAGCGTCGACCCCTGCTTTTGAACCCGGAGCGAAAGACACCATAGTGCCGTTGCCTGCTTGTGCTGGTTGCTCGTTAAAAGGAATGCACACGGCTAGCATCGGCTGATCCATACTTTTACCAATAAAACTGATGCGATCCATATCAATCAGAATTTTAGCACCTTGCTCGGCCAGTAATTCACCGTAAAAAGCTTTTGCTGCTGCTAAATTGCTCACACCTAAAGTCACGTAACTGATCATATTTGCAGTTCCTAGAAAGATTGATAAATCATGCTGTATTGCATTGGCCATGATAGCTGCAATATCGACATATTATGATCTGATTATAAGAAAAGTTCAGTGTTTTTATGAGTGCTGCTCGTTGGTGCGCTCAGGCTTGTGTGCATGCAGCGCGTAACCTCGATTGCTTTAGCTGCGAGCAGCTCACCTTTACTGACGGTCAATACCTTGCAGGGGTTTTAGTCTGTGCTAGTTCAACTCGTCTGTTTGGCCGTTGAAATACCTGCTGGGCGCGTAATAATAGAAGACAAATACACTAGTGCGTTGGCGCAGATGGCTATCAGCACACTTAATAATAAGGATAAGACATGCAGTTTAACTCAGTAGTTATCGTTGAAGCAGTACGCACCGCCATTGGTGGGTTTGGTGGTAGCTTGTCGACATTGACTCCCGCACAAATGGGTACGGCGACGGCGCAAGAAGTGATTAAACGCAGTGGTGTGGATGCTAAATTGATCGATCATGCCGTCTATGGCCATATTATTACCACTGCGGCGCAAGATGCGTACTTAGCCCGACATATTGCTATCAATGCCGGTTTAGATGAGAGTTCGGCTGCGTTTAACGTCAATCGTTTATGTGGTTCTGGCTTGCAGGCCATTATTTCTGCTGCACAAATGATTGAAACGGGCGACAGTAAATTAGCCTTAGCCGGTGGTGCGGAATCCATGAGCCAAGGTGCGTATATTTTGCCTAAAATGCGTGCTGGTTTACGTATGGGTGATGGTGCGGTGCAGGACTTGACCTTGGGTATTCTCAGTGATCCTTTTGCTACCGGTCATATGGGAGTAACGGCTGAGAATATTGCTGCTAAATATGGTTTCACCCGTCAGCAGCTTGATGAGTTTGCTTTGGCCAGCCATCAAAAGGCTGCTGCGGCGATAGAATCTGGACGCTTTGATGAGCAGATCGTGCCGGTCAGTGTGAAAAAAGGCCGAGAAGAGGTGCTCTTTGCTACTGATGAGCATATACGTGCGCACGTAACTTTAGCTGATTTAGCCAAACTCAAGCCTGCCTTTAAAAAAGAGGGTGTAGTGACCGCTGGTAATGCATCTGGCATTAACGATGGTGCGGCTTCGCTGCTATTGGCCGATGCTAAAACTGCCGCCCAGCACGGCCTCAAAGTACGTGCGCGCCTCGTGGCCAATGGTTTTTGCGGTGTTGACCCCACCTTGATGGGTATGGGACCGGTAGGTGCGGTGAACAAGGCCTTAGAACAAGCGGGCTTAACTGTTGCTGATATCGATGTGATTGAGTCCAACGAGGCGTTTGCCGCTCAAGCGATGGCTGTTGCACAAGAGCTTGGCTTGCCCAGCGAAAAACTCAATCCCAATGGTGGCGCCGTGGGTATGGGGCATCCCGTGGGGGCAACGGGTGCTATTTTGACGGTCAAGGCGCTGTATGAACTGGAACGTACACAGGGGCGCTATGCTTTAATTACCTTATGCATTGGTGGCGGGCAGGGTATCGCGTTGATTATTGAGCGAGTCAGCCAGTCATAAGTCAGCAGTTGTTGTCACTGCTGCGTCTAACTTATCTGCTTGCAGGGCATTATTGTCGGTAGGCGGATAAGTGCGGCAGATAAGCAGGCGTTATAGGCTGTCTCTGCTAAAATGCGCGTATGACCTCGTTCAACATCGTTCAGCAATCTGTGCTTGTAGGCTTGTATTTTAAGCAGAGCTGATTCGATACCCGCCTTAATACGCTTGCGCAGTAGTGAGAGACTTATGACTTTTTTACCTTTGTATCGCACCGTTGCCCAAGAGTTATCGATGGGTGCTTGGCCTGATTTTTTTCAAACTGCGACAGTGGCGCAACTGGCTGCAGTGCTGTGTATTCAAAGTGCACAAAAACTTGCTCGTGAGCAGGCTGCGCAGGCCTCAATTGAGCGTCAGTTAGCGCAGATGATCAGTGCTGGAGTGCAAGCAAATAATCTCACTCCTTTGGCGTTTCAGCATCTGGTCAGTGAGCGTTTTGCTGCCGAGCAGTTTGCCGCTGGCTTATCCTACTTGGCTCAACTCAATGTCAGTTTGCTCGATGATGAATACCCAGTAGATGAACAGCGCTATCTGGATGCCGAAGGTCAATGGCTGTTTACCTTTAGCGCTGAGTATCAAGCAGAAATTAAGCCTTTACAGCCAGTGTATTTTGCTGAATTTCAGGCCGAGTTATCCGTGACTGATCCGCAAAATAGAATGCTGCGTGAGTACTTGGCGGCTCCCGATGAGTCATTCAATGTGCAAGGCTATGCGGGGTCAGGTAAAACACACTTAATCAGTCGTTTTGCCCAGCTATTACAGCCCGAGCGTACTTTGTTGCTGGCGCAAACCTATGGCCAGTTGCAAGCATTGCAACGGCGCGCTGGTGAGCAGTTTCCAGCCTTGACCTTTGCCCAAGCTGCAGGGCAGGTGTTGGACAGTAATTTATTGGCCAATAGCTGGCGCCTTAAAGATAAAACCCGCATGCAGCAGACCTGGCAGGTTGCACCCAGCCAAGTGGTGGCCTGGCTGAATATTCCTGCTGTAGCGCACTTGTCACCCCATGAGGTGGTCAGTATTTGTGCGCGAACAGTGGCCAGTTATTGCAATACTACGGCGCAAGATCTGGATTTTATACATCTGCCTATGGCGATTGGTAGCCAGCTCAGCGTGGTGGATAAAAGTGCGCTGTTGGAGATTGTGAATCTGTATTGGCGCGAGTTGATTCGGCCTTCTGAGCCACACATACGCTTGCCGATACGCGGCTACCATCGTATTAAATTACTGTCATTGACTGGTGAAGTGCTAGATACCCAGTACAGCCACATTATTGTCGATGAAGGCCATGATATTCCCACGCCGATGCTGCAGATTTTAGATCGCAGTCCACAGGCGGTGATTACCTTAAGTGATGAATTGCAAAACCTCAATGGTATGGCACCGGTGCGCAGCGAAGTGATTCGTCAACGTGCGCTGGCGCAATCCATTCGCTTGGGTAAGCAAGTTGAAGATGTCGTCAATCCATTGATCCAAGCGCATCCTGGTGCCAGCAAAGAGTTGTTTGCAGGTCGAGCTGATCACTGCACTAATTTGCAGCATTATAGCGGCTGGCAAATTCCGCAGCGCGCCACCACTATTATTGTCGCTGATGAGTTTGATTTGTTTGCTTGGTTCCAGCGCTTAAGTCATGCCGGCGCATCCTTTCGTCTAGCCCGCTCGACCTTTAAAGACTTTATGATTTTTGCGCAGGATTGTATTGAGTTGTACAGCAATGGCACACGGCCACGTCATGGTTTGATTTTTCGTTATGCCAATTGGGATGCCTTAAGTAATGCAATGGCCAGTAACCCATCGTTTGAGGCTATTGAGCGCATGCTGCACAAAGGTTATTCGCAAGCGGATTTTGAGACTGCAGTGAATCGACATATGCGTGCAGGCGGTGGTGAGATTACTTTGGCACGCGTGAGTGATACCAAAAACATGGAGTTTTCCAGTGTGTATTTATCACGGGATTTACTGGTGCTACCGGCTGGCCATAAACATCCTGATAGCCGTGCACGATTGTTTTCAAGCCTGTATACCGCCTGCACACGGGCGCAGCATGAGTTGATTGTGCCTGAGGGGTTTGCCGACTGGATCAGTGATGCAGTGAAATGATTGCGCGCTCTAGTGTGGTCTGAAAATATTAATCTCATTCAGCAACGCACAAGGCCCGAAGCTAACTCAACCTCGGGCCTTGTGGGGTTTGACCCATATCAACTGTGCTATCAGTCAGTGCTTTGCGGTATTCCACGGTTTTCTGCTGGTATAGCCTGTGTTGGGTGCTGTATTGCAAGGGGGGTTAATGTGCGAGCCTGGGCGTTGCTGATGCTTGGCGCTGGATTCTCTGGGCGCGAGGCAATATAGTTGCGGTGTTGATATATTAAAGAGCAGAAGAGGTTGGCATGACTGATACATCACAGGCATTGGCGCAAGCACACTTTGTTCGTGCTGCGCAGCGGTTTGAGCACAGTCCTATTTCTCAGCAATTGGCAGCTTTGCCCGATAAAGTGTTTTCGTTATTGACCTTAACTGCTGATCAGCATTGGTTAGATTTTGGTGCAGGTACTGGAGCGATCAGTGCGCCTTTAGCTGCGCAGGTTAAGCGTGTTACTGCTTTAGATACTTCGGCAGCGATGCTGGAGCAGTTAACTGCAAAAAATATCGCTAATATCAGCGCACTTGAGCATGATATTTTTTGTGGCTTAAACCAAACCTATGACGGCGTGATAAGCAGTATGGCTTTGCACCACGTGGCCGATATTCCAAGGTTATTAAAATGTATGCAGCAATGCTTAAAAGAAAATGGCCAATTAGCATTGATTGACTTGTACAGCGAAGATGGCAGTTTTCATGGCGATAACCAAGGTAAAGGTGTGCTGCATTTTGGTTTTGATCCGCAAGAGTTGCTTGAAGAAGCGGCTAAAGCAGGCTTTAAAAATTTGAGTTATCGCGAGATTTTTAGCATTGCACATAAAAACGGTCGCACCTACCCGATGTTTTTATTATTAGCTCAAGCATAAATCCTAGCGGCGTCTTCCAAAATCAGTGCTCCGCGCTAGTGTGCTGCGCTGAGCAATCTCTGATTGAGCAACGCATGACTGAGCATTAGCTGTGATGTGCGGGTTTGGTTGTGGCAGGTAAGAGATAGCTTAATCAGAGGCATGTTACGCATCGACAATCGAACTGCCTTTGCCTAGGGCGATCAAATAATGCAAGGTGGCTTCTGTGGCAGGTTTTAGCTTATGAATAGCGATATCCGTCACTTCAAGCATGCCCTGTGCATCGCGCTTAATGAAGTCTAATGCTTCAAGTTTATTGACTTTGCGGCGCACGGTTTCTCGTGGAATGCCGCTGCATTCGGCAATTGACTGGATATTGATGGGTTGGTCTGCGCGCTCTTTGCTTTGATCGCTGATAAATTGGCTGTAGCTCATATCTGTGGTTTGGCCCTGACGCGCCGGCATAGCGCGTGAGCTGATAATGGCTAAAATCAACATCAGGTCTAAGTCCCCTTGAAACTGTTGACGCAGCACAATCAGCAGTTCACATAAAGCTTCAATATGAATGGGGAAAAGGTGGCCAAAATGGCGGGTCACTTGCTGATAATTCAATGTCATAGTGGTGCTCATACTGCCGCAGTAAAAGTATATATAAGCGAATGATACCCATTTTGGGCGCAGAGTGCGTTGCTTAGTCTGGGCGCTTCAGTGAAACTATGCGGCTATCTTTTGTGTCAATGCTGCGTGACAGCGCTGATCATCGAGCATTCATCAGGAGTATAAAGATTGATAAAGCAAATGGGCTGGTTAGTAAGTGCCATGGTTATAGCAGCGCTCAGCGGCTGCGGTAAAGGTGAGGCCGACGTTGAGCGGGCTGAAGTTGAGCGTCCCGTCCCGATGATAGTGGTTGAGCGCTCCGATAAAGCATCCAGCACACGCTTTCCTGGGCGTGTACGTGCTGCGCAGCGTGCAGACTTAACCTTTAATGTGCCAGGTCAAATAGTTGAACTGCCGGTTGAAGAAGGGCAGTTAATTGCTAAGGGTGCATTGGTTGCGCGTTTAGATAATGCCAACTATAAAACGCAAATGCGTTCAGCTCTAGCCCGCTATAACAAGGAGCGTACTGACTATGAGCGTTTTAATAGCTTGTGGCAACGCAGTCAGGCTATTGCTAAGGCCGAAGTTGATAAGCAGCGCACTGCTATGGATGTTGCTCAAGCTGATTATGCTTTAACGAAAAAGGATTTTGACGATACGCGCTTGATAGCACCTTTTACTGGAGTAGTGACTAAGCGTTATGTTGAGAATTACAGCAATGTGCAAGATAAAGAAGCCATTATTAGTTTGCAAGATTTAAATAATCTTGAGATTGTGATTAACGTGCCTGAACGCATTGTGCGTAATACACCTAAGCAAGTAGCAGGGTATGCAGTGTTTGCTGATCAGCCTGATCTGTTGTTGCCTGTGAGTTTAAAATCGTTTTCTTCTGACAGTGACAGCCAAACCCAAAGCTATGAAGTAGTGGTCACTCTCGATCCGGGCTACGACATTACTATTTTGCCGGGCATGTCTGTGGATGTGATTCCGCAGGAGGCCTTAGGTGATGCTACTCAAGGTCAAGTGATGGTACCGCTCAAGTCAATTTATTCCAGTGCAGACAATGTCACAGGGGTCTGGGTATTTGATGCACAAAGCTCGCGTGTCACTTTGCAAGAAGTCACTTTAGGTGATGTGCTCGGCACTGATGTTGTGGTGCACAAAGGTTTACAGGGTGGCGAGCAGATTGTGGTCGCAGGTGTCAGTCAATTACGTGAAGCAATGTTGGTTAGGTCTCTTTAATCGAGAGCTGATAATACGAAAATAAGGTGTCTAGACAGTGAATATTGCTGAACAAACATTAGCTAAACGCACGATCGCTTGGATGGCTGCGATCTTAGTGTTGCTAGGTGGCTACATCAGTTACGAAAAATTAGGTCGCTTTGAAGATCCCGAGTTTGTGATTCGACAAGCGGCCATTACTACGCTTTACCCTGGCGCTATGCCTGATCAAGTGGCGCAAGAAGTCACTGAGGTCATTGAGGAGGCGGTGCAGCAACTGCAAGAAATCAAAGAGGTCACCTCGGTTTCGCGCATGGGAAATTCGTTAGTTAAGGTCGAGATTGAGCTTGAGTTTGCGCCCACTAAAGCAGAGTTGGAGCAGGTGTGGGATAAGCTGCGCCGTAAAGTCAGTGATGCGCAAAATAAACTGCCGCCCGGTGCTGGGCCGTCGATTGTTAATGATGACTTTGGTGATGTGTACGCACTGTTTTTTGCCGTGACGGGCGACGGTTATAGCCTAAAAGAAATTAAAGATTATCTAGATACTCTGGAGCGTGAGTTATTACAGGTGCCGGGTGTGGCACGGGTGGCTACATTAGGTGAACCTGAAGAAGCAATCTTTATTGAGATCGCTTCCGCGAAAGCGGCACAACTGGGTATTTCGCAAGATGAAATCTATCAATCTTTGCGTCAGCAAAATGTCATCACGGACTCGGGTAATTTATTAGTCGGTCCGCAGCGTGTGCAGTTTAGTCCGCAAGGGCAGGTCGATTCTGTCGAGGCTTTAGGTCATATCGCCTTGGGTTCAGCCAGTGGTGAGCAGGTGATTTTTCTTAAGGATATTGCCAAAATTACGCGCTCTACCATTGAGCCACCGCGTGCCTTAATGAGTTATGACGGGCAGCCTGCGATCGGTTTGGGTATTTCACAAGTGGCCGGCGGTAACGTTGTTGATGTGGGTGATGCGGTACGCGCGCGCTTGCAAGAGTTGGAGTCGCAACGTCCTCTAGGGATTGATTTGCAGGTGGTGTCGTACCAGTCTGACTCGGTGCGTGAAGCGGTGAATGGCTTTGTTGAAAACCTCGCTGCCGCGGTGGCGATTGTGGTGCTGGTGTTGATTTTGTTTATGGGCTGGCGCAGTGGTGTGATTGTCGGCTTGGTGTTGTTACTGACGGTCGCCGGTACCTTGATTGCCATGTATATGGACGGTATTGCCATGCAGCGTGTGTCGCTGGGTGCTTTGATTATTGCGCTCGGGATGCTGGTGGATAACGCCATTGTGGTGACTGACGGCATTTTAGTGCGCATGCAAAAAGGCGAGAAGGCCGAAAGTGCTGCGATTGCGGTGGTGAAAGGTACACAATTTCCACTGCTTGGCGGTACTGTGGTGGGTATTTTAGCTTTTAGTGCTATTGGTCTATCGCCCACGGATATGGGTGAGTACGCGGGCTCTTTGTTCTGGGTTATTTTGTACTCGATGATGCTCAGTTGGCTGTTTGCCGTGACTTTAACGCCATTGCTCTGCGTGGCTATGCTCAAGGTTAAGGTTCAGCCTGAGGGTGAAGCACAGAAGATCACCGGTGTTTTGTACCGCTACCGCCAGCTATTAAACGCAGCGTTACGCAAGCGCTTATTTACCGGCGCGATCATGTTAGGTTTGTTGGTCAGCGCTATTTACGGCTTTAACTGGGTCAAGCCCGGCTTTATGCCTGATTCAGCGCGCCCGCAGTTTGTGGTGGATATGTACCTGGCGCAAGGTTCCGATATTCGTGAGACTGAACATGAGCTTGAAGAGATGGCCAAGTATGTTCATGAGAAGTCAGGCGTAACCCATGTCACGCGTTTTGTTGGGCAGGGTGGCTTGCGTTTTATGCTGACCTATAGCCCTGAAGACCCCAACAGCAGCTATGGACAACTGTTGATTGATGTGGAGGATGCTTCAGGTATCGCTGCCTTGGTGGATGAACTACAAAATGAGTTATCTGAACGTCATCCGCTGGCAGAAATTAAAGTATGGAAGTTTATGCTGGGCCGTGGTGGCGGTAAAAAAATCGAAGTCGCCTTTAAAGGGCCCGAACCTGCTGTATTGCGTCAACTGGCTGAGCAAGCCAAGGCTATTATGGCGGCTGACCCCGGTGCCATTGCCGTGCAAGACGACTGGCGTGATAAAACACCGGTGCTGCGTCCGGTAGTTAATGAGGTGGCAGCGCGCCGTGCTGGTGTGGATATTACGCAAATCAGCCAAGCACTGAACCGCACCTTTACCGGTGAGCGAGTAGGAGTATACCGCGAGCGCGATAAGCTGATTCCCATTATTGCCCGAGCGCCCGCCAGCGAGCGCACCCAAGCGCAAGATGTGGAAAACGTTCAGGTGTACAGCCCTACAGCGAAAAAATACTTGCCCATGAGTCAGTTAATTACTGAGGTTAAAGTGGAATGGACGGATGCGATTTTACGCCGAGTGGACCGCTTCCCAACCATTATGGCGCAAACCGATCCGTTGCCAGGTCAGCAGGCTGATCCATTATTTAATCGTTTAAAGCCAAAAATTGAAGCGATTGAATTACCGCCCGGTTACAGCTTGGAGTGGCATGGTGAATACAAGGATTCCAATGAATCCAATGAAGGCTTAGCCATTTCCGCACCTTATGGTTTTACCGCAATGATTTTGGCGGTGGTGTTGATGTTTAATTCGCTACGCCAACCCTTGGTGATTTGGTTAACAGCACCGTTGGCGATTATCGGTGTGACTGTGGGCTTAGTGATTTTCCAAGTTCCTTTTGAGTTTATGGCCATCTTAGGTTGCTTAAGTTTGGTGGGGATGTTGGTGAAAAACTCCATTGTCTTGGTGGATCAGGCTGACCTTGAAATACGTGAGGGTAAACCAGGCTTTATTGCGGTGATTGACGCTGCTGTCAGTCGTGCGCGCCCAGTTTTTTTAGGTGCGTTTACCACCATCCTCGGTGTGGCACCGCTGCTGTTTGACCCTTTCTTTAAAAGTATGGCGGTGGTCATTATGTTTGGTTTGACCTTTGCGACGATTTTAACTTTGGTGGTGGTACCGCTGTTGTATGTGGTGATCTTTCGTCTGCCAGCGCAAAGTGAGGAGCAGGTATAAAACGACTGTTGAGATGTCTTTAGTATATTAATGCAGTATTGAAAAGCGCCTTTATGGCGCTTTTTTTATAGGGGCTGCTGATGCTTTTAAC
>CALZAE010000034.1 GCA_945612235.1 uncultured Gammaproteobacteria bacterium | reverse complement strand
CCTTCTTTTAGCAACACGGTTACCCCTTTTCGGATTTTTTCCGACACCTTGGGAAGTTTTTCTTCCCACCCCTAATGGCGATGAGGACACGTTTTTGCGTGCTTGATCGCAGCTTTATGCTACGTATGTGTAGCTATCTTTTTCCCCTAGGGGATGCCCCAACAAGTGGGTTCAGAGTTTAACCTTTGGGTTTTACGCTGTGCTGAATCTACGTAGAGTGGAGAGTAGCCATGACTCAATCAATAAAAATAATGCCTTTAAGTGACGAAGGTTTTACAGAAAATACACGCTTCCAGGTCTATACCGACCGTCAGTTAGATAAAATTGAACCGCTGCAGAAACTATCTGAAGAACAGCGTTTTGAAATGCGTGTGGTGGCCAGTGTGTTACCGTTTCGGGTCAATCAGTATGTGATTGATGAGCTGATTAACTGGGATAATGTACCCAATGACCCAGTGTTCCAATTAACATTCCCACAGCGTGGTATGTTAGAGCCAGCTGACTATGACTTGATGGCGCAAGCCTTGCGTGATGAGCTGCCGCGTGCAGAAATCACTCAACTGGCGCGTGAGATTCAAGCCCGCCTCAATCCGCATCCAGCCGGCCAGCAAGAAATGAACGTGCCGATGCTTGATGGCGAAGCCTTGGATGGCATGCAGCATAAATACCGTGAAACGGTACTGTTTTTTCCCAGCCAAGGTCAGATTTGCCACAGTTACTGTACCTTCTGCTTCCGCTGGGCACAGTTTATTGGCGATAAAGAACTGCGCTTTGCCAGTAACGAAGCTGACTCGCTGCACCGTTATTTAGCTCAAGATAAAAACATCACTGACCTGTTGATTACCGGTGGTGACCCCATGGTGATGAAAACTCGTCACGTGGTGAATTACCTTGAGCCGCTGCTTAAGCCTGAGCTTGAGCATATGCAAACCGTGCGTATCGGTACCAAAGCGTTAACCTTCTGGCCGCAGCGTTTTGTGACTGATGACGATGCTGAGGAGTTGCTTGATCTGTTTAAAAGGCTGGTGGATGGCGGTAAGCACATTGCAATTATGGCGCACTTTAACCACTGGCACGAAATGGAAACGCCGATTGTGCGTGAGGCCATTCGTCGTATTCGTGCCACCGGTGCAGTGATTCGTGCGCAAGCGCCGTTAGTGCAGCATATTAACGATGATCCAGACGTGTGGGTGCGCATGTGGCGTACGCAAGTGCGTTTAGGCATTATCCCGTACTACATGTTTGTTGAGCGTGACACCGGTGCTAAGCGTTACTTTGAAGTGCCTTTAGTGCGTGCGTTTGAGATCTACCGTGAAGCGATTCAGCAAGTGTCAGGCCTCGCGCGCACTGCGCGTGGACCATCTATGAGTGCGGGTCCGGGTAAAGTTGAGATTCAAAGTATTATTGAACTCAATGGCGAGAAAGTCTTTGTCTTGCGCTTTATTCAGGGTCGTAATCCTGATTGGGTGCAGCAAACTTTCTTTGCGAAATACGATGAAAATGCGACCTGGTATGACGATCTGGTACCGGCATTTGGTGAAGAGAAGTTCTTCTTTACCGATGAGTATAACGCCATGATTAGCGACGCTAGCGCAGAGTAAAATGATTACGCCCGCATGTTCAGTGCGGGCGTATCAGTGACAGCTTTTACAGAATTAACGCGCGGTACAACTCACAACATCAGTTGTTAGTAATCAAAGTACCCACACCATGATCAGTAAAGATTTCAAGCAATACCGCATTCGGCACACGACCATCAATGATGTGCGCGCTATTCACTCCACCTTGTACCGCATCTAAAGCACAGCGAATCTTGGGCAGCATGCCGCCGTAAATCGTGCCGTCAGCGATCAGTTCATCCACTTGTGCGGTGTTAAGACCGGTCAGTACATTGCCTTCTTTATCCATTAAACCGGCAATATTGGTCAGCAGCATCAGCTTTTCTGCATGCAGCGCTTCGGCTACTTTACCTGCCACTAAGTCTGCGTTGATATTGTAGGACTCGCCATTAGGGCCCACACCAATCGGCGCAATCACTGGAATAAAGTCACCCTTAACCAACATATTCAACAAGTCAGTATTAACGCTGGCCACTTCACCCACTTGGCCAATATCAATGATTTCTGGTTGCTGCATATCAGCATCTTGGTGGGTGACCTTAAGCTTGCGTGCACGAATCAGGCGAGCATCTTTACCGGTTAAACCAATCGCGCTACCACCGTGACTGTTGATCAGGTTCACGATGTCTTTATTGACCTGACCACCGAGCACCATTTCTACGACATCCATGGTTTGGCCGTCAGTCACGCGCATGCCTTCGACAAAGCGGCTTTCAATATTGAGGCGTTTGAGCAGGTCAGCAATCTGTGGGCCGCCACCGTGCACCACCACAGGGTTAATACCTACCGCTTTCATCAAAACGATATCGCGGGCAAAGCCAGTTTTTAGCTCTTCGCTTTCCATGGCGTTGCCGCCGTACTTGATGACTAAGGTTTTGCCAACAAAGCGACGGATATAGGGCAGAGCTTCGGACAGAACCTCGGCAACATGGACGGCATCAGCACGTTTTAAACTCATTGGGGCGGGCTCCTAAATTAAAAAGGTAATTCAAGCTCTGGCACTAGTGCCAGCAATTGTTCACGGAATAGCGTTTTGATCTGTTCTAAATCATCCGCCGTTTCGCCTTCAAAGCGTAAGACCAACATCGGTGTGGTATTAGAGGCGCGCACTAAACCCCAGCTTTTGGGAAAGTCCGCACGCACACCATCGAGCGTAGTGAGGCTGGCTGCGCCCCACTGTCCTTCGCTTTGTAAGCGCTCAATGATCTGGAATTTATTCTCTTCGGTGACTTCAATATTGATTTCTGGTGTGGATAGGTTGACTGGGAACGAGGCAAATACCGCGTCAGCATCGCGATCATCTTGACTGAGGATTTCCAGAAGACGTGCAGCGCTGTAAATCCCATCATCAAAGCCAAACCAGCGCTCTTTAAAGAACACGTGACCGCTCATTTCACCGGCTAATAAAGCACCGGTTTCGCGCATTTTAGCTTTGATCAGTGAGTGACCGGTTTTCCACATCATGGGATTACCGCCATTGTCACTGATGACTGTGGCTAAGCGACGGGTGCATTTCACGTCAAAAATCACATCAGCGCCAGGGTTGCGCGACAGTACATCTTTAGCAAAGAGCATCATTAAATGGTCAGAGAAAATAATGCGACCGCTATTGGTCACTACGCCGACACGGTCAGCATCGCCATCAAAGGCTACGCCAATATCAGCTTTTTCTGCTTTAACACGGGCAATCAACTCTTGCAGGTTTTCTGCTTTACCCGGGTCTGGGTGGTGATTAGGGAAGGTGCCATCCACATCGCAGTACAGTGGGATAATGGTGCAACCTAAAGCTGCAAGCAGTTGCGGACCAATCACGCCGCCCACACCGTTGCCGCAATCCACGACAACACGCATAGGCTTGGCCAGCTTGATATCACTGATCACGTGATCCAAGTAGCGCTGCAGCATCTCAACTTCAATCAAGCTGCCAGTGCCGCTGTGCAGGTCGTTGGTGACGATGCGAGTATGCAGCGCAGTGATACGTTCGTTGGCCAGAGTTTCACCTGCCAGAACGATTTTAAAGCCGTTATAGTCGGGTGGGTTGTGACTGCCAGTGACCATCACACCCGTGGTGGCGGCTAAAACGTTAGTGGCAAAATACAGCACCGGCGTTGGCACCATGCCTAAATCAGTGACATTGCAACCACTCTCACGCAAACCCAGAACCAGTGCTTGCACCATGGTTGGGCCAGATAAGCGCCCGTCACGACCCACCACCACGTTGTGCTCACCTTTAGCGATGCTTTCAGCACCGACTGCGCGGCCAATCCAATACGCGGTATTGGTGGTTAAGGTTTGATCAATAATGCCGCGAATATCATAAGCGCGAAAAATACCTGCAGGTACATCCTGTGCGGTGCTGGTGCAGGGGGCTGCATTGAATGTTGGAGTGGTCAAAATATCAGTTCCTGAGTTCAGTGAAGAGAGGTGATGCAATGTAAATCCGTTTTATTGCTTGCCAGTATGACCAAAGCCACCTTGGGCGCGCTCGCTTTCAATAAAGCTGTCGGTGATTTCCAGTTGAGCTTGAATTACCGGCACCAAAACCAATTGTGCAATACGATCGCCTGGCGCAATAGTAAAGCTGCTGTTACCACGATTCCAGCAGGAAACTTGCAGCTGACCTTGGTAGTCAGAATCGATTAAACCCACTAGATTGCCGAGAACAATACCGTGCTTATGGCCTAAGCCCGAGCGCGGCAAAATCATTGCAGCAACGCCACTGTCTTCAATATAAATAGCTAAGCCGGTGGGAATAAGCACGGTTTGACCGGGCTCAATTTCTAAGCTTTCAGTCAGCATCGCACGTAAATCAAGGCCAGCAGAGCCAGCGGTGGCATACTCAGGCAATGGAAACTCTGTGCCAAGGCGAGAGTCGAGAATTTGGGCTTGAAGGCGGCGCATAGTTAAACCTTGTTGTTGAAGTGAGTGGTAATAAAATCAATCAGCTGACGAGCAATTTTACTTTTGCTGGTCTGTGCAAATGAGGTTTGCTGCTGTTGGCGATCAATCACTGTGAGAGCGTTGTCGTCACTGTTAAAGCCAATCTGCGTGTTGGATACATCATTGGCGACAATGAGATCCAGATTTTTATCGCGCAATTTTCCGGCGGCATAATCGAGCAGGTTTTGTGTTTCTGCAGCAAAACCCACGCTAAAGGGGCGATCAGCACGGTTAGCAATGGTGGCAAGAATGTCGGGATTACGGATCATCTTGAGTGTCATGCCATCGACGCTGTTGGGATCTTTCTTCAGTTTATGCTCTGCGCTGGCCTCGGGGCGGTAATCAGCCACCGCCGCTGCGGCAATCAAAATATCGCAGGGCATAGCTGCTTCACAGGCGGCCAACATATCGCGCGCGCTGTTGATATTGATGCGATCAACACGATCGGGTGTGGGCAGGTGCACTGGGCCACTGATTAAGGTGACACGCGCCCCAGCTTCGGCAGCGGCTTCGGCGAGGCTAAAACCCATCTTGCCCGAACTGTGGTTGGTGATATAGCGCACTGGATCAATGTCTTCGCGCGTCGGGCCGGCAGTGATCACTACGTGTTTACCGGTTAATGCTTTATGCGCAAATAAGTCGGCCGCGTTTTGCGCCAATAGTTCAGGTTCCAGCATACGACCTAAACCGATATCGCCGCAGGCTTGTATGCCGCTGCCGGGGCCCAGTAATTTAAAGCTGCGCTGGGCAAGTATTTCAGCATTAGCTTGGGTGGCCTTGTCGGCCCACATGGCTTGGTTCATGGCGGGCGCTAAAGCAATAGGAGCGTCAGTCGCCAAGACCAAGGTGGTCAGTAAGTCATTGGCTGAGCCTTGTACCAGACGCGACATTAAGTCTGCGGTGCAGGGTGCAATCAGTACTAAGTCAGCCCAGCGTGCCAATTCAATATGACCCATGCCGGCTTCGGCATCAGGATCGAGCAAATCGGTGTGTACAGGATTGCCGGATAAGGCTTGCAAGGTCAGTGGGGTGATAAATTCACGTGCACCACGGGTCATCACCACATGCACATCGGCACCTAAATCACGTAAACGGCGAACCAGTTCTGCGCTTTTATAGGCAGCAATCCCGCCACCAATGCCAACAATAATGCGTTTTTGAAACAGCCTTTGCATGGGTTTGCCTGTCGTCTGAAGTTGTATTTATAAATGGCAATAATGGCCAATTTGAATATCTTGTCTAAGATAACATAGCCGCTGTTGGAGCGGCAGTGGCTGATCCATAAGGATTAAATCAGGATGCGCGTGCTGTGTGAGGTGCGCATGGATGACAAGGAGTTCGTCTATGAGTATGCAGAGTTGGCCGATTAATGAGCGACCGCGTGAGCGCTTGCTGGAATACGGCGTGAGTGCTTTATCGGATGCGGAGTTGTTGGCCATTTTTTTGCGCACGGGTGTGCGTGGACGTAATGCAGTGGATTTGGCTCGAGATTTATTAGGTGCTTTTGGTGGTTTACGTCAGTTGCTAGAGGCGGACCAAAACAGCTTTACCAGTCATCCAGGCTTAGGGCCGGCCAAATATTCACAGTTGCAAGCTGTATTGGAAATGGGGCGCCGGCATTTAGCCGCCAGTATTCAGCGTCAATCTGCATTAGAAAGTCCGCAAGCGGTGCGTGATTTTCTTAAAGCTAAATTGCGGCATGAGTTGCATGAAGTCTTTGCCTGTCTATTTTTAGACACTAAGCACCGAGTATTAGCCTTTGAGATTTTATTTTATGGCACTATTGATGGTGCCAGTGTGTATCCGCGCCAAGTGGTAAAACGTGCTTTAGCCAACAATGCTGCGGCATTGATTTTAACCCATAATCACCCCAGTGGAATCACCGAACCCAGTCAGGCAGATAAGGTGTTGACTGAACGTCTGAAAGAGGCGCTGGCGCTGGTTGACGTGCGAGTTTTGGATCATTTTATTGTGGGTGATGGTGAGCCGTTATCCATGGTTGAAAATGGCTGGATGTGATGAAAACTGACAACCCGAGCTGTGTTTAAAAGTGTAGCTGTCCTTGATTCGTAAACTGCTTTCTGCTATAAAGCACGGCTCGATTCTAAGAGAACCAGATTAGCACTATATTTAGTGCTGCTGTTGTTCCTTAGTTAAGTCTGGGTAATAATATGCAGGTTATAAAAACCGTCATGTTTTTAACGACCTACGAATCCAATTACGTTTTAAAGCAGCCAACCCATGCTGGGTTGAGCATGTGGTTTATGAGGGCTGAGATATGTCAAAAGTTTGTCAAGTAACCGGTAAGGGTCCGGTTACAGGGAATAAAGTTTCCCACGCCAATAACAAAACCCGTCGCCGTTTCCTGCCAAACTTGCAGCATCACCGTTTTTGGGTAGAAACCGAAAACCGTTTTGTACGTTTACGTTTATCTGCAAAAGGCATGCGCGTGATTGATAAGCGCGGAATCGACACAGTACTCGCTGAGCTTCGTGCTCGCGGCATCAAGGTTTAAGGGGAATATCATGCGTGATTTAATCCGTTTAGTGTCAAGTGCTGGTACCGGTCACTTCTACACTACAGATAAGAACAAGCGTACTACGCCTGATAAACTGGAAATCAAAAAGTTTGATCCAGTTATCCGTAAACACGTGATTTACAAAGAAGGCAAAATCAAGTAATTGATTGCGTCCTCTGTGTATAAAAAACCCGCTTCGTGCGGGTTTTTTATTGTCTAAAATCTACTATGCGTTGCAATAAATCTTTACTTTAAGCTGCGGTTAGAGTGTTGCCTGCGACATATCCTGTGTACACATTTAGTTTTAGCAATCCTTACCCGTATACTGTGCAGCGTTAATAAAAATCATTGGAGAGCGAGATGTTATTACGTGGGCTGAGCTTGCTAGTAGCGTTCCAGTTAGCTGGAACAGCGCTGAACGTACTTTTCTTCCCAGTTATACCGGGCGCTATTATTGGCCTAGTGCTGTTATTTATATATTTGATGCTACGCGGCGGTGTGAATGAGCCGATTAATCAAGCAGCGACCAGTTTATTACGCTATTTGCCTTTGCTCTTAGTACCGCCAGCCATTGGGGTGATGGCGCATGTGGCTGATATTAAAGCCGACTTTTGGGCGATTACCGGCTCGCTGGTTATTTCACTATTGGTGTCTATGGTCTTTATTGGCTGGTTGATGCAAGTTTTGATTAATCGTCAAGCACGTAATAAGGGGGATCTATGACTCTTGAATGGCAGGCTGCTTTAGATGCAGTGATTCATCACCCTCTGTTTTTTGTTGGTTTAACTTTAGGTGTGTATCAGCTTGCTGTGGCTGCCTATGAAAAAACACGCTGGATATTGCTGCAGCCCTTATTAATCTCGATGGTTGTGCTGATTTCGGTATTGCTGCTACTAGGAATTGATTACGCCGACTATAAACAAGGTACGCAGTTGCTCAGTATTATTTTAGGCCCAGCTACCGTTGCGCTAGCAGTACCGCTCTACTTGAATATACGGCGAGTGCGTCAAGTGTTGTGGCCAACGCTGATCACCCTATTTGTGGGTGGATTGTTTGCAACTATTTTAGGTGTGGCTTTGGCCTGGTTCTTTGGCGCGGAAACCATGATTTTAAAAACTATGGCGCCCAAATCAGTGACTTCGCCGATTGCGATGCTGGTGGCAGAAGAGATGGGGGGCTCTGCTTCGTTGGCGGCAGTCTTTGTCATGCTGACCGGTATTGTTGGGGCTATGTTTGGCTTTGAATTACTGCGTATTTTGCGCATCACTCATCCTGCTGCACAAGGCATGGCGTTAGGCATTATTGCTCACGGTATCGGTACTGCGCGCGCCTTGCAGGAAGGTGAGGAAACGGGTGCCTTTGCTGCACTCGCTATGAGTATGATGGGCGTATTGACTGCCGTACTGATGCCACTGGCAGTGGCACTGATTGCTTAAGGTTTGGCATGTTATTATGACGCAAATTATTTAAGGTTGACTCTATTATGAAATCCCCATTACCAGCCTTTGCCCAAGCCCCTGTATTGGTGGTGGGTGACGTGATGCTGGACCGTTATTGGTATGGCAGTACCACGCGTATTTCTCCAGAAGCACCAGTGCCAGTGGTTAAAGTTACACGCACTGAAGATCGTCCCGGTGGCGCTGCCAACGTTGCATTAAATATTGCTGCTTTAGGTGCACCGGTGCAGCTGATCGGTGTGACGGGTGCAGATGAAGCGGCCGATGCACTGACAGAGCAACTGCATTCTGTGGGCGTGCAAACGCATTTTCAACGTATTGCCAGCCAGCCCACCATTGTGAAGCTGCGGGCGATGAGCCGTCAGCAGCAACTCTTACGTATGGATTTTGAAGAGCGCTTTAATACCGATACCGATGCTTTATTGGCTGAAGTGAACTCAGTCTTGGATAGTGTGAAGGTGATGATTCTCTCGGATTATGGCAAGGGTACTTTGCTTAATCATCAAGCTTTATTACAAGCAGCGAAGCAGCGCGGTGTCGCGGTGTTGGCTGATCCTAAGGGCACTGATTTCTCGATTTACCGTGGTGCGACCCTGCTCACGCCAAACCTTGCTGAGTTTGAAGCAGTGGTGGGTCATTGTGAGGATGAGGCACAGTTGATGCAGCGCGGTACGGCCATGCTGCACGAGCTGGAGTTGGACGCCTTGTTGATTACCCGTGGTGAGCAGGGTATGACCTTATTGCGCGATGGCGTGCCAGCATTGCATTTGCCAGCGCGTGCCCGTGAAGTCTTTGATGTGACCGGTGCTGGCGATACGGTAATTTCCACTATGGCTGCGGCTTTGGCGGCGGGTGAAAGCCTGCCACAAGCCATGACCTTGGCTAATTTAGCTGCGGGTATCGTAGTGGGTAAGCTGGGTACGGCCACCATCAGTGCGCCTGAATTGCGTCGTGCTCTACAGCGTGAAGACGGCGCTGAGCGTGGCGTGTTGAGTTTGCAGCAGTTGCAAGCTGCGGTAGAAGATGCACGTGCGCAAGGCGAGCGCGTGGTGTTTACCAATGGTTGCTTTGATATTTTGCACGCCGGCCATGTCAGCTATTTAGAGCAAGCGCGCGAGCAAGGTGACCGCTTAATCGTTGCGGTGAATGGCGATGCTTCAGTCACCCGCCTGAAAGGTCCGGGGCGTCCGATTAACTCGGTTGACCGTCGTATGGCGGTACTGGCTGGTCTAGGCGCGGTGGATTGGGTGGTGAGTTTTACTGAAGACACTCCAGAAAGCCTGATTACTTTACTTAAGCCAGATATCTTGGTGAAGGGTGGTGATTACGGTGTGGATCAAGTGGTGGGCGCGGAGTTGGTCTATGCCTACGGCGGTGAAGTGCGCGTACTAGGTCTGGTAGAAAACAGCTCAACCACAGCCATTGTTGAGAAAATCCGCAGTAAGTAACAGCGACTCGTCGATCAATAACAGCTGCGCTGGGCTTCAATCCGCGCAGCTGTTATGTTTTAGCCTTGGCGACTGAGTATTTTGGTCACGCACTCGACGTTGGCTTGTAGATGCTTTGGGGTGATAGTGCCAACAATCGCACTGGCGGCGACGGGATGCTGAAAAATCATCGCAAAGCTGGCCTCGATAGGATCGATACCCTCTGCCAAACAGATGTGGCCGCTGGCTAAAGCCTTTTTAATCAAAATGCCCTTGTTATGTTGCAGTGCATAATCTAACACCGGCAACTCATCACGCTCATTCAGGTTGTAGGTGACCATGGCGCAATCACCTTGCTCCAAGGCTAAAATCCCGCCTTCGGATGTTTTACCGGAAAAACCAAAACCGCCAATCTTGCCTTCTTGCTTAAGTGCCGCCAAGGTTGCGTAGACCTCTTCTTCCTGCAAAATAGCCACATCATCGCCATTGGAGTGCACCAGTACCAGTTCGATATGGTCAGTGCGTAAACGCTGCAGGCTACGGTCCACGGAGAAACGTGTGTGCGCGGCAGAAAAGTCATAGGCAGATGCGCCTGCCACAAACTCCTCACCGACTTTACTGACAATCACCCACTCATCACGCTGGCCTTGCAGTAAATGGCCTAAGCGCTCTTCACTGATGCCATAGGCTGGCGCGGTATCCAATAGGTTAATGCCCAAATCACGCGCCTGATTGAGCAGCGCTAGAGCTTGTGCATCATCAGGAATAGTAAAGCCATTGGGGTATTTTACGCCTTGGTCACGGCCTAGCTTAACGGTGCCCAGGCCCAAGGGTGAAACGTCAAAACCGGTACTGCCCAACGGGCGATGCAAGTCATGCAGGGTCATTAAATAGGGTCTCCCAAATCGGTGCCGCTACGCTTGGACGGGGTAAGTCAGCATAGCTGCGTGTTGCTGAAGGTTGAATAGCATCACGCTCAAAGAGCTTTAGCACACGATCACTAAAATCCGGTGCTAAAGCCAGCTTAGTCGGCCAACCAATCACCAGTGCCCCTTGCGCAGTGACAAAAGCATTCTCCGGGCGGGTTAATCCAGATTGTACTGGCTCGGCGCGATTAACGCGTAAGGTGGCCCACTGCGTGTGCTCTTGTGATACCCAGGGCAGCAGTTGCGCTATTTCATCTTGAGCCGCTTGAATTTGCTCCGCTTCAGAACGTGCTACGCCATCGGCTTCGGCTAAATTTCCGCCTAAATACCAGACCCACTCACCATCGGCCGCAGGGTGGGTGGTGACTGTCACTCGTGGCTTGCTGCCGCCGCCTAAACAGTGCGCGTACAAAGGTAATAAAGCCGGGCCTTTAGCCAGCACCATATGCAGGGGGCGCAATTGTTGTGCAGGTTTTTCTAGAGCAAAGCTGTGCAGTAATTCTTCATTACCACTACCGGCGCAAAACACCACGCGTTGCGCGCTGATGCTGTAGTCATCAGCCTGTACGCCAACCAATTTATCGTTCTCGTAACGTGGGGTGATAGTTTGCGCATGCAGCAAACTATCACCGGCCAGTTCTGCCATGCGTGATACTAGGCTAGGAACATCTAGCACCAGTTCAGACAAGCGATAAACGCGGCCTTTAAAATCTTTGTGCTGCAATGCTTCAGGTAACGCTTTGCCTTTGACTTGGTCAACGCGGCCGCGCATGGCTTTACTGGCAAAGAAACTGGTGAGATTGCCGGCAATTGAGCCCGGTGACCACAAATAGTGCGCGTCGGATAACAGACGTACACCGCGCAAGTCGATCTCGTCATCACCATTGAGCGCTTTACGCCAGCGCTCTGGCATCTCAGCAATGGCTTCGGAAGATCCGCTCAGTGCACCATGCAGAGCGTATTTAGCGCCGCCATGGATAATCCCTTGGGATTTGACTGATTGGCCGCCGCCGAGGCTGTTTTGTTCAATCAGCAGGGTATTAAAGCCGCGCTGGCGCAATTGCGCATTGAGCCATAAGCCGGCGATGCCACCGCCAATAATGGCAATATCGGTGTTTAAAGTGAGTGACATAGACGCCTCTCGTAAAAAATATAGCAGCAGTATAACCGAGCGCAGTATTATCGCCGCGCCTTTGCTAAACTTTACCACTATGAATAGAACCCTATATAGCTTGCTGCTGTACCTTGCCGTACCCGTAATTGCTGTGCGCTTATGGCTGCGTTCGCGCAAAGCACCGGCCTACGCCAAGCGCATTGCTGAGCGTTTCGCGATCAACTTACCTGAATTTACACAGGGTGGTATTTGGCTGCATGCGGTATCTGTAGGTGAAAGTATTGCCGCAGCGCCGGTGGTGAAAGCGTTGCAGCAACTCTATCCGGATTTGCCCATTACCGTGACCTGTATGACACCGACCGGTTCTGAGCGCATTCAAAGTTTATTTGGCGATAGTGTGCAGCATTGTTATTTGCCTTATGACTTACCCATCTGTTCACGACAGTTCTTTAAACGCCTTAAGCCGCGCTTGGCGATTGTGATGGAAACTGAACTTTGGCCCAACCATATCAATCAGTGCGCGCGTTTAAATGTTCCGGTGCTGTTAGCTAATGGGCGTTTATCTGCACGTTCCGCACGCGGTTACGGACGCTTTCCTAAGCTGGTGGCGCCGATGCTCAAGCAGCTCAGCGTTTTAGCAGTACAGACACACACCGAAGCGCAGCGTTTTATCGATTTAGGTGCGCGCCCTGAAGCGGTGACTGTCACTGGCTCGATTAAATATGATTTACGTGTCGACGCTGCACTACCTGAGCAGGCACAAGCGCTACGTGAGCAGTGGCACGCCAGTCAGCGTCCGATATGGATTGCGGCCAGCACCCATGAAGGTGAAGATGCGTTGATTTTAGCCGCCCATCAGCAGTTACTGGCGCAATTCCCAACTGCCTTATTGATTTTAGTACCTAGGCATCCTGAGCGTTTTGAGACTGTGTATAACTTGTGTGTGCAGCAGGGGCTGCAGGTGCAGCGTCGCTCTACTCAGGCGGCGGTCAGCGCTGAACATCAAATATTGCTCGGTGATACCATGGGTGAGTTGCTGTTTCTCTACGCACTAGCGGATGTCGCCTTAGTAGCGGGCAGCTTAATTGAGCATGGCGGACACAATATGCTCGAGCCGATTGCTTTGGCTAAACCGACTTTAACCGGCCCACATTATTTTAATTTCTTAGAAATTGCTGAGCAATTACTAGAAGCGGGTGGTTTGCGAGAAGTGGCTGATACGCATGCACTAACGCATGCCGTGGCCGAACTGTGGCGCAATCCCGAGCAAGCACAAACAATGTGTGCTGCCGCTCAGCAGGTTTTGCAGCGTAATCAAGGTGCTTTACAACGTTTATTGGACAGTATTGAGGCGCAATTGCCAACGCGTTAAAACTTGGCTATGAACCCCTGTTAGCAGTGCACAACGCAGCTTAGCGCTGTACGACGAATTGCCGCTAGACCTCGACAGACACGAGGATTAATCTAGTACTTATACCCCTATTATAAAAATGTTTTTGTGCGTAGATGTAACTGCACAAAGACCTAGAGTTTGCTTGCCCAGCAGCGACTGGCAGCCTTCAGGAGAAGATTATGAGCAGCAGTGACCGCGTTATTATTTTTGATACCACCTTGCGTGATGGCGAGCAAAGCCCTGGCGCTTCGATGACCAAAGAAGAAAAGCTGCGCATTGCTAAAGCTCTAGAGCGCATGCGTGTGGATGTGATTGAAGCGGGCTTTGCGATTGCCAGTCAGGGTGATTTTGAAGCAGTGAAGGCCATTGCTGACACTATTCAAGACAGTACTATTTGTAGCTTGTCGCGTGCGTTAGATGGTGACATTGAGCGTGCTGCCGAAGCTTTGGCGGGTGCTAACTCCGGTCGTATTCATACCTTTATTGCCACCAGTCCGATTCATATGGAGCATAAGCTGCGGATGCAGCCTGACCAAGTGGTTGAGCAAGCGGTACGGGCGATTAAGAAAGCACGCAATTTATGCTCGGATGTTGAGTTTTCTTGTGAAGATGCCGGCCGCTCGGACATTGATTTCCTCTGCCGCATTGTTGAAGCGGCGATTGATGCCGGTGCGCGCACCATTAATATTCCGGATACTGTCGGTTACTCGATTCCACATGAGTACGCAGCCTTAATCAGCCAATTGATCAATCGAGTACCGAACGCTGATAAAGCCATCTTCTCAGTACACTGCCATAACGACTTAGGCTTGGCTGTGGCGAACTCCTTAGCTGCGGTGGTAGCGGGTGCGCGTCAAGTTGAATGTACGATTAACGGTTTGGGTGAGCGTGCCGGTAACGCAGCGCTGGAAGAAGTGGTGATGGCGATCAAAACCCGTCAAGACCTGCTCGGTGTGCATACCAATATTGATACCCCGCATATCCTTAGCGTTTCGCGCATGGTGTCCGGCATTACTGGTTTTCCAGTGCAGCCGAACAAAGCCATTGTCGGTGCCAACGCTTTTGCGCATGAGTCAGGTATTCACCAAGATGGCGTACTTAAGCACCGCGAAACCTACGAGATTATGGCTGCAGAAGATGTCGGTTGGAATGCTAATAAAATGGTCATGGGTAAGCACTCAGGCCGCAGCGCATTCCGTAGTCGTTTATTAGAGTTGGGTATTGAATTTAGCAGTGATACTGAACTGAATGCTATGTTTGCACGCTTTAAAGAATTAGCCGACAAAAAACATGAAATCTTTGATGAAGATTTACAGGCGTTAGTGTCTGAAACTTTAAATCAAGAAACCCCTGAGTTTTACAAATTAGTCAGCTTAGAAGTGGCCAGTAAAACGGGTGAAGTGCCGCACGCGCACATTATTCTGAATGTTGATGGTCAAGAAATCGCCAGCGACGATCAAGGTTCCGGCCCCGTTGATGCCGCCTTTAAAGCCATTGAAAAACTGGCAAACTCAGGTGCAACTTTACAACTCTATTCAGTCAATGCGATTACTCAAGGCACGGATTCACAAGGTGAAGTGACGGTACGTTTAGAGCGCGGCGGTCGTATTGTCAATGGTAATGGTGCGGACACTGATATTGTGATTGCTTCAGCCAAAGCTTACTTAAACGCGCTGAATTTGATGCATTTAGGTACTGATAAAGCGCATCCGCAGGTGGATGGTGTGTGACTAGCACAGCAAATATGATGCATGAGCAGGAAGTCCGACGCCAAGCTATGCTGCAAGCTATGGGTATGGATGTGTGGCTGCCGCGTCAGGCTCTAGTGAACGCTGCGCCATCGCGTGAGTGGCTGTTGGATTGGGAAACTATTGATCAAGTAGCGATTCAACCCGCAGTGCAAACTGTGGTGCCACGGCCATCAACGACGGCAGCGGGTAGTGCTATCAGTGCGCCAGCGGTGCAGCGCGGTGAGCGTGTTTCGGTGCGGGATAAATTAGCCTTAGCTGTGATTAAACCCAAGGCTCAGCCTAACGTCAGCGCGCCGGTTACTGCGTCAGTTGAGCAGCTTGCCACACAGCCTGCGTCAATTGCGGCTGAACCTATTCCGCGTTTTGCTTTGCAAATGTTACGGGCGGATAATTGCTTGTTGCTGGTCGACTTGCCAACCGGAGAGGCCTTTCAAAGCCGTGATCCGGATTATCAGTTACTTAAAGATATGTTACGCGCAGCAGGTTTAACTGATCAGCCTCGTTTTTTACGCCAAGGTATACCCTTGGTCTGGCCGATTTTACGCACTGGTAACTTGATGCGCAGTCAAAATGCAGCGGCCGCGCGCGCGTGCGTGCGTGACCTGTTAAGTGTCGAGCAGCAAGCCGAGCCCACAGGCTGTATTTGGTTAGTGGGTGAGCAAGCTGTGCGCTTTGGTAGTGCGGCAGATGCTGCTGCTCTGTATCAACTGCAGCCCTTTGCTGAGGGTGTGCAGGCGTGGAGCTTGCCGAGCTTAGAAAGTGTCTTGGAGCAGCCGTTATTAAAGCGTGATATTTGGCGCAGCATGTGCACACATCGGGCGCTATGGCAGGTGCAGGATGCTTAATGCTATTGAATTTCGTCTGATGCAGGCTGGGGATTTAGATCAAGTGGTTGCCCTTGAGCAGCAGGCTTTTTCTCATCCATGGTCGCGTAAGTTGTACCTGGATGCCTTAACCAGTTATGAGTGCTGGATGATGTTGGTCGAGGGTGAGCATGTTGGTCATGGGGTGATCAGTCAGGTCTTGGATGAAGCGCACTTACTGAATATTGCTGTCGCGGTCGAGCAACAAGGCCGCGGCTTAGGTTTACAACTATTAGAGCATTTAATGCAGCGTGCTACTGAGCGCGGTTGTGTGGAGTGCTTTTTAGAATTACGCGCCTCCAATCAGTCTGCTTACCGTCTATATGAGCGCTTTGGTTTTAATGAGATCGGCCGTCGTCGTGACTATTATCCAACTGTGGGCGGACATGAAGATGCATTAGTGATGGTCTGTACTTTATTTGCAGATTAACTGCAGTGTTAAAAAGTGTGACCGCTGTGCTATGAGTTTTGTCAAAGTGCAGATGTGTGATAGTGAAACACGAAATAATCGAGGAAACTATGCCTGAATTACAACAGCTTTTTGATAATAACGTCCGTTGGTCTGAGTCAATCAAGAAAGATGACCCTACCTTTTTTGAGCAGCTCGCCAAGCAGCAGGCACCAGAATACCTGTGGATTGGCTGTTCAGATGCACGCGTTCCTGCCAATGAAATTGTCGGCATGTTGCCGGGCGATTTATTTGTGCACCGTAATGTGGGTAACGTGGTGTTGCACACTGACCTCAACTGCTTGTCAGTGATTCAATATGCAGTAGACGTATTGAAGGTTAAGCATATTTTAGTCACCGGTCACTATGGCTGTGGTGGTGTGCGTGCGGCGATGCAGGATAAGCAAGTGGGTTTAACGGATGCTTGGTTGCGTGGTATTCGTGACCTGCATTATGAGCACTACGATGAGTTGGCTAAGCTGCCAACAGAAGAAGAGCGTGTGGACCGTTTGTGTGAGCTCAATGCGATTGCGCAGGTGGCCAATGTCAGCCATACAGCTATCGTGCAGAATGCTTGGCACCGCGGCCAAAAGCTCTCCATTTATGGTTGTGTGTACGGTATTAAAGATGGGTTGTGGAAGAATTTAGATGTGACGATCAAAGGGCTTGATCAAGTGGCACCGCAGTTTCGTTTGCGTAAGCGTGACTAGGCACCCAGCACGTTAAAAATACAACTGCAGCAGCCTAGAGATACTGGCTACTGCAGTTGCTTAAGTCCTAAGCGGACTTGCTCGCCGCCATTTGATAAGCGGTTTCTAGAGCAATATGCATACTTCCCGTATCAATCTCACCTGTACCCGCCAGATCCAGCGCTGTGCCATGATCCACTGAAGTGCGGATAATGGGCATACCCAAAGTGATATTCACAGCTGAACCAAAGCCGCGATGCTTAAGCACTGGTAAACCTTGATCGTGATACATAGCTAGCACGGCATCACACTGTTTTAAGTTGTGCGGAGTAAACAAAGTATCAGCCGGTAAGGGTCCCACTAAATCCATGCCTTCGGCACGCAAACGCTCTAGAGTCGGCTGGATAACATCCAGCTCTTCACGACCTAAGTGCCCGTCTTCCCCAGCATGTGGGTTGAGGCCACAGACGAGAATACGTGGTTTTTTAATCGCAAACTTCTGTTGCAAGTCGGTGTTTAAAATACGCGTAATGGTTTCCACGCGCTCACTGGTAATCGCATCTGCTACATCACGCAGTGGTAAGTGCGTGGTGACTAAAGCAACACGCAAACCGTGCGTCGCTAGCATCATCACCACTTGTGGCGAATGCGTTAGCTCTTGTAAAAACTCGGTATGACCTGAAAATGGCACGCCAGCATCGTTAATAATGCCTTTGTGCACTGGTGCAGTAATCATGCCGCTAAATACGCCATCAAGGCAGCCTTGACCGGCACGCGTTAGCGTTTCTAAAACGTGCTGAGCGTTGGCTTGATTGAGTTGGCCGGCCACTGCAGGCTCATACAGTGGGGTATCCCACACATAGAGGCTATCAGCAGGTGCGGGCTGCTCAGGCCAAGCGTCAGGCTGCACGTCAATGAGTTGTACTTGTAAACCCAGTAGAGCAGCGCGCTCACTGAGCAAAGTGCGGCTGGTAATCGCAATCACCGGGTAGGGCTGCACTTCATGCGCTAACATTAAGCATAAATCAGGGCCAATACCGGCAGGCTCGCCTGCGGTTAAAGCAAAGCGCAAAGTCATAGGTTTTTAATCTCCACATAAGCTTCGTCACGGATTTGGCCGAGCCATGTTTGCAACTCTTCATCATATTTACGGTTACGCAGTAAGTTCAGTGCTTGCTGCTCACGCATTTGTGCGCTGCTGTCGGTGCTGCGACGATCAAGCACTTGCAGAACGTGCCAGCCAAATTGACTCGCAAAAGGCTTGGACAATTGGCCAATCTCAGTGCGCGCCATTTCTTCACGGAACTCAGGTACTACAGAGTTGGGATCAACCCAATTCATATCACCGCCATTCAAGGCTGAACCTGGATCTTCAGAGAATTGCTTGGCTAGTGCGGCAAAGTCTTCACCGTTGCTTAAACGCTCATAGAGGCGGTTAGCCAATTTTTGTGTGGCTTCAGGGCTGCGAATTTCACTGGGCGTCAGTAAGATATGGCGTACATGCACTTCGTCACGGTACATCACTTGATCGCCACGCTTATCCAGCAGCTTGAGCATAATAATGCCGCCTGGAGTGCGCGTTGGTTCGGTGACTTGGCCGACTGTCATCTCACCGACTAAGCGATCAAAAGGAGGTGGTAATTGTGCGGCTTTACGCCAACCCATATCACCGCCTTCAAGCGCGTTTTCACTGGCTGAATAACTGATGGCGAGTTGCGAGAAGTCACCGCCATTTTTGAGCTTTTGTACAATAGTGGCGACTGTTTTTTGTGCTTGCTCTAACTCGGCACTGGTGGCGCCATCGGGAACTGGAACTAGGATATTGGCTAATTCATATTCTTCAGCCAATTGCATTTTGCCTAAATCTGACGCTAGGAAGTTTTGCACTTCTTGGTCAGTTACTTGGATGCGTTCAGTCACGCGGTACTGGCGCACACGGCTGATAATCATCTCGTGACGAATCTGCTCTTGTGCATCTTCGAGACTTAAACCATCAGCAGACAGCGCCTGTTCAAATTCTTTTTGCGTCATGCCATTACGTTCAGCGATAGTCGCCATTGACGCACTCAGTTCTTCATCGCTGACACGAATCCCAGAACGCTCAGCAATTTGCAATTGAAT
>CALZAE010000033.1 GCA_945612235.1 uncultured Gammaproteobacteria bacterium | reverse complement strand
CCACACCATCATTCAATGACTACATCATGACCTTGGCGTTTACAAACACGCTACTTAAACAGTTGCACTGTAAGCACTTATATTCACAGGCTCGTTATATCAAAAAAGAATCACCTTATGATAAACAATTACTTTATCGCATAAGCAATGATTGCTACTGTAGCCGTTATTCTGCATTCCGTGCCACTCGCTTACAGCGGCTTGATACAGGGACACCCATGTATATTTACGACCATTACGACCAACATATCGTTGAAGATCGCGTCGAGCAATTTCGCGATCAAACCCGCCGTTATTTTGCTGGCGAACTCACTGAAGATGAATACCTACCCTTGCGCCTGCAAAATGGCCTGTATGTACAGCGCCATGCACCTATGCTGCGCATCGCGGTACCTTACGGCTTGATGTCCAGCCGACAGTTGCGGATGCTCGCTCATATCACGCGCAAGTATGATAAAAGCTATGCCCACATCACCACGCGCACTAACGTGCAGCTGAACTGGCCTAAACTTGAAGATGTGCCTGATATTTTAGCCGATTTGGCCAGCGTACAAATGCACGCTATCCAAACCAGTGGTAACTGTATTCGCAACACCACTACCGACCAATTTGCTGGCGTTGCCCGTGATGAGCGTGTTGATCCACGGCCTTGGTGCGAACTGATCCGTCAGTGGTCAACCTTCCACCCTGAATTTGCCCGTTTACCACGTAAATTTAAAATTGCCGTCAATGGCTGTGCCCACGACCGCGCAGCGATTGAAGTGCACGATATTGGCTTGGAAGCTGTGCACAATGACGCTGGCGAACTCGGCTTTCGCGTATTGGTCGGCGGCGGCTTAGGTCGCACCCCAATTGTCGGCAGCTGCATCAATGAGTTTCTACCTTGGCAGCACTTACTCAGCTATTTAGAAGCCACCTTACGCGTGTATAACCGCTTTGGTCGTCGTGACAATAAATTTAAAGCCCGGATTAAGATCTTAGTTAAAGCGCTGACACCTGCAGTCTTTGCTGAACGTGTTGCCGAAGAATGGGCGCATTTAAAAGACGGTCCAATCACCTTGACCGAAGAAGAAGTGCAGCGTGTTTCTACACACTTTACTGATCCAGCGTATTTAACCTTAGAAGATCAAGAATCAGCCCTGGCAGCATTAGACGCCGAACATCCAGGTTTTGCGCGCTGGCGTAGCCGTAACGTCGTCAGCCATAAGCAACCAGGCTACGCAGCAGTCACTTTATCGTTGAAAAAAACCGGTATTGCCCCCGGTGACGTGACTGATCAGCAACTGGAGTTGATCGCTGATTTAGCTGATACTTATAGTTTTTCCGAAGTGCGCAACACCCATGAACAGAATATGGTGTTGGCTGATGTCGAGCAGAGCAAGCTCTTTGAGCTGTGGCAAACCTTGCGCGATAACGGTTTCGCCACGCCTAATATTGGCTTATTGACCGACATTATTTGCTGCCCCGGCGGCGACTTTTGTAACTTAGCCAACGCCAAATCTATTCCTGTGGCTGAAGCAATCCAAGAGCGCTTTGAGAACCTGGATTATTTATTTGATATCGGCGATCTAGATTTGAATATTTCCGGTTGCATGAACGCCTGTGGTCACCACCATGTTGGTCATATCGGTATTTTAGGTGTGGATAAGAAAGGCGCTGAGTTCTACCAAGTGTCTTTAGGTGGTAACAGCGGCCGCGCGGCAACCCTTGGCAAGATTCTTGGTCCTTCATTTGCGCAAGATGCCATGCCTGATGTGGTCAGCAAGCTGATTGATGTGTATCTCGAAAACCGCACCCCTGAAGAGCACTTTATTGATACCTACCAACGTATTGGCATCGACAAATTCAAGGAGCGCGTCTATGCAAACAATCATTAAACACAACCAAGTGATTGAAGATCACTGGACCTTGCTGGATGCTGATGCCGAGTTAGCTCAGGCTTTAAGCACTGCACAACCTATTATTACGCTAGCTCTGTGGCAAGCGCATAAAAGCGAACTGCAGGGACTCACACGACTGGGCATCTGGCTAGAAGCAGATCAAGCGGTTGAAGATATCAGCGAAGATCTGGCGCATTTTGATCTGGTCGCTCTGAATTTCCCCAGCTGTAACGATGGCCGCCATTTCAGTAGCGCACGCTTACTGCGTGAGCGTTATGCCTACAGCGGCGAAGTGCGAGCCATTGGTGATGTGTTACGTGATCAGCTGTTCTTTATGCAGCGCTGCGGTTTTGATGCTTATGTGATCCGCGCTGATCGTTGCCCTACTGATGCGCTCAAGAGCCTTACCGAGCTTTCTGTGAGCTACCAAGCCGCATACGATCAAAGCCTACCACTCTACCGTCGTCGCTCAGCCTAGCAACGACTCAGCTACATAACTCAGTTTAAACACGCGCAGTCCCAATGACTGCGTTGTGCTTTAAACTCAGCCTCATGATCAAAACACCACTCTCTGCGCTGCATAATCGCAACATCACTCAGCAGCTCCACGCCATCTTCAACTGCGCTTTAATCTGCGCTGGATGCTTGCTATCTCTTACATAGCTTTGACTTGCACAAATAACAGGCATAAAAAAACCCCAGACTAGCTGGGGTTTTTTAAGCTCATAAAATTACTGAGCTTGTGCTTCTACTGACGCTTCTACGCGACGGTTGATAGCACGGCCTTCGTTCGTTGCGTTATCAGCAACTGGACGCTCTTTACCATAACCAACCGCATTGATACGGCTAGCTTCTACGCCAAACTGGTTAACCAAAGTATCACGTACTGCGCCAGCACGACGCTCAGAGAGCTTTTGGTTATAAGCAGCGTTACCTGTTGAGTCAGTGTGACCTTCAACAGTTGTTGCTGTTTGTGGGTACTGCTTCATGAACTCAGCTAAGTTTTCGATGTCGCTGTAGCTGTCCTGCTTAACGTTAGCTTTGTCAAAATCAAATTTAACGTCTAGCTCAACGCGTACTGGCTCTGCTTCAACTTCTTCGTAAACAACTGGCTCAACTGGAGCTGCTACTGGCTCAACATAAGGAGCTGGCGCGGCTTTAGGGCTACCACCAAAGTTTACACCAACACCAACGCCCGCCATCCACTCTGACTGGTGGTTGTCGAAGCCGTGCATACCGTCAACGCTTGCTTTAGCAAATACGTTTTCAGTGAAGTAGTACTTAGCACCTGCGCCAATGTTAGCGAAGGTAGTACGGTCACGACCTGAATGAGCTTGTTGACCAATACTCTGGTGACCCATACCTGCTGAAACGTAAGGACGCAGACCAACGCCTGGCGTACCAAAGTGGTATACAGCGTCAAGTGAGCTCAGGCTGCCACGAACTTTCTTGCTTCCTGTAGGGCCGCGATCATCAAAGTTCAGACGCTTGTACTCACCGTACGATAAGTTTAAAGAAACATCGTCAGTTAAGAAGTAGCCAACAGAACCACCATACAGGTTACCGTCGTCCATATTGCGGTAGCTATCAGTGAAATAACGCTTAGCAAATGCTTCAGCTTCAACTGCACCTTGGCCTTGAGCGAATACGCCCAAAGAAGAAACAGCTAGTACAGAACCAATGGCTAAACCCAAGGTGCTTTTTAATTTCATGTTATACGATCCTCGTCATTTTTCTTAGTTTTTAGCAAGTACAGCAAATAATGTTATTTGGCGTACCTTAAAACACTTAGTCTACTATTATATGCGAAAAGTTCTCGCGTAGTCGATCTATTGCGCGTTTATAGCGCATTTTTGTTGCACTCAAGCCAAGATGCATGATGCTAGCAATGTCTTGAAACTCAAGTTCTGCGACAAAACGTAAAATAATGATCTCTCGATCAATTGCATTTACACCTACTAACCAACGATCTAAATCAGTATTTTTAGTATCGATAGGTTCTGGCTCAATCTCTTCATCTAAGGGATTTAAGCTTAAAGCATCAAATAAACGCCGTTTACGCCGATCTTTACGATACTGCGTTGTACATTCGTTGTAAGTAATACTATATAGCCATGTTTTAAACTTAGATTTTCCTTCAAATTTTTTTAAACCGTACAGCACTTTTAACATAATTTCTTGGCTGACATCATCCGCATCACGGTCATTACCCAAGTAGCGGGCACATACGTTAAATAAAGTGCGCTGGTAACGGCGCATCAACTCTTCATAAGCTCGCGTCACATTGAACAATTCATTTTTAGCATGCGCCACAAGTTCCTCATCACTGAGTTCTTCTGGCACATAACGCTGATGTGACGCTTTTATATCAGTCAAAACAAGTCAAACCAGCTATCAAAATAAATATGGCGAACACGTATAAGGAGCATCGCTACGTCAATCCTATTCAATCATCAACGACTGATGACTTTCTGCTCAAGCAAGACACTGTTAGCAAGATAAAACCACTCACCTGCATCATTGACCAAAATCGTTTTTACTGTACCGATTTCTTCAATGCGTCCCTCGACATCATTGACCTGTACATTTTGGCCCAACTCGTAGAGCTCACGAACATAGATACCCGCAATAATTTCTCCAACAATATTTTTACTCGCCAAACCTAAAGCCAGCGCACAGGCTAAGCCTATAGTGAGCAGTACAATCACTACAACGTAGTTCAGCAACTCAGCTTTAATCTCTAGCTGACCAATAGCTACTGACACACTAATGATAATGACCATGCCTTGGACGATACGCCCCAGACCTGCGGCATACTCAAGGCGCACGCCTTCAGCAGCACCTTTGACCATGCTGTTGAGCAATTGGGCCAGTAAAATACCAGCTAACAGCACTAAGGCAGCAGCAAACATTTTTGGCAAATATAACGCCAAAACATCTAAAGTGGCTGATACCCGCTCAAGCCCTAGAGATTCAGCCGCTGAAATCAAGAAGATCAGCAGCACAAACCAATAGACTATTTTACCGATCAGTGTTGAAACCTGCGCTTTAATGCCAATGCGCGACAAGAGTTTAGTTAACCCTGTACCGCTCATTAAACGATCCAGGCCTAGTTTAGCTAACAGTTTGGATAATAAAGTATCCAGCAGCTTAGCCACTAAAAAACCTAAGATCACTAAAATTAAAGCGCCAAATAAATTTGGAATGAAACTGGCTATTTTAATCCACAAACCACTCATTGCACCGACTAAATTTTGTGTCCAAGAATCAAGTTGCATAATTAATCAGCCTTGTTTGCAGTGTTTTTTTTAGATAAGTTCGATACGGGTTTGACATGCGCCGAACCATGACTCAAACCAATTAACACAGACTCTAGCGCCCGTCCAAATAATGTAAAAATCGCCCCCGCACCCAACTGACGATTGGCCTTTTTCAGTACCTTGCCCACTGAGACATTATCGTGTGTTTGTGCTTCGGGAGTTTTTAGCATATCGCGTAGCGACTGCTCAAACGGGTCATGCATCATAGCCTATGTCAATCCTGTGTGCTGCGTCTTAACCAGACAGCTTGCTTGGTGTACATATTATACCCAACGCAGCCAACGAAAGAACAGCCATTGACTGACGGCCAACAACGCCAGCAGTACACAGGCCACGAAAAAACCATAGGGGTGATCAGCCCCAGGAATACCACCCACATTAATTCCCAGTAGGCCCGTAACAAAGGTCATAGGCAAAAAGAACCCAGTAATAATGGTGAGTAAGTACATGGTATGACTGATACGTTCGTTACGTCGACGGTGTTCTGTCTCGAGCACTAGACCTATGCGCTCGCGCGTAAGTTCCAATTCTTCCAGATGCAAGACTAAACGGTTATTCAGCTCATTCCAATACAGGGTATCGTCATGCATAAACCAAGTTTCTTGACTCAGGGTCAGCATGGCAAACACATCACGCTGCGGTGCTAAAAAACGGCGTAAATTAGCCGCTCGCCGGCGCGCTTGCAGCAAAGGCAAGACCACTGGTACATGGCGCTCATTGTTATCAGTATCTGCTTCTTCTTGGTCCACTGAATCTGCTAATTGACTCACAGTGTGCTCAAGTCGGTCAGTTAAACTTTGTGCAAAAAACAATAGAATTTCTGACGTATTTTTAGGGCCAAAGCCTTTTTCAAATGCTTTAATCAACTCATGCGTGACCTGTACAGGGCGTTGCCGCAACGAGTAAATATGCTGCTGATTCACAAACAGTCGCAAAGAAATCATATCGTCTGCATCTGCATTGGTATTGAGATTAATCGCGCGTAAAAACAGCAGTAACTCTTGGTTTTCTAAACGCAACAAGCGTGGGCGTGTACTTTCTTCAAGCAACAAATCGCAAGAGAACTCATTCAGCCCACTAGCCTCACGCAACCACTGTTCTGTGTGTTGATGACTGCGATCCCAATGCAGCCATAAGCTTTGTTGCTCAGTCAGTTGCAACTGAGCCAACTGAGCAAAGCTTATCGCTTGCGCTGAACCACGGCCATCTAGCACAAAAGCATGCAGCAAACCTTGGCTTAATCGATCAGAATGCTGGATGCTGGCAGTCATAAAATGCGACCTATTATGCGGGCATACTGAGTGCTGTGGCAGACACAATAATGCCATTGTTATCCGCATACACATATTCGCCGGGACGGAAAGTCACGCCAGCAAAAGTCACCACTACATTTAAATCACCGATATCACGCTTATCAGTTTTCATCGGATGACTAGCTAATGCCTGAATCCCTAAATCAGTTTGTGCTAAAACATCTACGTCACGCACACAACCGTAAACAATAATACCAGCCCAACCATTTTGCGCGGCTTTCTCGGCCAACATGTCTCCGAGCAAAGCACGACGTAATGAACCACCACCATCAACCACCATCACCTTACCTTGACCCGGTAACGCAACTTGAGCTTTAACCACTGAGTTATCTTCATGGCATTTAACAGTCACAATTTCACCGCCAAATGAATCACGCCCACCAAAGTTTGCAAACATCGGCTCAACAACCTGTACTTCAGGGTACGCGTCACAAAGATCAGGAGTTACGTATTGCATGGTGATTTCCTTTTGCTAGTTTGAAAATGAATAACACAGTTTAACGTAAATCACTGCCAATAATAAGCTTTGCCGCCATTAGCGCGCCTGCTGTCTGACTTGCTCAACAGACGCGCCATAAGCAGTTTACCCTTTAAACAATAACTCTCTGGTTAAACCATTGGCCTCTAAGACTTCGCGCAAGCGAGCCAAAGCATCGACCTGTATTTGCCTGACACGTTCACGGGTTAACCCCATAGTTGCACCAATAGCTTGCAAGGTTTGACTGTCGTAACCGCGCAGACCAAAACGTCGCAAGACCACTTCACGTGAACGTGGATTTAAGGCTCCAACCCACTCATCTAAGCTTGCTGCCAGATTCATATCTTGCACTGCAGCGCTGGGGTCTGCGTGTTTTTCATCCACCAGCATATCCAGCAAGCTCGTAGTCGAGTCCTGTGTATTGGCCGCATCCAGTGATAGCGCATGCTCATTAAACTCATGCATCTGCTGTACATAAGTGACAGGCAGTTCTAAATGCTTGGCTATGCTCTCCAAACTCAGCGATTCGCCCTGCTGCTGAGTTAGCTCACGCACCGACTTTAAATAGGCATTGAGTTCTTTGGAGACATGCACAGGCAAACGCACCATGCGTGCCGAATTCATAACCCCACGCTCAACGGCCTGACGTATCCACCAAGTGGCATAAGTGGAAAAGCGAAATCCACGCTCAGGATCAAACTTAGCCACCGCATGAATCAGGCCTAGATTACCTTCCTCAATCAAATCCAGCAGCGCTAAACCACGGTTTTGATAACGTTTAGCAATACTCACCACTAAGCGTAGATTACTTTCGATCATCCGTGCTCGCGCTTGGGTATCGCCCTTTAGAGCACTGCGCGCATAGGATACTTCTTGCTCGGCAGTTAACAGCGGTGTGCGTCCAATCGCCTCTAAATACAGTTGTGTTGCATCTAGACTTGTTTCCGCTTCGAACTGAGTTTTATTATTGTTTTTATGTGCTGATTCTGACTCTTGATGGTGCGCTTGCGCACGCACTTTATACTGACCAGAAACCTCTGCAATATTCTTAAATGCTAAACCTTGTTGTCTCATTGTTACCACCCCACATCCTGTCAGATAGTAGATCGCAGCAGCCTATCATTAGACTACTGCAATCATATTTCTGCTGGTGTGGCGGCGTCGCAATTAACGTTTAGGCAGATACTGCAATGGATCTACAGGTTTACCTTGGCGTCGAATTTCAAAGTGCAATTTGACTTGATCAGTGCCTGTGGAACCCATTTCCGCAATTTGCTGCCCTGCTTTAACTGCTTGCCCTTCCTTCACCAGCAGGCGCCGGTTGTGGCCATAGGCACTGATGAAGGTGTCATTGTGTTTAATGATCACTAACTCACCATAGCCGCGTAAACCACTTCCAGCATATACAACGCTGCCATTGGCAGTCGCAACAATAGGCTGTCCTAGGCTGCCAGCAATATCAATACCTTTATTCAAACTAGTGTTTGAAGAATATACGCCGACCAGCGCGCCAGGCGCGGGCCAGAGCCATTTGCCTTGTTGTCCCGCAACCATAGGCGCAGAAGTTTGTTTCGCAGATGTGACGGGCGTCACAGGTTTAGCCCTGGTAATAGGCTTAGCTTTAGCCGCTGGAGCAGGCTTTTTTACTACTGCAGCAGTGGGTGCTTGAGCAATTGCACGTGGTGCTGCCCCATTAGAAAAGCGAATCACCTGCCCCGGTAGAATGGTAAAAGGTGCTCGAATACCATTACGCGCGGCCAACTCTTTCCAGTCCCAGCCAAAGCGAAACGCGATGGAATACAAGGTATCGCCGCGCTGCACCACATGCTGACCTGTAGTGACAGGATTGTATTGGCGCTGCTGACTAGCATGCGAACGATCAATGACTGGGGCTTTACCAGTACTGCCTGAGCAGCCGGCTAAGATGCTACTGAGTAACAGTAAGCACAACCACTGTGTACGGGTTGTTGTGCTAAGTGATGATATTAATTGAACTGGCTTCACGCCGAACTCCTAAACGATTTAACAGTGTCATGCACTATGATTATTTGCTTGCGTAACGCTCAATACCTATAACTAAAGCAATACCACACAGCATCAATACTACGGCAGGTATTAGTTGCGCATGAGTTTGAAATATATCAGCATATTGCCAGGGTAAAATATTCTCTTGCAACACAGCTACTTCAGCACCCTTGCTATCCGTGCGCCAACTCAAGGTCTGCTTCCAGGGCCAGACTTTATTAAGCGAGCCAAACATAATGCCGGTTAACAAGGCCAATGTCAGGTCTCGAAAGCGCTCTAAGGCAGCGCGCAAAAGCCGAGCAAAGGCTAACAAACCAAACAAGCAACCACAGGCAAACACCAACAAGATGCTCAAATCCAACTGTTTAACCGCCTGTAAAACAGTGGGATATAAACCCATCAGCAACAAAATAAAGCTACCTGAAATACCGGGCAAAATCATCGCACAAATAGCAATGGCACCGGCAAAAAACAAACTCAGAGGATCATGCCCCCACGCCACAGGTGAAGCCACAGTAATCCACCAGGCAAAACCTGCGCCGATGATAAAAGCCAACCAACGACTCCAGCGCCAACTTTGGATCTCACGTGCGACTAAATAACAGGACACTAAAATCAGACCAAAGAAGAATGACCACAGAGCAATGGGCTGCGTATCTAGCAGCCAGGTAATAACCCGCGCCAAACTTAAAATGCTCAGCAACACACCGGAAAACAAAATCAGTAAAAAATTTGCATTGGCCAACTGCCATGCCTGTCTAACCTGCCCTTTTAACAACAATACTGTGGCTTCAGGAATGCGTGACAAAGCGCCTAATAACTCGTCATAAATCCCAGTAATAAAAGCCACTGTACCGCCTGATACACCCGGCACCACATCAGCCGCGCCCATCGCCATGCCTTTAAGCAACAATAAAGCTTTATTTTTCACGCTAAAGTTCCAGCCAGTAAAGGTACAAAGCGCACATCATTTAAGACTTGATGCACAAATCCATTCTTCTCACGGATAATCAGCAACAGTTTTTGCTCATCATCCTCACCTACCGGAATCACCAAACGGCCACCCACCGCTAACTGCTCCAATAGCGCCTGCGGTATTTCTTTCGCAGCAGCAGTCACGATAATGCCATCATAAGGTGCTAGGGTTTTCCAGCCTTCCCAGCCGTCACTCCAACGATACAGCACATTACGAATACCAAGCTCAGCTAAACGCTCTTTCGCACGCTCTTGCAAGCCTTGGATACGTTCAACCGAAAATACTCGCTCAACCAACTGCGCCAGCACTGCCGTCTGATAACCACAACCCGTACCAATCTCCAAGACCTTATCCAGCGGTCCATCTGCCAAGAGTAACTCGGTCATACGCCCAACAATATAAGGCTGTGAGATGGTCTGATTACTGCCAATGGGTAATGCAGTGTCTTCATATGCTCGGTGCGCCAACGCTTCATCAACAAACAAATGCCGCGGCGTACTGCACATCACCTCCAGCACTTGCTCATTACCAATGCCTTCATCACGCAAACGCTGAATTAAGCGCTCACGCGTACGCTGCGAGGTCATACCAATACCCAGTCGCTGCAAATCATCAGACTGATAACTCACATCACACCCTCCAACCAGTGCTGTATATCATCTAATTGCGCATGAAAAGTACGATCCAATTGCAGCGGCGTAATCGACACATAGCCCTGTGACACTGCATGAAAATCTGTGCCTGGCTCACCGTCTTCAACTTCACCCACCGAGGCCAACCAATAACACTTCTTACCACGTGGATTGACCGTTAATACCGGTGCTGCTGCACGCGCGCGATGGCCTAAACGGGTCAGTTGCATGCCTTTAATTTCATGCAAAGGTAAATCCGGCACATTCACATTAAACACAGTGCGCGGTGCAATGGATAAATCCGCATGCGCCTCAACCAAACGCCGAGCAAACCAAGCGGCGGTGGGTAAGTTTTGTGTATCACGTGACAGTAAAGAAAAAGCAAAGGAGGGGCGCTGTAAAAAGCGTCCCTCCAATGCTGCAGCGACAGTGCCGGAATACAGCACATCATCACCTAGATTGGCGCCAAAATTAATACCCGACACCACCATATCCATAGGGTCAGGCAACAAACCATGCAAGCCTAAATGCACGCAATCGGTGGGCGTGCCATTGATGCTGATGTAGCCATTACTGAGTGTCTGTGGATGCAATGGACGGTCTAAAGTCAGTGAACTGCTGGCCCCACTGCAGTCTTGCTCAGGCGCAATCACAGTGCAGTCAGCATAATCACTTAAGACCGTATGTAGGGCCGATAATCCTTGCGAACTGACACCATCATCATTGGCAATTAAAATTCGCACGCTTGTACCGCCTCAGTCACCGATAAAAGTTCAACCAATTCCCGCAATACCACTGTGGCAAAGCAGCCCGGCAACAATACAAACTGCACTTGCAAACAATCGTCAGCGGTAAAACTCCAGGTTAAATCACGCACGGGCAAACGCAAGATGCGCCGCTCTTGCTCGAGCTTAGCATTGGCCAGCCAAGTACAGAGTTCAGGTAAGCTTGCCGCTACAGCCAACTCATCGAGCTGGGTTTGCGCCTGACTGACCAACTCACCATCACCCCATAAGGGTCCAGTCGGGTGTACATCCAACTGCGCTAAGCGCGGGTCGTGGCACTCATCTGGACCCGCAACAAAAAAGCTGCGACTGCCAGTAAAAGCTAAAACATCACCGACTTGCGCGACATTCCAGGTGTTATTGGCCACGCGCTGCGCCAGCACACGATTAAACAGTGCACTGCGTCCGCTGGATAATAAACGTGAACGTAAGTTGCGCTGCACAGGCAACTCCTTGCGCTGCGCGTACTCCAACGCGCCAAGCACGTTATTGCCGTTTTCACCAAAGCGCTGCAAGCCAAAGTAATTGGGCACGCCGTGCATGGCAATAGTCTGTAGACGCTGCTCTAACGCTGCATGCTCGGCTTTTAAATCAGTTAAGCGAATAGTGAAACCGTTGGCCGAATGCGCACCGCGTTGCAGTTTACGACTGTGACGCTGCACATCTAAAATATGTAAATCCTCACCCTCAGCGGCACGCAAATCAGGATCACTTTTACCTGGTAAATGCAGACTAAACCATTGACGGGTTAAGGCTTGGCGATCTTTGAGGCCGGCATAACTGATATTGCGTAACGAGACACCCGCGGCTTTTGCTAAACGTCGTGCGGCTTCTTCAGTGTTGAGCATACGCTTCTCAACCCACAACCACAGGTGCTCACCGCTACCTGACAGAGGAATATCTAAGACTTCATCGACCTGAAAATCTTCTGCAGTGGCTTTGAGTTGCGCTGTACCCAGCGGCTCACCCCAAGCCCGCGGGCCGAGTAATTCAAGCTCCGTCATACACGCACCAAAACAGCGACAGCATGCGCCGCAATACCTTCTTCACGACCGACAAAGCCTAAACCTTCGGTAGTGGTGGCTTTGACGTTGACTTGATTGAGTTCAACCTGCAAATCTGCAGCAATACACTCACGCATCGCGACAATATGCGGCGCCATTTTGGGTGCTTGCGCCAGTATCGTCATATCCACATTACCCACCGCCCAACCCGCTTGCTGTAATAAAGCTACAACTTGACGCAACAGTTCACGGCTGTCTGCGCCTTGATAAGCTGGATCAGTGTCAGGGAAATGTTGACCAATATCACCCAATGCCGCGGCGCCCAATAAGGCATCGGTCAAGGCATGCAACAATACATCGCCATCAGAATGCGCGACAAAACTTTTATGGTGCGCGATGCGCACACCGCCCAAAGTGATAAACTCACCGGGCTGAAAGCGGTGCACATCGTAGCCATGACCTATACGCATAGGGTTACCTGAATATTAAAATAGGCCGCATTCTACACGGATTTAACTGCGCAGACTGAACGGCCAGTCAATCTAACGGTTATTGTGCTGCTGACAAGGCTTGCGCATGAAAACGTAGGTGCTCATCAATAAAGCTGGCAATAAAATAATAGCTGTGATCATAGCCTGGCTGCATGCGCAAGGTCAGCGGATACTGCGCACGCGCTGCTGCATCTTCGAGTGCTGCGGGCTTCAGTTGCTCAACTAAAAAGTTATCTGCATCACCTTGATCAATCAGCATGGGGCGATGCTGGGTCGCTTGGGCCATTAACGCGCTGGCGTCCCATTCCACCCAAGTTTCACGCAGAGAACCCAAATAGTTAGATAGGGCTTTTTCACCCCAAGGACACTGCGTCGGCTGGCAAATCGGAGCAAAGGCGGACACCGACTGATAACGCTCAGGCTCGCGCAAAGCCGCAATCAAAGCACCATGCCCACCCATCGAGTGACCACTGATACTGCGCTTATCTGAAACCGGTAAGTTTTTTTCAATCAAAGCCGGCAACTCAGCAGTGACATAATCATACATCTGATAATGCTCAGCCCAAGGTGCTTGCGTGGCATTGACATAAAAACCTGCGCCCAGACCAAAGTCCCACGCACCTTCTGGATCATCTGGCACACCGGCACCGCGTGGACTGGTATCTGGCGCAACAATAACCAGGCCCAATTCAGCGGCAACTTTCAACGCACCTGCTTTTTGCATAAAGTTTTCATCGGTGCAAGTTAAACCTGATAACCAGTACAACACAGGTAAAGGTTGACCCAACTCCACTTGCGGTGGCAAATACACGGCAAATTGCATCGTGCAATTGAGCACGGCAGACTCATGCTGATAGCGCACTTGATGGCCGCCAAAAACTTTTTGCGATGACAATTGTTGTAACGACATTATGATCTCCAAAACACGACCGCCAAAGATAATTATTAAAGCAAACTGACAAGCAGCTTGCTTTAACCTTTGTGGTGGCTAATTAAAAATGAATAACGGTACGAATACTCTTGCCTTCGTGCATCAAATCAAACGCCTTATTGATGTCTTCTAAAGCCATGGTGTGGGTAATAAAGGTATCCAAAGGAATCTCGCCGCTCTGGGCTTTGGCGACATAACCTGGCAACTCAGTACGACCTTTCACGCCACCAAAAGCACTGCCACGCCAAACGCGACCCGTGACTAACTGGAACGGGCGGGTACTGATTTCCTGACCGGCACCGGCTACACCAATAATCACCGACTCACCCCAGCCTTTGTGACTGCACTCCAGTGCTGCGCGCATCAACTGCACATTACCCACGCACTCAAAGGAGTAATCCACCCCACCATCAGTCATCTCTACGATAACCTCTTGGATCGGCTTATCGAAATCTTTCGGGTTCACGCAGTCGGTCGCACCGAGCTCGCGCGCAATATCAAACTTGCCTGGGTTGATATCAATGGCAATAATACGACTGGCTTTGGCCATTTTCGCACCAATAATGGCTGCTAAACCAATGCCACCTAAACCAAAGATGGCCACTGTTGCACCCTCTTCCACTTTTGCAGTGTTGAGCACTGCGCCAATACCTGTAGTCACACCACAACCAAGTAGGCAGATTTTCTCCAGTGGCGCATCTTTCGGCACTTTTGCCAAAGACACTTCCGCCACCACGGTGTATTCAGAGAAGGTCGAAGTACCCATATAGTGATAAATGGGCTCACCTTTATAGGAAAAGCGGCTGGTACCATCGGGCATCAAGCCTTTACCTTGGGTTTCACGTACCGATTGGCACAGGTTAGTTTTACCTGAGGTGCAGAACTTACAGGTGCGACACTCTGCGGTGTATAAAGGAATCACATGATCGCCAACTTCTAATGAAGTAACACCTTCACCAATCGCCTCAACAATGCCGCCACCTTCGTGGCCCAAAATAGCCGGAAAAATACCTTCTGGGTCATCGCCTGACAAAGTGAAGGCATCCGTGTGGCAGACGCCACTGGCGACAATGCGTACTAAGACTTCACCGGCTTTGGGTGGCGCGACATCGACTTCAACAATTTGCAAAGGCTGGCCAGGACCAAAGGCAACGGCTGCACGAGACTTAATCATTTTCAACTCCTAAATATCTATCGAGGTAAAGCATAGCAGACGGCAGCATTCGATAGGTCAAACGATCGGGCTATATATGTCAGACAGCCTGATTAAATCAGTGTAGGCTACTGACCTTAACCATGAGCTAATCATTGAGTATCACTATGCCCAACACACGCGTGAAAGGTTCAAATCAACGACGTATTGTACAAGTTGCGCAGCACAGCAGTCAGGCGCTTGAAGCGCAAATCGCAACGTTTTTAAAATCTGGCGGAGTGATTGAAGAAATCCCTCGTGGCGTCACTGGACAGATCTTTACTCCAATGGCGAAGAAGTCTTAAAAACTATTAAGACTCAAAGGACGCGTTCTTTGCAGCTACCAGCAGTGTTTGCAGTAGTTGCAAATCTTCAGGGCGAGTTATTTTAACATTGCTGGCACTGCCCTCAATGACTCGCGGTGCAAAACCCGCCCACTCCATGGCTGAAGACTCATCAGTAATTGCGACCCCAGCTTGCAAGCTATCGGCTAAAGCACGCTGTAAGACGCCCAAACGAAACATCTGCGGCGTCAAAGCATGCCAAATCACACTGCGATCAATGGTTTTAATCACCTGACCTGCAGCATTAATCTGCTTGAGCGTATCGCGCGCCGGCACAGCCAACAACCCACCGACAGGGTCATGCGCTAAAGTACTCAACAAACGCTCTAAATCGTTGCGCTCAAGCAAAGGCCGTGCAGCATCATGCACTAACACCCAATCATCGGCCTGCGCACCGCGCTCGGTTAAATACAATAATGCATTGAGCACAGAATCAGCACGCTCAGCACCACCTATGACGCTAGCAACGCGTGTATCGCTGGCTAATTTCAGCTGTGGCCACCAACGATCATGCTCGGCAATCGCCACAACAATGCCTTGCACCTGTGGATGTTCTAGAAAACAGGCCAAGGTCAACTCAAGAATAGTTTGACCTGCCACTGTCAAATACTGCTTGGGGCATTGCGCCTGCATACGACTGCCAATCCCTGCGGCTGGAATCACCAGCCAAAACTGCGGCAGCCTCACTCTGCTAGCAAGTAAAGAGTTTCCCCTTCCTTGACCATACCCAACTCATAACGGGCACGTTCTTCAACGGTTTCCATACCTTTTTTCAGCTCCATCACTTCAGCATCCATCACGCGATTGCGCTCTAACAAACGCTCATTCTCAGCTTTTTGCTCTTTAATCTGCAGCTTTAACTGTGCCACTTGCGCCACACCACCATCACCCACCCAAAGACGGTACTGCAGCCCAGCTAGCATTACCAGCAGTACAATCAACAGCAAGTAGGGTTCTTTTTTCATCGTGGTTTTCCATAAAAAAGGGCAGCTTATATCGCTGCCCTTAAAGCTTTATATACTTCTACAACCGACAGAGTCTGTCAATTAACCACGAAACTCGTCACGACCACGGTAAGGTGCCTTACCAGCCAATTGCTCTTCAATACGCAGTAATTGGTTGTACTTCGCCACGCGATCTGAACGGCACAGCGAACCCGTTTTGATTTGACCAGCTGCTGTACCCACTGCTAAATCAGCGATAGTTGAATCTTCAGTTTCACCACTACGGTGTGAAATCACTGCGGTGAAACCTGCAGCTTTAGCCATTTGAATAGCTTCTAAAGTTTCAGTCAAAGTACCAATCTGATTAAACTTAATCAAAATGGAGTTGGCTGTTTGCGTCTCAATGCCTTGTTTCAGAATCTTGGTATTGGTCACAAACAAGTCGTCACCAACCAATTGGATTTTTTCACCGATTTTGTCGGTCAGCAATTTCCAACCTGCCCAATCTGACTCATCCATACCGTCTTCAATCGAAATGATTGGAAAGCGCTCAGTTAAGCCCGCCAAGTAATCAGTAAAGCCTTGCGCATCAAACTTTTTACCTTCACCGGCTAAATCGTACTGACCGTCTTTGTAAAACTCACTGGCAGCACAGTCTAACGCTAAGGTCACGTCTTCACCGAGCTTATAACCCGCATTAGCAACAGCTTCAGCAATTGCCGCTAGAGCATCTTCGTTGGACGCAAGGTTAGGTGCAAAACCACCTTCATCACCCACTGAAGTGCTTAAGCCACGGGCTTGCAAGACCGCTTTCAGGTGATGGAAGATTTCTGTACCCATACGCAGTGCGTCAGAGAAGGTTTTCGCACCCACTGGCTGCACCATAAACTCTTGGATATCAACGTTGTTATCCGCGTGCTCACCACCATTAATGATATTCATCATCGGCACTGGCATCGAATAGACGCCTGGAGTGCCATTGAGTTCAGCAATGTGTGCGTACAGTGGCATGCCTTTAGCTTGCGCAGCAGCTTTGGCCGCGGCCAAGGACACAGCTAAAATAGAGTTCGCACCTAAAGAAGCTTTATTTTCAGTACCGTCCAACTCAATCATCGCACGATCAAGCGCAGCTTGATCAGTCGCATCTTTGCCTAACAGCAACTCACGAATTGGACCGTTGATAATAGCGACGGCTTTAAGTACGCCTTTACCTAAATAACGGCTTTTATCGCCATCACGCAACTCCAGCGCTTCACGTGAACCTGTTGATGCGCCTGAAGGTGCACAAGCGCTACCCATAATGCCGCCTTCTAAAATAACGTCGGCTTCTACGGTAGGGTTACCACGGGAATCTAAGACTTCACGACCTTTGATGTCGATAATTTTTGCCATTGTTCTGCATGCTCCGTACTTGTATTGGGTCAAGCTTAAAGTGAAGTAATCAACTTAAGCCGTTTCAATGGTGGGAAAACTTTTAATCAAATCGTCCAACTGCTTCAGCTGAGTTAAAAACGGCTCAAGCTTATCCAAGCGCAAGGCACAAGGGCCATCGCATTTAGCATTATCTGGATCTGGGTGTGCTTCTAAAAACAGACCCGCTAAACCTTGGCTCATACCCGCTTTGGCCAACTCAGTCACCTGTGCCCGGCGACCACCGGCTGAATCAGCACGGCCACCAGGCGTTTGCAGTGAGTGGGTGACATCAAAAAATACGGGGTACTCAAACTCTTTCATCAAGCCAAAACCCAGCATATCGACCACAAGGTTGTTATAACCAAAGGCTGAACCACGCTCACAGAGAATCAACTGATCATTACCGGCTTCTTCACACTTGGTCAGAATATGCTTCATCTCATGCGGCGCGAGAAACTGGGCTTTTTTGATGTTGATCACAGCATTGGTTTTCGCCATCGCCACCACCAAATCAGTTTGGCGTGATAAAAACGCCGGCAACTGAATAATATCGCAAACCTCAGCCACCGGCTGCGCTTGATAGGGCTCATGCACATCGGTCAGCACAGGCACATTAAAAGTGCGTTTGATTTCTTCAAAGACTTTCAAACCTTCATCGAGACCAGGCCCGCGAAAGGAGTTGATCGATGAGCGGTTAGCCTTATCAAAGCTGGCTTTAAACACATAAGGAATCCCTAACTTTTCCGTCACGCGCACATATTCTTCACAGGCGCGCATGGCTAAATCACGGGATTCAATCACATTAATGCCGCCAAACAAGACAAAAGGCTTGTCGTTGGCGATGTCGATATCAGCGACACGAATGATTTTTTGACTCATGCCTGGCCTGCCTTATACGCTAATGCAGCTTCAACAAAATCTTTAAACAATGGATGACCGCCACGGGGTGTGGAAGTGAACTCTGGGTGGAACTGACTGGCCACAAACCACGGATGATCCGCCACTTCAACCACTTCAACCAAAGCACCATCTTCTGAACGACCTGAGACTTTTAAGCCTGCATCGATCAACTGTGGTAACAACTGATTATTGACTTCATAACGGTGACGGTGACGCTCAACAATCGAGTCTTGACCGTAACTTGCATGCACTAAGGTACCGGGAACCAACTGACACTCTTGCGCACCCAAGCGCATGGTGCCACCGATATCCGCATCTTCGCCGCGCTGTTCAACGCTACCATCTGCGTCTTGCCACTCAGAGATCAAGCCGACAACAGGGTGTGTGCTGTCTTTATCAAACTCAGTGGAGTTAGCATCGCTCCAGCCCAGCACGTTGCGCGCGAACTCAATCACCGCCACTTGCATACCTAAGCAAATACCCAAGTATGGAATTTTATTTTCACGGGCGTATTGCACCGCTAGAATTTTACCCTCAACGCCGCGCAGTCCAAAACCACCAGGCACCAGCACTGCATCAACGCCTTCGAGCACATCAACACCTTGGTTCTCAAGGTCTTCCGAATCGATGTAACGCAAATTCACTTTAGTGTTGGTTTCAATACCGGCATGACTCATCGCTTCAATCAGTGATTTGTAAGCGTCAAGCAACTCCATGTATTTACCCACCATGGCAATGGTGACTTCTTGCTTAGGATTGAGCTTGGCATCGATCACTCGATCCCACTCAGACAAATCTGCGCCATCGCACTCTAAGCCAAAGCGCTCCATAACAAAATCATCCAAACCTTGGCTGTGCAAGAT
>CALZAE010000032.1 GCA_945612235.1 uncultured Gammaproteobacteria bacterium | reverse complement strand
GAGCCTAAAGAATTAATTTAAAATAAAGTTAAAGTCCTAGCGGTCAGTGACGATATAGGTATTAGTAGAAACGCTTATGGAGCACGATGTTATGAACGCAATGACCGCTATGCGACAGTACCAATCAGTTAACACTCAAGCGCGAGCGATTGAGGCTGATCCACACCGTTTGATTCAAATGTTAATTGAAGGTGGCTTGACCCGTTTAGCGCAAGCACGTGGTGCTATGGAGCGTAATCAAACTGCCCTTAAGGGTGAGTTGATCGGTAAAGCCATTGGTATTGTGGGTGGTTTACGTCAAGCTTTAGATGTTGAAAAAGGCGGCGAATTGGCAGTCAATTTAGATAGCTTGTATGAATACATGACCACGCGTTTAATGGAAGCCAACCTGAAAAACGATACGGTGATTATTGAAGAAGTGTCTGAGTTGCTGCGCGAAGTGAAAAGCGGCTGGGATGCGATTGCTGCATAAGTTAGGTTGATTAAGAGGCAAGTATGATGAGTACAAGCACTGTTCAGCAACTGCAAAATACCAGCAGCGCTTTACGCAATGCGTTAACGCAGCATAACTGGCAGGCGATTGGTCAGTTGGATTTACAGTGCCGCGATGCCGTTGATTCTGCCATGGCCGATCCGCACCAGCAAAATGATGAGTTACGTGAGCGCATGCAAGAGTTGGTAGACCTGTACCGTGATTTAGTGGGTGCCTGTCAAGCTGAGCAGCAGCGTATTGCTGATGAGTTACGTCAAATTAATCAGTCAAAAAAAAGCGCTAAAGTTTATCAAATGTTTGGTTGATTTTAGTGGTGTAAAAAAGCCCTAAGCATGTGATGTGCTTGGGGCTTTTTTATGGGCTTGAACTGCTGTGTGTCAAAGAAAAGACAGAAACCAGTGTCGTAAAATTGACAAGCAACGGTTTTTTGACTCTACTAATGGCAGTATGCTGTGATGCCATGCGCTGTGCCCTTTCTTTTACGAGTTGAAGATATCTTTATGTTGCGAGAAACCAAAATCCTGCTGATTCACGACCAAGCGCAGCAGCGTAAAGAATTTGCCAATATTCTGAGCTTTTTAAATGAAGAGTATCTCGTGTGTGCAAGTGATGGCTGGAGTGATGCGGTTGCTGAGTTGGAGTCCAGTCGGCATATACGCTGTGTTTTAGTGGGCGGCATGGCTGAGTCCAAAGCCCTTAGTTCCGTGATTAAAGAGTTGAATCAATGGGATGAGTGCTTGCCGATTATTGTGTTGGATGATCAGCAGCCTGTGACTTTATCTGCAGGGCTTGAGCAATCAGTGTTGGCGCGTCTAGAGATGCCGCCCAGTTACACTAAGTTGCTAGGCACCTTGCACCGAGCACAAATGTATCGGCAGATTTTCAATCAAGCGGCAGCCAACGGTAAACAGCCTGAATCCAGCGCCTTTCGCAGTTTAGTGGGTGCTAGCCCTTGCATGCAAAGTCTGCGACATACCATGCAGCAAGTGGCCGCCACAGAAGCCAGCGTATTGATTTTAGGTGAGTCGGGCACAGGTAAAGAAGTGGTCGCGCGTAATTTGCACAACAGTTCAAACCGCCGTGATGGGCCTTTTGTGCCGATTAACTGCGGCGCGATTCCGGCAGAGTTGTTGGAAAGTGAGTTGTTTGGTCACGAGAAGGGTGCCTTTACCGGGGCAATCAGTGCACGCGCTGGCCGTTTTGAGTTAGCCAAGGGTGGCACGCTGTTTTTAGATGAAGTGGGTGATATGCCACTGACCATGCAGGTCAAGTTGCTGCGTGTGTTGCAAGAGCGTATTTTTGAGCGTATTGGTGGCAATAAATCACTGACGGCCGATGTGCGTATTGTTGCCGCCACCCATAAAGACTTAGAAGAAATGATTGTCTCAGGTGATTTTCGTGAAGACTTGTTTTATCGCCTGAATGTGTTCCCCATTGAAATGCCACCGCTGCGCGAGCGTACTGAAGATATTGGTTTACTGATCAATGAATTGGTTGCCCGCATGGAGCAAGAGCAGCGAGGTTCGGTGCGCTTTAATGAAGCTGCTATTGCTTCGCTGGCTCAGCATGATTGGCCGGGCAACGTACGCGAGCTGGCTAACTTGGTGGAGCGTATGGCGATTATGTACCCACAAGGCGTGGTGGGTGTGAGTGAGTTGCCGAAGAAGTTTCGTTATATTGATGAAGACGACGGCATTCAAGAATTACGTGAAGAGTTAAGCGAGCGTGCCGCTTTGTTTGCGATTGCTGAAGAAGAGCCGGTGACGAGCACAGCACAGTTGCCCTCAGCCGGTCTGGATTTACGTGAATACTTAGCTGAATTAGAGCAAGACTTAATTCAGCAGGCGCTCAATGCTGAAGATGGTGTGGTGGCGCGCGCAGCAGAACGTTTAAATATTCGCCGTACCACGCTGGTCGAGAAAATGCGTAAATACGGCATGAATCGTAAAGACGATTAACAACCTCGGGCGCTAAACACTGGCGCTATTTAGCAGAGGCTTTACAATGCGGCTCTTTGTTTTGTTACGGAGCCGCAATCATGGCGCACCATCCCGCACAGGATTCACCTTTAGGCAAAAGCAGTGCCTATGTCAGTCAGTACGATCCCAGCCTATTGTTTGCTATTGCGCGCACCACCAAGTGGCGTGAACTGGGCTTTACTGCCGATAATTTGCCCTATGTGGGTGTGGATGTCTGGAATTGTTATGAGCTGTCATGGCTGTTACCTTCAGGTAAGCCCGTGGTGGCGATTGGGCAATTTGTGGTGCCAGCGGATTCGCCCCATATCATTGAGTCTAAATCCTTTAAGTTGTATCTCAACTCGTTAAATCAAAGCGTATTTAGCGACTTTGCTCAGGTGCAGGCCGTACTAGAAGCAGACTTGTCAGCGGTGGCGCAAGCGCCGGTGCAGGTGCGGATTAAAACTTTAGATGAGATGACTGCCGAAGGTTTGCAGCAACCGTTAGGTGTTTGCGTGGACGACCTGGATATTCAAATCAGCAGCTATGAGCAGCCGACAGCCAAGTTGCTGCAGTGCGGTACTGAGCAGGTCGAAGAGCATCTGTACAGTCATTTACTTAAATCCAATTGCCCAGTCACCGATCAGCCCGACTGGGGCACGCTGCAGGTGCATTACCGTGGTGCGGCGCTGGATCATGCCAGTTTGCTGACCTATGTGGTGAGCTTTCGTCAGCATCAAGATTTTCATGAACAATGTGTGGAGCGTATCTTTTTAGATTTACAGCGCTGCCTCAATCCTGAATTTCTGCAAGTGTCGGCGCGCTATGTCCGCCGTGGCGGTTTAGATATTAATCCGTACCGCAGTACCCAAGCTATGCCGATCAGTAATGTACGTTTGGCGCGTCAATAAATACGAGGGTGCAATAGGTTGTTTTTGAGTTCTTTTTTACATAGGTTGGCAGCATGACGCAGGATTACGATCGTATTAAACTTGAAGCCAGTTGGAAGGCAGCGCTCGCGGCTGAGTTTGACCAGCCTTATATGCAGCAATTGGCGAATTTTTTACGTGAAGAAAAACAGCAAGCCAAGGTGATTTATCCACCGGGTCCGCTGATTTTTAATGCGCTGAATCTAACGCCTTTACCGCAGGTTAAGGTAGTGATTTTAGGCCAAGATCCCTATCACGGTCCGGGTCAGGCGCATGGTTTAAGCTTTTCTGTGCCTGAGGGTGTTGCCATTCCACCGTCGTTACTCAATATGTATAAAGAGTTGCAGCGGGATTTAAATATCACTATCCCCCAGCATGGCTGCTTAGAACGCTGGGCAGAACAAGGCGTGTTATTGCTCAATACCACGCTGACCGTCGAGCAAAGCAAAGCTGGAGCCCATGCTAAGGCAGGCTGGCAGCGCTTTACTGATCGTATTATTGAATGTGTCAATCAACAGCAAGAGCATGTGGTGTTTATGCTTTGGGGCGCGCACGCACGCAGTAAAGCGCAGAGTATTGATGCCAGTAAACACTTGGTGCTGCAGTCAGTGCATCCATCACCTTTATCAGCCTATCGCGGCTTTATTGGTAATGGGCACTTCAGTCAGTGCAATAAGTTTTTACAGCGCACAGGACAAACGCCGATTGAGTGGCGCTTACCTGAGTTAAGTCGCGAACAAGCAGAGTTAGTGCTGTAACTGTCGGTTAAGAGCTTGCACCTGTTTCATCGCTCAGTTGTGTGAGCAGGCGCTCAATCGCTGCGTCGAATTCATCCAGAGCTGGATCAAGCTGCGCGACATTATTTTTAATCAGTGTTTCGCAGGTTTTACAGATGGCACGCAATTGCGGCACGCCACAATATTGCGTTGCGCCATGCACGCGGTGAATACGTTCGAGTAAAGCATGACGATCACCTTGCTCGCGAGCCTGTTGTACATACAGGCGGTCGCTGGGCAGTGAGTCAATCAGCAAGGTGAGCAACTCGCGCGCTAAGGATTCTTTACCATTGGACAAGGTGCGACCTTCTTTAAGATCGATAATCGGCAGTTGCAGGTGTTGAGTTAAGTTGGCCACTGGCGCTTGGGCTTGATGGTCGCTGGTTAGAAAAATCCCCGTCCATTTGGCAATGGCTTGGATCAAGGACTGCTCGCTGATAGGTTTGCTGAGGCAATCATTGAGGCCGGCTTGCATAAATAAATGTGTTTCTTGGGGCAGCGCATGTGCGGTGACTGCAATAATAGGTGTGGCAGTGAGGTTGTGTTCGCGCTCCCATAAACGCATTGCGGCAGTGCATTGTTGGCCACTCATCACCGGCATTTGAATATCCATAAACACCATATCAAAGTGCTCTTGCTGGAAGAGTGCTAAAGCGGCCTGCCCATTTTCTGCCACACTGACGCTGGCCCCCATATCGCTTAATAAGGTTTTAATCAGTAATAGATTTGCTGGATTATCATCTACACACAGGGTATGCAAAGTATGCTGCGGTGGAGCGGGCAGTGCGCTAACAGCAGCGCTGGGAGCTATAGATAAAATATCATTAACAGCGTTTTTCAAGCGCCGAGAACAGGCTGGCTTACTGAGTATGTGTTCGCAGAAAGGGTGACCAATAGTATTTTGTAATGCGGCAAAATTTGTGGTGCTACAGAGCAATAGGACTTGGCAATTGAGTGCCTGTAACTCAGATAAAGCATGCTGGGTGGAATGCAATGGCTGCTGCTGAGTTTGTATGCCCAATACTGCTAAATGATAGGGTTGCCCGCTAGTAGCGGCGCTGCGTACTTGTTGCAACAGCGCTTCGAGGCTGTTCACGCAGGTCACTGCTAAGTTGCAGTCTTCCAGTTGATGCGCAGTGGCTTGTTGTGCCAGTGGGTGCGGGTCATGCAAAACAGCACGGTGCTGAATCGACAGTGGCTCATGGCTAATAAAATCATCGTTATCAATAGAGGCTTTAGCTAAGCGCACGCTAAACCAAAACTCTGAGCCGTGGCCGACTTGGCTATTGACGCCAATCTCGCCGCCCATATGCTCGACTAACCGCTTAGAAATAGTTAAGCCCAAACCTGTACCGCCGGTGTGACGTGTTAGTGAAGGGTCGGCTTGAATAAAGGCTTGAAAGAGTAAACTTTGCTCCGATTCGCTCAGGCCCACCCCAGTGTCTTGGACGCTGATGCGCAGTTGTGCAAACTCATCGGTTTCTTCATCGAGCATGGTACGTACCACCACGCTGCCTTCGTGGGTGAACTTAATGGCATTACCGATCAGATTGGTGATGATTTGCTTAATACGCTGTGCATCTCCAATCAAAGTACGTGGGGTGTCACGGTAGACTAGACTGATCAGCTCGAGGTTTTTTTGATGTGCACTCGGTGCTAACAAGGTCAGGGTCTCTTGAATTAAGTCACGCAGATAAAAAGGCGTGTGATCGAGTATCAGCTTACCTGATTCAACTTTTGAGAAATCCAAAACCTCATTGATAATATTGAGTAGGCTTTCTGACGAGTTAATGATGGTGTTGAGGTAGTCGTTTTGACGAATAGTCAGATCACTTTTTTTCAATAACTGGGTAAAGCCAATAATGCCATTGAGTGGTGTACGGATTTCATGGCTCATATTGGCGAGAAATTCAGATTTAATACGACTGGCTTCAATGGCCTGTTTACGTGCTAGCACCAGCTCAATATTTTGAATTTCAATGGTTTCTAAATTATGGCGCGCATCGGCTAGAGCTTGATCAATATTGCTTTGCAGTTCTTCTTGCGCTTCTTGCATGGATTGCGCCATCAAGTTAATACCTGAAACCAGTTCATCCAACTCATGGCTACCGGGTGAACTTAAGCGCGTATCTAAATGCCCATCACGAATACGCGCGACGCCTTTTTTAATATTTTCTAAGGGAATATTAATGGTGCGGCTTAAACGCAGTGACAGCAGGGCGGTGATTAATAAGCCAAAGCCAATAAATAGGCTGCTAAATAGCACGCTGCGATAACCCCTGAGTAGGGTCGCGTGGTGCGACATTTCCAGACTGATCCAGCCAATGGGTGGGGTATCGGCTTTGTTCAAAATGTCAGGATCGACAGGGAAATCAGGTCGAATACAAACGGGTAGTGTGAGTTGTGAGCTGATGTCTTTGGAGTGAATGGTTAACTTTTCTGGTTGTCCTGCACCGTACTCTAAGGTGGAGGGGCCGACGTGCATCAACACTGAGCCATTAGCATCTGTAAAACGTACTGAGCGCACATCGCTCAGATCTAAGGCATCTTGTGCGATCTTACGCAGTTGTGTGCGGTCGCCGTTTTGCACTGCGTTATAGCTCAGGAGAGATAACTGATTGAGGATCAGTTCGCCGCGGCGCATCAGTTGCTCTTGTAAGTCATTGAGCTGTGAGTAACTGAACCAACCGCCGAGCACTGCCGCAAAAATACCTGAAGGCAGCAAGGTGAGCATCAGCACGCGGCCTTTAATTCCGAGATTGGTTAACACGCGGTGACTCCCCAGAAAATCCACATAATGTATAAAATTATCACGCCTTATAGTCCACAGTTATAAGTTGATGCTTTCGTGGGTTATGGACTGGCGGCATTTGGCGCTATCATAGGCTTCTTTCAATTTTGATGCCGCTGCTTATTATGACCGTTCATTATCCTACCTTGGCCGACTGCATCGGCAATACACCTTTAATTCGCTTACAACGCCTGCCCGGTGAGACCAGTAATACCTTGCTGGTCAAGCTGGAAGGCAATAATCCCGCTGGTTCTGTGAAGGATCGTCCTGCATTGTCGATGATCGAGCGTGCCGAACGCAGCGGGCGTATTCAGCCGGGTGATGCTCTGATTGAAGCTACCTCGGGTAATACCGGCATTGCTTTGGCCATGGCTGCAGCGATTAAGGGTTATCCTATGCTGCTGATTATGCCAGATAACTCCACAGCTGAGCGCAAGGCGGCGATGACTGCTTATGGTGCTGAGTTGATTTTAGTGGAGTCGATGGAGGACGCGCGTGATTTGGCTTTGGCCATGCAGGCGCAAGGCAAAGGTATTGTGCTGGATCAGTTTGCTAATCAAGACAATCCGCTGGCGCACTACAACAGTACCGGCCCAGAAATTTGGCAGCAAACCCAAGGGCAAATCACGCACTTTATTAGTTCCATGGGCACCACTGGCACCATTATGGGGGTGTCGCGCTATTTAAAAGAGCAGAACCCTAATGTGCAGATTGTCGGTTTACAGCCGACTGAAGGTGCCACTATTCCGGGGATTCGCCGTTGGCCCGAAGCCTACTTGCCCAAAATTTTTGATGCCAGTCGTGTTGATCAGGTGATTGATATGGGCCAGCACGAAGCTGAAGCGTGCATGCGCCGCTTAGCGCGTGAAGAAGGTATCTTTTGTGGGGTGTCATCGGGTGGTTCGGTGGCTGCGATGCTGCGTGTTTCGCAAACCGTTGAAAATGCCGTATTGGTCGCTATTGTTTGCGACCGTGGCGATCGTTATTTATCCAGCGGTATTTATGCACCGGAGTCCGTATGAGTCGCCCTAAAGCACCAAAAACATTACGCTTTCAAACCCCAGGTGCTGCACGCAGTACGATGCAAATTGGTAAGAAACAAGTACTGCACATTGAACGCTTATCCCATGATGGTCGCGGTATCGCTTTTTTAGACGGCCGCACTTGGTTTGTCAGTGGCGCATTGCCCGGTGAGCAAGTGCAGGCGCAAGTCTTGGCTGCGCGCAGTAAAATAGTTGAAGCGCAAACTGTTGCGGTGCAAACCGCCAGTGCTGAACGCCTGACGCCTCGCTGTGAGTGGGTCGGGCAATGTGGCGGTTGTACCTTGCAGCATGTCAGTCATGCGCAACAAATTGAGCTCAAACACGCTAACTTGGTTGATCAACTGAGTCGTGAAGGTGTGGAGCCTAAAAGCTGGGCTGAGCCTTTGGTGGGCCCCGCTTTTGCTTATCGCCGCCGCACGCGGGTGTCGGTCCGTTACGATGTCAAGCAAAAGCATGTGGACGTTGGTTTTCGTGGTTTAGCCAGTAACGATATTGTTGAGGTTGATGGCTGTGTGATTTTAGTTGACGCCTTACAGCCCGTGTTTGCTGGATTGTCGGCCTTATTGAATCGCTTTACCCAACCACAAGCTCTGGGCCATGTGGAGTTGTTCAGTGGCCGTGAGAACGCTTTGCTGTTGCGCCATACTCAGGCGCTGCATGAGGCTGATCTTGAATTGTTGCGCGCGTATTGTGCTGAGCATCAGGTGCAGTTGTGGTTGCAAGGTATCGGTGCGCCGCAGCCAGATCAGGCCGGTCAAGCTTTAAGCTATGACTTGACACAATTTGCTTTGCAGGTTGCCTATCAGCCCGGTGACTTTGTGCAAGTGAATGCGCAGATGAATGAAGCGATGATTGCCCAAGCTTTAGACTGGTTAGCACCGCAAGCAGATGAGCGCGTGCTGGATTTATTTTGTGGTCTAGGTAACTTTGCTTTGCCGCTGGCGCAGCGCGTTAAAGAAGTGGTTGCGGTGGAAGGTGTGGCATCCATGTTGGATCGTGCGCGTGAGAATGCGGCAGCCCATCAACTGAATAATCTTGAGTTTTATCACTGTGATTTGACCCAGCCCTTGCATGATAAAGAGTGGGCGCGCAGTGCTTTCTCTGCGGCTTTGTTAGATCCACCACGCGAAGGTGCGCAAGTGGTGGTCGAGCGTTTAGCTAAGCTTAAAGTTGCGCGTATTGTATATGTGTCCTGTAATCCGGCTACCCTGGCACGTGATGCCGCGATATTGAGCGCACGCGGTTACCGTTTACAGACTGCCGGCATCTTGGATATGTTTGCGCAAACTGGGCACACCGAAGCTATGGCGTTATTTGTGAAAAAGTAATAGCGGTGTTTTCATCGTTGATGTGGTGAGCTGAGTCTAAGACTCGAAGGATTGATAATGGTACAGGTCAGAACAGAACAGCCCATAAGCCAAGATGGCAGCATTGATTTGCACAGTTGGGTTGCGCAAATCATTGCGGTTGATCCATTGCTCGATGCTGAGGGCTTATTAACAGCCTGTGAGTTTGCACGCGATGCGGAATTGAAGGCGCAGGCAGCACATAATATTTGGGCTGAAGGCACCTCCAGCTTGCAGACGGGTTTAGAAATCGCACAGATTTTGGTGGATCTTAAGCTCGACCAAGAAACGCTAGTGGCGGCGATTTTGTACCGCACCGTGCGTGAAGGTAAAGCGCCGTTGAGTGATGTCGAGCGTCTGTTTGGGCCTGTGGTGAGTAAGCTGATTGATGGTGTGCTGCGTATGGCCGCGATCAGTGCCAGTATGAATCCGCGTCAAAGTGTGGTGCTTAACTCGCAGGCGCAGGTGGATAACTTGCGCCGCATGCTAGTGGCCATGGTCGATGATGTACGCGTGGCGCTGATTAAGTTGGCGGAGCGTACCTGTGCCATTCGTGCAGTCAAAAATGCTCCTGAACATAAGCGTTATCGGGTGGCGCGTGAGGTGTTTGATATTTATGCACCGCTGGCGCATCGCCTGGGTATTGGTCATATCAAATGGGAGCTAGAGGATTTGTCCTTTCGCTACCTTGAGCCTGATCAGTACATGCACATTGCGGGTTTACTGCATGAGCGGCGTATTGATCGCGAGCAGTTTGTACGTAACGTCGTACAGCAGTTACGTGATGAACTCAAAGACGCACGTATTGATGCGGACGTCAGTGGTCGCGTCAAACACATCTATTCAATCTGGCGCAAAATGCAGAAAAAAGGTCTGCAGTTTAGCCAAATTTATGATGTGCGCGCGGTGCGTATTTTAGTACCGCAAGTGCGTGATTGTTATACCGCGCTGGGCATTGTGCATACCCTGTGGCGTCATATTGCCCATGAGTTTGATGACTATATCGCCAACCCCAAAGAAAACGGTTACCGCTCGCTGCATACCGCAGTGATTGGTCCGGCGGGTAAGGTGTTGGAAGTACAGATCCGCACTCAAGAGATGCATGAAGAAGCTGAGCTGGGGGTGTGCGCGCATTGGCGTTACAAGGGTACTGATGTCAACAGCCAGTCGGATCACTACGAAGAAAAAATTGCTTGGTTACGTCAAGTGCTGGAATGGCATGAGGAGCTGGGTGATATCGGTGGTTTAGCCGACCAGATTCGTGTGGATATCGAGCCCGATCGTGTCTATGTGTTTACCCCGGACGGCCATGCGATTGATTTGCCGCAAGGCTCAACCCCGTTGGATTTTGCCTATCGGGTGCACACTGAAATTGGCCATAATTGCCGTGGTGCCAAGGTCAATGGGCGTATTGTGCCGCTCAATTACAATCTGAAAACCGGTGAGCAGGTTGAGGTGATTACCGGTAAAAACGGAGCACCGAGTCGTGACTGGCTGAACACCAACTTAGGCTATATCACCACCACCCGTGCGCGGGCAAAAGTGGTGCATTGGTTTAAGCTGCAAGCGCGTGATCAAAATGTGATTGCCGGCAAGCAGATGTTAGAGCGGGAAATGGCGCGCTTGGCCATTGGCGCCGTGAGTTACGAGCGTTTGGCAGAAAAATGTAATTTAAAAACCAGTGAAGACTTATTTGCTGCGCTGGGCGCTGGTGATCTGCGTTTGGCGCATGCGGTCGGGCTGGCGCAGCAGTTACTCGACCCGCATGAGCGTAATGTTCAGCAGCTCAATTTAATTCCGCGTAAGCCCACGCAGCATGCGCCCAGTCGTGATGAAATCCGGATTCATGGTGTGGGTAACTTGCTCACGCAAATGGCCGGTTGTTGCCAGCCAGTGCCGGGTGAGCCGATTGTGGGCTATATCACTATGGGCCGTGGCGTGACGATTCACCGTCAGGATTGCTCCATGGCCTTACAGTTGAGCAGTCGCGAGCCTGAGCGCATGATCCAAGTGGGCTGGGGTACAGAGCCGGTGAAAACCTATCCGGTGGATGTGTTGATTCGTGCCTATGATCGTCCCGGTCTGCTCAGTGATGTGTCGCAAGTTCTGGTGAACGAAAAAATGAATATTGTTGCGCTCAATACCAGCACTATTAAGGAAGATAATATGGCAGTGATCAATCTTACGGTTGAAGTGCCGGGCTTGGACGAGTTAGGGCGCTTACTGGGACGTATCTCGCAGTTGCCCAATGTCGTGGAAGTGCGTCGCGAGCGTCATTAATCTGAGTTGTAAGTGTATTGCTTGAGGGTTCAAGCATAGATTTGCGGCAGCAGTGATCGACTTAGTGTCGCGCTGTTAGCCGCTTGATTGGCCTTAATCGCTGCACTTGGCTATTCTTAGCGCCCCATACATTTTAGAAGGATGTCATCGAATGTCTGAATTTCCACCTTGCCCAGCCTGTAACGAAGAAATCACCTACCCTGATCGCGAAAACTATGTGTGTGCCACCTGTGGCCATGAGTGGGCGATGGATGGCTCAGACACGCAAGTTGAGAGTGATGAGAAAGTGGTGCGTGATGCCCACGGTACACCCTTAGCGGATGGCGATACTGTGGTTTTGATTAAAGACCTGAAAGTGAAGGGCAGTTCGACCGTGATTAAAATGGGCACTCGCGTCACCAATATTAAAATTGTCGATGGTGACCATGATTTGGATTGCCGCGTCGATGGGCAAAAAATCATGCTCAAATCTGAGTTTATGAAAAAAGCTTAAATGGCTAGAACCCAACTCGTACTGTGATGGCGCGCAAGTCATGACAGCACGAGTTCGGTGCGCATTGTCATGCGATCGTGGACAGCGCGCTATATTTTTCTGCTTTAGCAGTATTTCTTCGGTGAATATTCTCTTGCAAAGCACCTTGGCACTATAAATTAGTGGCTATGAGCAGTAGAATAAACGCTTTATCGCATAATTCTCGTGGAGTTGAAGGCATGTCAGACGTCAAGAAGGTGGTTCTCGCCTATTCCGGTGGCTTGGACACTTCGGTCATTCTTAAGTGGCTGCAAGATACATACAACTGTGAAGTTGTTACTTTTACTGCCGACTTAGGTCAAGGCGAAGAAGTAGAGCCTGCACGTGCAAAAGCACAAGCCCTAGGTGTTAAAGAAATCTACATTGACGATCTACGCGAAGAGTTTGTTCGTGACTTTGTCTTCCCAATGTTCCGCGCGAACACCATTTACGAAGGTGAGTACCTCTTAGGTACATCAATCGCGCGTCCGTTAATCGCTAAGCGTTTGATTGAAATTGCCAATGAAACCGGCGCTGATGCGATTTCGCACGGTGCAACCGGTAAAGGTAATGACCAAGTGCGTTTTGAGTTGGGTGCTTATGCACTCAAACCAGGCGTTAAAGTAATTGCGCCTTGGCGTGAGTGGGACTTGTTGTCGCGCGAAAAGCTGATGGACTATGCCGCTAAGCACGGTATTGAAATCGAGCGTCACGGTAATAAAAAATCTCCATATTCAATGGACGCCAACTTGCTGCACATCTCCTACGAAGGCGGTGTGTTGGAAGATACTTGGGCTGAGCATGAAGAAGATATGTGGCGCTGGACTAAGTCGCTTGAAGAAGCCTCTAGCACTGCACAATATATCGAACTGACCTACCGTAAGGGTGACATCGTTGCGATTGATGGCGTAGATATGACCCCAGCCACGGTCTTAGCTGAGCTTAACCGTATTGGTAGCGCACACGGGATCGGCCGTATTGATATCGTTGAAAACCGTTATGTGGGTATGAAAGCACGTGGTTGCTACGAAACCCCAGGCGGCACCATTATGCTCAAAGCACACCGTGCCATTGAGTCAATCACTCTGGACCGTGAAGTAGCACACCTCAAAGACAGCTTGATGCCTAAGTATGCTGAGCTGATCTACAACGGCTACTGGTGGAGCCCAGAGCGTGCGATGTTGCAGAAAATGATTGATGCATCGCAAGAAAACGTTAACGGCGTGGTTCGTTTGAAACTTTACAAAGGTAATATCGTATTGATTGGCCGCAAATCAGACGACTCATTGTTTGATGCAGCCATCGCTACCTTTGAAGATGATGCTGGCGCATACGATCAAGCGGATGCGGCGGGCTTTATTAAGCTCAATGCTTTGCGTTTGCGTATTGCTGCGTCTAAAGGTCGTAGCTTGCTGTAAAACTAGAGAGCTTTAGCCTTCTAGATAAAAGCCACCCTCAGCGGTGGCTTTTTTATGGGGGGTGCAACACTTTGCCGTTGTGCGGGACTTGTTGTGGCAAGAATATTCACAAGTCGTTATAGTGATTATCAGTTAGCCCTTGTTCAATGCGAACACGCGGTGGCTGACTCGATCCTGCGAAGATTTATCACAAGTCTACACCAGAGGAAATACAATGACTGATATAGATATTGGCATCAATAAAGAAAACAGAACACAGATTGCGGATGGCCTCAAACGACTTTTAGCTGATTCTTATACGCTATATTTACAAACGCATAATTTCCATTGGAATGTCACTGGGTTGCAATTTCGCGAACTGCACTTAATGTTTGAAGAGCATTACACTGAGTTAGCGGTTGCCGTTGATGATATTGCCGAGCGTATTCGCACCCTTGATGTACCGGCTCCAGGTACTTATAAAGAATTTGCTAAGCTCAGCTCCATTGAAGAAGTGGACGGTGTGCCAACCTCTGGTGAGATGGTTAAGTTTTTAACTAGAGGTCACGAGCAAGTGATTAAGACTGCGCGCGAGGTGTTGAAAACAGCACAAGATGCGGATGATGAATCCACGGCATCCTTGGTTTCTGACCGTATGCGTATTCATGAAAAAACCGCTTGGATGCTTAGAGCTACTCAGCAAAGATAAGTCAGATAGCAGTCTTAGAGTCCCTGATAGGCTTCAGCAGACTGCAGGTGAGGGTGATGAGCAAAACACGCAGTAAAGCTTAGAGGTCACTTTAGCGCTTTTTATTGCACCACTGCCTGAACCCCATCAAATCAGCCAAAATACTCATTGAGCGCGCTGTTAGCTTGCTCATTGGGTATTTTTTAATGGCTGAGCTAAAAATTAATAATCAGAGTACTATGCAGCGCCGAACTTGTGGTTACGGCTGTATAGGTTATTTGTATAATATTTGCGAGGGTCATTTGATGAGACTTTTACATACGATGCTACGTGTGGGCGATCTGGATGCTTCGATTGCTTTTTATACTGAAGTATTGGGCATGCAACTGTTGCGTCGTCGTGATTATCCAGAAGGTCAATTCACTTTGGCTTTTGTCGGTTACGGTGATGAGGCCAGCAACAGTGTGATTGAGTTGACCCATAATTGGGATGTTAAACAATACGATTTAGGTGACGGTTACGGTCATATCGCGCTAGAAGTGGCGGATGTGTATCAAGCTTGTGACGATATTCGTGCGCGTGGTGGTAAAATTACTCGCGAACCAGGACCTATGCTGCACGGTTCAAGTATTTTAGCTTTTGTGGAAGATCCCGATGGCTATAAAATTGAGCTCTTATCGCCTAAGCGTGCAGACTAAGTCTATGGCTGTGCAGGTTGTGTACGTTAGCCTGCACAACCTGTCTCTACTAAGTCTGGACTCAGTTGTTATTGCTGATGGCTACCTAATCAATCAATAGGGATATGAATGAGAACTGTCTTTCAATATTTTGTAAACGCAAATGCCGCTTACTTAATATGCATCGCAGCTGTACTCATTGTGGTGGTAGCGATATATGTGAATGACGTAGCATTTGCAACTGCGCTACAGTTGGATGGGTTTCAGGCCAGTTATGAAATGGCTTTTGCTTTGGTCAACTTCACTTTAGCTTTACTGCTGTTTTTACGCGCTAAAAGAGTGCAAAGCCGCTTATTGCTGTGTCTTGGGGTGGCTTTTTTTCTGCTCGGGATGCGTGAGCTGGCCTCGGTGTTAGTGCTGAATATCCCTGCTTTTGCTGCGCTAGAACATCTATACAGCGTGGCTGCTTATGCTTTTATTTATATAGCCGTATTTATAGGTTTGTATACTTATGAGCATAATCGACAGGCTTTAAAAGCATCGCAAAAAGAAATCAATGAGTTGAAAATGGCGTTGGATGCCCATGCTATTGTTGCGGTAACAGATTCACGCGGAGTGATTACTCGCGTGAATGATAAGTTCTGTACTATTTCTCAGTATCCACGTGAAGACTTGATTGGTCGCACGCATAAAGTGATCAACTCTGGTCACCATCCCAAAGAATTTTTTACCGATCTGTGGAGCACCATTACTCGCGGTGAGGTGTGGAATGGTGAAGTGTGCAATAGAGCTAAAGATGGCTCTTTGTATTGGGTGCAATCAACCATCGTGCCTTTCTTTGGTAAGGATGGTAAGCCTGATCAGTATGTGGCGATTCGTGCCGATATTACTTCTAGAAAAGAAGCTGAGGCAGAAACTCAGCGCATGGCTTTGCATGATGCCTTGACCGGTTTACCCAATCGCCGTCTGATGAATGATCGCCTGATTAAAACCATTCAAAGTAAAGAGCGCTACCCAGGCTTTGGTGCGGTGTTGCTGATGGATTTGGATCACTTTAAAGAAGTAAACGATACCTTGGGCCACGCTTTGGGGGATGAGTTGCTGAGAAAAATTGCTCAGCGCCTGACGGACTGTGTGCGTAAAGTCGATACTGTCGCGCGACTGGGCGGCGATGAGTTTGTGATTATCTTAGACAAAGTGGGTTTTGATTCCGCTTCGGCCATTGCTAATACTAAACATATTGGTGAGAAAATTCGCAATGCATTAGCTGAGCCTTACCTGCTCGGCGCGCATCAGTTAAATGTCACCCCAAGCTTAGGCGTGGTGCTATTTGAAGCCTTTGATGACGATTCTGAAGAGTTGATCAAACAAGCGGATATTGCCCTATACAGCGCCAAAGAGGCGGGTCGTAATCAGTTGTGCTTTTTTGAAGCTGCTTTGCAAGAAGAGACCAATCAACGCGCTATGATTTTGCAAGACTTGCGTAAGGTGCTTGAGCGCGATGAGTTGGTGTTGTTTTACCAGCCAGTGGTGAATACAGAGCAAAAAACTCTAGGTTTTGAGGCTTTAGTACGTTGGTTTCATCCTGAGCGAGGACCTATTTCACCAGTGGACTTTATTCCATTGGCCGAGCAAAGTGGGTTGATTATCCCTATTGGCGCATGGATTTTAGAGAGCGCTTGTCAGCAGCTTGCGCAATGGAATAGGCAGCCTGAGCGTGCGCATTGGACGCTTGCGGTGAACGTCAGTGCCCGTCAGTTTAATCAAGTAGGTTTCGCTGAGCAGATTCAAGAGGTCTTGCAACGTACGGGTGCGCGCGCTGACCGTTTGCGCCTAGAGTTGACCGAAAGTATGCTGCACGACAACATTGATAGCACCATTGTGAAAATGGAAACCTTGCGTCAATTAGGTATTAGATTTTCATTAGATGATTTTGGTACCGGGTATTCATCTTTGAGTTACTTAAAGATGTTGCCGCTTGATCAGTTGAAAATTGATAAATCCTTTGTCGATGATATTTTTGATGACCCCAGTCACGCTGCCATTGCTCGTACTATTATGGCGCTGGCCAAGAGCTTGGATCTGAATGTTGTGGCCGAAGGCGTGGAGACGCAACAACAACTGGATTGGCTGTTAGAAAATGGCTGTAAAGCCTTTCAAGGCTACTTTTTCAGTCATCCACTGCCGATCAATGAGGTGGAGGCAAGGCTGTTAGCGAGCGAGCAGGCTGCTCAGTAGCACAGTGACGCTATAAGCACTATGACAAAAGTCAGATAAAAAACGGGCGCCTGCATTAGCAGAGCGCCCGTTTTTGTGTGCAGCAGTGGGTTATTGTTTACTTAACTGCTCATCGGTATAACCGCCACCGAGGGCTTTATACAGATTGATTTCACTGACCAGCTGCGCAAACTGCGTGGTGATGCGCTTTTGCTTAGCATCAAAGAGTAAGCGCTGTGCATCCAGTACAGTCAGTTGATCGTCAATACCTTCGCTGTAGCGACGATCAGCTAGCAAATAATAATCCACACTGGATTTTACCAGTTTATCACTGGCAGCCAGTTGCTGTTGATAGGTGGTGCGTTCGATTAAACCATCAGCCACTTCTTGGAAGGCGGTTTGAATGGTTTTCTCATAACGTGCGACATGGATGTCTTTCTGGATTTCGCTGTAATCCAAGTTCGCACGTAAACGACCGGCATTAAAAATCGGAATATTAATGCTTGGCATAAACAACCATGAACCACTACCGCCATCAAATAAGCCCGATAAATCAGGGCTTAAGCTACCCGCATTCGCGGTGAGGCTGATGCTGGGGAAGAAGGCTGCGCGTGCTGCACCAATATTCGCGTTGGCTGCTTTAAGCTCATGTTCCGCACGCAGGATGTCAGGGCGACGTTGCAGTAAGTGTGCTGGCAAGCCTACCGGCAAGTCAGCAAACTTAAAGTGGCTTAAAGGTACGGCACTGGCAATGTTAGCGCTGGGCTTGGCACCGAGTAGTAGATTTAGAGCGTTGCGGCTTTGTACGCTTTGACGCTCAAACTGCGCCAAGCTGACCTTTGCTCCATTGACCGCAGTAAGTGCTTGTTGCAGCTCAAGTGAAGTAGCGACGCCGGCATTATAGCGGCGCTCAACCAAATTTAAGCTGTCCTGATAGGTTGCCAGTGTGTCGCGTACTAAAGAGAGTGTTTCTTGGTCGGCTTGCAGGCTGAGCCAAGCAGTCGCCACGCTGGAGATTAAGCTTAACTGGGTACTGCGCTGCGCTTGTGCGCTGGCAAAGTAGGTTTCCAGTGCTTGATCGCGCAAGCTGCCTAAGCGCCCAAAAAAGTCCAACTCCCACGCCGTAGTGCCTAAGTTAGCTGAGTATTGGCTATTGATGGTTGAGCCGCCAGTTGGATTCATGCTGCCTGGAATACGTTGACGGTTTGCACCGCCACCGGCATCCAACGCTGGGAATAACGCACTACGCTGAATACGGTATTGCGCGCGGAACGCATCCACATTTAAGGCGGCAATACGCAAATCACGGTTGTTATCCAAAGCAGTACTGATGAGAGATTGCAAGACTGGGTCTTGGAAAAACTCACGCCAATTGGGCAATGCCGCTAAGGTCTCTTGTGCACTCGCAGCCTCCCATTGCTCGGCAACGGGAGCGCTAGGCTGTTCATACTTGGGCGCCAGTGAGCAGCCGGTTAAAGCAGTCACCAGTGCAGCGGCTAGAGCGGTATGTTTCATTGGCCCTTCTCCTGTTTGTCAGTGGCTGATTTAAACAGCGAGCTGACCAATACGTAAAACAATGGCACAAAGAAAATAGCCAATGCCATCGCCGATACCATACCACCGATCACGCCGGTACCGATGGCGTGCTTACTGCCTGCACCCGCACCGGTTGAGATCGCCAGCGGCGTCACACCCAGAATAAATGCCAGTGAAGTCATAATGATTGGACGTAAACGAATACGGCATGCTTCAACTGCCGCCGCCGCTAAGCTCATGCCGCCTTCGTGCAAGGACTTCGCAAACTCCACAATCAAAATGGCGTTACGTGCCGACAAACCAATGGTGGTCAATAAACCAATTTGGAAATAGACGTCATTGGATAGGCCGCGGCCGTAAGTGGCCAGCAGCGCACCAATAATACCCAGTGGTACCACCAGCATCACCGAGAAGGGCACAGACCAGCTTTCATACATCGCTGCTAAGCATAAGAACACCACCAGTAAAGACAGCGCATACAGAGCAGGGGCTTGGTCACCGGAGAGGCGTTCCTCATAGGATAAACCCGTCCATGCCATACCCACACCTGTAGGTAACTGCTTAGCGATTTCTTCTACGGCAGCCATCGCGTCACCTGAACTGTAACCCGGTGCTGCGCTACCCAAAACTTCCATGGCTGGCACGCCGTTATAGCGTGACAGCTTAGGTGAGCCATAGGTCCATTCGCCGCGGGCAAAACTATCAAAGGGAATCATTTCACCTTTATTGTTGCGCACATACCATTTAGCTAAGTCTTCAGGGTTCATCCGTGCATTGGCTTCAGCTTGCATAAAGACTTTTTTCACGCGACCGCGGTCAATAAAGTCATTGACGTAGCTACTACCCCAAGCTGTCGATAAGGTTTGGTTGATTGCGGATAAAGATAAGCCCATAGAACTGGCTTTTTCGTCATCAATAATCAACTGGTACTGTGGCTCATCACGTAAACCGTTGGCGCGTACTTGAGTTAAGCGCTGGTCTTCGTTGGCCAGTTTGACAAACTGATCGCGGGCTTCGCTCAGCACTTCATGGCCAACTCCAGCACGGTCTTGTAAGAACATATTAAAACCGGTGGCGTTACCCAGTTCCATTACCGCTGGTGGCGCAAAGGCAAAGACCATGGCATCACGGAACGAGAAGAACTTCATTTGCGCACGCTGCGCTAAAGAGAACACGCTTTGATGCTCTTGGGTACGCTCTCCCCAGGGCTTAAGACCGATAAAGGCCATACCAGAGTTCTGGCCACGACCTGCAAAGTTAAAGCCGGTAATGGCAAAAACTGAGTTGACAGTATCGGCTTCATCGGTGAGTAAATAATCGCGCATTTGACTGATCACATCATAGGTACGCTCAGCAGTTGAACCTGCGGGTGTTTGCACCTGTGCAAAGATCACACCTTGGTCCTCTTCAGGTAAGAACGAGGTGGGGATCTTAGTGAACATCCAGCCCATAATGGCGATGATGATCACATACATAATCAAGTAGGGCGTTTTGCGACGAATCATCGCGGCGACGCCTTTCTCGTATTGATTCACACCTTTCTGGAAGGTGCGGTTAAACCAGCCAAAGAAGCCACGCTTCTCTAAGTTGCCACCTTTAGGGATGGGCTTGAGCATGGTCACGCACAGGGCTGGAGTAAAGATTAAAGCGACCAGAACCGACAATACCATGGCCGAGACAATGGTCACCGAGAACTGCTTATAAATCGCACCGGTTGAACCTTCAAAGAAGGCCAT
>CALZAE010000031.1 GCA_945612235.1 uncultured Gammaproteobacteria bacterium | reverse complement strand
GCCATCTTTATCGCTGTATTGGCCTTTTTTCAGCGAGCGATCAAAACGTGTGAGCTCAGTTTTGTAGCTCATGTGCAGGCCAGCAGGCTCGTAGGGTAAGGCACCATCGAGGGTGAACTGTGGTAAGCGATCGTATGGCGTGATATCACTGATATTGGCCATTTCATAAGCATGCACACCCAATTTGGCGGTGTAGCTATCACCACGCCAAGTGAGGTCAGCTTTTTGATCCAGTGTTTCTGTGGAGCTGCTGACAATATTACTGCGCAAGTCTTGGAAGTAATAGGGGTCGCTGATGTCGGTGTAATCCACTGTACCTAAGAGGCGTGAATTAAAGCCTTGCTCATGTTGCAAGGTGTACATCCAACGATCTTGCTTGTATTCGGACTGCTTTTTACGCTCAGTTTCGCGGTCGTTTAAAAATGCACCGCCCACTGTAGTTTCACTGCTCTTACCTAAGTAGCGCAGCTCACCTTCAGTCAGTAAACCGCGCTTGCCCATATAGTTGGGGTAGAGAGTGGCATCAAAGTTAGGCGCTAAGTTGAAATAGTAAGGGGTGGTGATATCGACACCCTTACGGTTGCTGTAACTGATGCTGGGCGGTAACAGACCTGACTGACGACGATCGTCAATCGGGAAGTGGATATAAGGTGTATAAAATACCGGTATATCTTTCACACGCAAAGTGACGTTGGTTGCAGTACCAAAGCCGGTGTTGGGGTTGAGGGTGACGTTGTTACCCTGCAAGTGCCATGCATTACTGCCAGGCTCACAGCTGGTGTATGAGCCATCTTTAAGGCGAATAATCGAATCTTCGTGGCGTTTGATATATTGCGCCCGGCCACGGGTGCCGCCGGTATGCATCACATACTCAGCATTTTCAATTTTTGCTTCACCGTTATCCAGCTGCAGCTCCGCACGATCACCAACGACAAGAGTGTTGCGATCACGTAAGCGTACATTGCCTTTGAGCTCACCCAGATTATCTTGCTGATAGAGGTTGGCTTCGTCGGCTTCGATTTGCAAGCTGGCTTGGCGAATCACCACATCACCAGCTAAGGTCGCGGTTTCTGTGGTTTGCTCGTAGCGTGATACGCCAGCATTGATATATAAAGGTGCATCTTTAAAAGCGGTAGTGTCGTTCAGACCAGGACGCAATGGCTCAATATAGTTACCGCCACAATAAGGTCCTACTTCAGCTAGCTGTTCAGTAGTCAGTTGCTCGCGCGGCACCCAATCTAAGTGGCTAAAGTCTGCGCTGCGATAGGCTAGCGCGGTGCCTTTACTCTTGGTCGCTGGCACTGCTTTTTTTGGTTTTGCAGCGGCACGGGTTGTGCTTTTTTGTTGCGGCGCAATAACAGTCGCGTTATCAGGACGCTGAGGTAGAGTCACTGCGCTTTCTTGTGTATTACATGCCCAGCCGCCGCTCGTGGTGGCTTGGCAATCATACTGCTGCGCTACGGCATTACTGCTACTGAGCAAAGGCTGTAAGATACAGAGTGCCCCAGTTGCCAGTAGGGGGAATTTTTTACGATAAATATATTTAGCTGCCATAGTGTGTGTCCGTGCTTCCCGCATGCGCTTGGTGAAATACCCTGCATGCCTCTCGAAGGGCTGGAAAAGATCAGCGATAATAAAGCATGCCCTACAGAACGGCCAGCACCGTTGGAGAATTACCATGCCCAATCAATGTATAAATGACAACGATAGCCGTTTAAATCAGCTAACGCAGTGGTTTTCTGAGCAGCTACCGCACATTGCTCAGGAAATAGGTTGCACAGAGACTACCGTAAATAACCTGCAACCAGCCAGTAGCGATGCAAGTTTTCGACGTTATTTTCGTTGGCACTCAGATCAAATTGATTTAGTACTGATGGATGCACCGCCGCCGCAAGAGGATTGCACCCCTTTTGTAAAAATGGCCCAATTGTTAGCTGCGGGTGGTTTGCATGTGCCTAAAGTATGGGCGCAGGACTTACAACGTGGTTTTTTAGTGCTGTCGGATTTAGGTCAGCAAACATGGCTGGAAGTTCTCAACCCAGATAATGCTGATGAGTTTTTTGCTTTAGCGATGGGTGCTTTGATTCAATTACAGCAGATTGAGATCGATGACGCGCACTTACCGGTTTACGACGAAGCATTACTGCGCCGTGAACTGCAATTGTTTCCAGAGTGGTATGTGCAACATGAGCTGGGTATCACACTGAGCGAGCAGCAAGAATATTTGTGGCAGCAGGCCTGTGATGTGTTGGTCGACAGTGCGCTTAAGCAACAGCAAGTGTTGGTGCATCGTGACTATATGCCACGCAACCTAATGCTCAGTGAGCCCAATCCAGGCGTGCTGGATTTCCAAGATGCGGTAAGTGGCCCTGTCAGTTATGACATCACCAGTTTGTTTAAAGATGCTTTTATCAGTTGGCCTGAACAACGGGTGGAAGGCTGGCTGCAGAAGTATTGGCAACAAGCACGCACGGCTGGGATTGCTTTGCCTGAGACGTTTGCAGAGTTTCAATATGATTGTGATTTGATGGGCGCACAGCGTCATCTTAAAGTGATTGGCATTTTTGCGCGAATTTATCATCGTGACGGTAAGCCGCGCTACTTAGCCGATGTACCGCGATTTTTTAATTACTTGCAGCAAGTGATTGAGCGTCAGCCAGCGCTTGCACCGTTAGCCCAACTTTTAGCCAGTTTCCCAGAGGTGAGATAAAACACTATGCGAGCGATGATATTAGCTGCCGGTAAAGGCGAGCGGATGCGTCCTTTGACTTTAACGACGCCAAAACCATTGATCCCAGTGGCGGGTGTGCCTTTGATTGAGTACCACTTAGGTGCTTTAGCGCGTGCAGGCTTTACTGAGGTCGTCGTTAACCATGCTTGGCTCGGCGAGAAAATCGAAGCACATGTGGGCAATGGTGAGCGCTTTGGCTTACAGGTTACTTACTCGCGTGAAACACAGCCGTTAGAAACCGGTGGTGGGATCTTTCAAGCGTTGAAGTATTTGGGCGATGAGCCCTTTGTAGTGGTCAATGGCGATATTTGGACTGATTATGATTTTGCCGCCTTACGCCGTCCATTAGCAGGCTTAGCACACTTAGTGTTAGTGCCCAACCCAGAACATCATCCTGAGGGTGATTTTCTGCTGCAAGATGGGCAAGTGCAGGTGCCGAGTACTTCAGTGGATACTTTAACCTACAGCGGCATTGCCGTATTGCACCCACAATTGTTTGCTGACAGTGCTGCCGGTGCTTTTAAGTTGGCACCCTTATTACGTTTTGCCATGCGTGATGGTGATGTCAGCGGTGAACAGTTTGACGGCCATTGGATTGATGTGGGAACGCCAGAGCGTTTAGCGGCAACTGAAACATTGCTGGCGCGTCTATGATTTGGCCCGCAACCTTAGCGGGTGTTGTGCTGGGTTTGAGCGTGGCACATATACCAGGTGCGCTATTGGGCGCACTGATTGGCAGTGTTATTGATCGTAATTTAGCCATTGCCAGCTGGTCTGAATTGCGTGCGCGCTGCATGCCGCAGACAAAAAATGCCACGCCGCCGCTGGATGCTCAGCAAGTGTTGTTTATGTTGCTGGGCCGCTTGGCTAAAAGTACGGGTCGTGTGACGCCCGAGCATATTCAGGCTGCACGCTTGGAAATGCAGCGTTTAAAATTGTCAGGTGCTGTACAAAAAGCTGCGATAGCTGCTTTCTCACAAGGTAAAGATTGCCAGTTGAGTCATCTACGTACTGGTTTGCGTGCGCACTATACAAGTACGGCTCAGGTTGAGCGCTTGTTATTAGCCGGCTGGCGCATGGCTTTAGCGCAAGGTTTGGCTACCGCCAAACAGCGCAAGATTTTACAGCAGTGTGCCACTTGGCTTGATTGTTCACCTGAAACCTTTGCCAGTATTGAAGTGCAGTCGATGCGTGGGCGGGCTGCATCTAAGCCTGCGAGTAGCGAGTTGGCTGCGGCATTTACTTTGCTCGGTTTAAGTCGTTCGGCCTCGTTAGCTCAGGTGAAAAAAACGTATCGTCGCCAAGTTAGTCAGCATCACCCTGATAAATTAATTGGTGCGGGTGCACCACCTGCGCAAGTACGCGCCGCCACGGAAAGAACGCGCGCTTTGCATGATGCTTATGCAGTGATTCGCAAGCATTTAGAAAGATGATCTAGTGGTTATGAGCTTTGTGCTGCAGGGCGCAGAGTAAGAGAGCAGCTGTGTAACTCTGCTGTTAACCCGCGCTAGGCAGGCCTTCGTGTCGCAGGATGTTAATCGTTTAACTGATGTAACCGCACATACAGATTATTGCTCAATGGGCTTATTGAGCCAGCCTTTCACTCTGCGCAATAAATACTCTTGCTCCAAAGCTTGTATAGCTGTGCCGGTGGTTAAGCTGATTTGCCGATAATTTTTACGAGCCGCACGGCGACTGGCGGCAAGGCGTTGCTGCGCCGCATGCTGGGCAATAGGATCGTTTTTATAATAGAAGTCGGCAATGGGTTGTTGGCTGGCTGCAATTAGATCTATATAGGATGTGTCCAGTAACGTACTGCTGCGAGGTGATACTAAAACACGTCGCAACGGCATAGCACCACCGGCCTGATGCTGATAATTTAGCACCCAATGGGCTCCTTCATGATGGCCTAATAGAACCACTTCGGCAGCGCTTAGTGTTTGCGCATAAGCGATAGCGGCATCAATAAAATTGTCGATGCGTTCTGGGTAGGCTGGAATCACAATGGCTTCGGGTGTGGCCGGTTCTGGCTCAGGTGCTGTGTTTTCCATTGGCGCTGCAGGGGCAAGCTCTTCGCTGGTGACTTCATCTTCTGCTTCTGGCTCTGCCTCCAGGGTTTCTTCTGACTCTGATTCTAACTCTGTGTGTTCTTCTACTGTAGATACAGGCTCAGGCGGCAACACTGGAATTTGTTCGGCAACACTATCAGCAGTTACTTTATGTGGACGGGGCGTGTCGATAGGTAATTCTGGCAGGTTGAGACTCAGCGTATGCCAGCCAGCATCAGGTAATTTGCGGCGTAAGGTGCCAATAGCCACCGGCCAATCAAAGCTTTCTTCAGCTCCGGGTAATAAAATCACCATGCCACGCGGCTCGGCTATATTGGCGGGTAAATATAATGCCGAGAAATGTTCGACTGCAGTGGTGAGGTCAATGAGTTGTTTAGCATCAGCGCTGAGTTGGATGGCTTGCGCTGCGAGAACATTACGACCGAGAATCGGACTGCGCACCATAGGTGGCGCAGGCGCAATAGATTCAAGAGCAGCATCAGGGGTTTTATCTGCGGCGCTACTGGTGATGCAATACAAGCCCACAGATAAGGTCAGGCAGATGCGGTATAAAGCAGACATGGCGCTCTCCAATGACAGTCCGCCCGCAGCAGATACCGTGCGCGCGTGCTGAATTAGCGTGTGGAAGGAGTGTAAGTCTCGCTGCTAAGCTCAAGCAAGTAACTGCGGAAAATTTGCGCGAGGACTTGGTTGCTAATATCAAGCTCATTGCGCTGCATTTGTAGAGCCACTTGGTCGGCGCTATCGAGAGCTTCGTCAGAGCCATTAATAGCTGACATTTTCAATACTATATACGCTTGAATGGTATTTGCTGGCGCGCCTTCACCACGATAAAACATAGTGCCTAAACGCAGTTGAGCCAGTGCATGCCCTTGGACTGAGGCTTGTTCGAACCATTTTAAGGCTTGCTGATAATCACGCGGAGTGTAGTGACCCTGATACCAGTATTCACCCAGAGTGAACTGTGCGTCGGCATACCCGAGCTGAGCAAAGGTTAGGCATTCTTCGTAACCCAGCTTAGGGTTTTCAGTAATACGTTCTAAAGAGCACTGATGTGTTGCAGGAATCAGCAGGGAGTCATCGTCTGCGTAGGCAAAGGAAGTGGACAAGCATAAGCCGAGGGATAGCATAAAACGGCCAAAACGAATCATTACAGTTATCGAGCTCCATACACGAAAATAAAACGACCACACAATCCCGCTAGTGCGCAATCACGCATATTATGCGACATATACTTGGCTAAAGACCATCGCTAAGCAAGCAACTCCTGTGTTTAATATCAATGTTTGAGCAGATGACACGGGTTTGCCTGCGGATTCGCTTACAGCATCGCACAGCAGAACAGGTTAAACTGAGCAGCTTTGCTACCTTATATAGAGAATTGCCCTATGGCTCTGCAAGCCACGCCTTATAAAGTTGAACTGAATCTGACTGATATGGACCGCAATGTGTATGACAGTGTGCGTTTCAGTATGGCGCGTCACCCCTCCGAGACGGGTGAGCGTTTGCTGGCGCGTTTGTTATCACGTGCTTTATGGCACAGTGAGCAGGTTGAGTTTGGCCGTGGTTTATCCAATGTGGATGAGCCAGCAGTGTGGGAAAAAAGCCTTGATGGCCGTATTTTGCATTGGATTGAAGTGGGCCAGCCGACCGCAGAGCGCATGACTTGGTGTTCGCGCCGTGGCGAGCGTCTGACCGTTTTAGCCTATGGCAGCTTGCGCACTTGGGTGACGAAAGAGCTAGATCAGGTGCGTAACCTGAAAAACCTCAATGTGCTGGCCATCAGTCAAGAGTCGCTGAGCAACTTAGCTGAAGATTTGCCGCGCACCATTAATTGGAGCGTGATGATCAGTGATGGTGATGTATTTATCACCGATGAGCGCGGCCAGCACACCCTTGAATTAGAGTGGTTGCATGGCGAGCGCTGATGGCTTATTTGACTTGGCTGTTGTGTTTTCGTTGATGTAAAAAGAGATAAATAATCTGCTATGCGTATTGAACAACGACCCTTACCGACTGTACTGCCTGATTTAGGTGATATACCGCCCTTATTGACGCGTATTTATGCCGCGCGCGGGGTGGAAACAGCCACTGAATTGGAAAAAGGCTTGGCACGTTTACTGCCAGTCCATCTGCTTAAAGGTATGGATACGGCGGTCGCTTTGCTGGCGCAGGCGCTTGAGCAGCGTCAACGGATTTTAATTGTTGGTGACTTTGATGCCGATGGTGCCACGGCCAGTTGTGTCGGTATGTTAGGTTTAAAAATGCTCGGTGCTGCGCATGTAGATTATTTAGTCCCCAATCGCTTTGATTACGGCTATGGCCTGACTCCGGAAATTGTGGCCGTGGCACTGCAGCGACAGCCCGATGTGTTAATCACTGTGGATAACGGTATTTCCAGCATCGATGGTGTCGCTGCCGCACAAGCTGCTGGTTTAACAGTCATTGTCACAGACCACCACTTGCCCGGTGCTGAACTGCCCGCTGCGGATGCCATTGTGAACCCCAATCAGCCCGGTTGTGAGTTTCCCAGTAAAGCTTTAGCCGGTGTCGGTGTGATGTTTTATGTGTTGCTGGGCTTGCGCGCGCATTTACGCAGTATTGATTGGTTTACCCAGCAGAATATTCCTGAGCCTAATTTAGCCGAGTTACTGGATTTAGTCGCCTTAGGCAGCGTGGCCGATGTGGTGCCCTTGGATGCTAATAACCGTATTTTGGTACACCAAGGCCTAGCGCGTATTCGCGCCGGGCGCTCGCGTCCGGGTTTGCGCGCTATCTTAGAGGTTGCGCGGCGTGATTACCGGCGTTTGGTCTCCACGGACTTAGGATTTATAGTCGGCCCACGTTTAAATGCCGCTGGACGCTTAGATGACATCAGCTTAGGTATTGAATGCTTACTCTGTGAAGACTATGACGGCGCCTTGCAGCGCGCGCAGCAGTTGGACCAGCTCAATCAGGACCGTAAGCAGATTGAACAAGGTATGCAGCGCGAAGCGCTCGTGCAACTCAAAGACTTACCGCTGGATAACTTACCCTTTGGTTTGTGTTTGTTTGAGCCTGAGTGGCACCAAGGTGTGATTGGTATTCTCGCCTCGCGTATGAAAGAGCGTTATCACCGTCCCGTCATTGCTTTTGCTGATGCCGATAACGGTGAGCTTAAAGGCTCGGCTCGCTCGATCCCTGGTTTGCATATTCGCGATGCGTTGGATGCTGTTGCTGCACGCTTTCCGGAGTTAATCAGCAAGTTTGGTGGCCATGCGATGGCGGCTGGTTTAACCATTAAACAAGAGCATTATGAAGCCTTCGCCAAAGCCTTTGATGCGGAAGTACGTCGCCAGCTCACCGCGGATGATTTAACCGGCCGCATTTATTCTGATGGCAGCTTAGGTCCTGATGAGTTTGATATGCAGCTGGCGCAACAGCTACGCCATGCCGGGCCTTGGGGGCAGCGTTTTCCTGAGCCGCTGTTTCATGGTGACTTTAAAGTTATCAGTCAGCGTTTAGTTGGCGAGAAACACCTCAAGCTGGTATTGCAAAGCAGCAAAAATGCACCCGCCGTGGATGCTATTGCCTTTAATGTTGACTTAGATACTTGGCCCAATCCTAATATCCTCGATGCACAAGTGGCCTACACCTTGGATATCAATGAGTTTCGCGGTAATGAAAGCTTACAGCTGATTGTTTCTAACATTATGCCGGGCTAAAAATTGCACTGACGCACGCCCAGCGGCGCGCACAGTTAGTGCATATTCAGGTACAATTGATTTTTTTTACACGTCCAATCAAGCGAGAACTGTCTGTTATGGAAGTCAATCCAATTCATTTAGCCATCAATGACTTAGCTGAGCGCACGCACGTCATTCGGGGGTATCTTTGACTACGCTACTAAGCGTGAGCGTCTAACTGAAGTTGAGCGTGAGCTGGAAGATCCTAATATATGGAATAATCCAGAAATTGCGCAAAACTTAGGCCGCGAGCGTTCCTTATTAGCGCAAGTGGTGGAGACCCTTGATAACCTAGAGGCCGGTGTCGCTGACTCAAAAGAACTTCTGGAAATGGCTGTCGAAGAAAAAGACGAAGAAGCCGTTGAAGAGGTTCGTGCCGAAGTCGCGCGCTTAGGTGAGGACTTGGGCAAGCTTGAGTTTCGCCGTATGTTTAGCGGTGAAATGGACCCTAACAACGCTTACCTGGATATTCAGGCTGGTTCTGGCGGCACTGAAGCGCAAGATTGGGCCAATATTTTATTGCGAATGTACTTGCGTTGGGCAGACCATAACGGCTTTGAAGCAACGATTATGGAGTTATCAGCCGGTGATGTTGCGGGTATCAAGGGTGCGACTTTACATATCAAGGGTGAATACGCTTTTGGTTGGTTACGCACTGAGACCGGTGTACACCGCTTAGTACGTAAAAGTCCGTTTGACTCAGGTAATCGCCGTCACACCTCATTTACGGCAGTGTTTGTTTCGCCAGAGATTGATGACAATATTGAAATTGATATCAATCCAGCAGATTTACGCACTGATACCTACCGCTCATCCGGTGCTGGTGGTCAGCACGTTAACACCACGGACTCGGCAGTACGTATCACTCATATCCCGACCAATACTGTGGTGAGTTGTCAGAACGAACGTTCACAGCACGCTAACCGCGATACGGCGATGAAAATGCTACGTGCTAGGCTGTATGAGCTGGAATTGCAAAAGCGCACCGATGCGTCGCAAGCCGTTGAAGATACTAAATCTGACATTGGCTGGGGACATCAAATTCGCTCCTACGTGCTGGACCAGTCGCGTATTAAAGATCTGCGTACCAACGTTGAAGAAAGTAACTGCGATGCAGTGCTCGATGGCGACATCAATGACTTTTTAGAAGCAAGCCTTAAGCAAGGACTTTGATCAGTGCTGGCAGGTGCATCATCTGCCAAGCCTGTAATCAGCACAATTTATAGTGCCTATCATCGCTCTAGCAGCGACCTGAATACATTTAGTGGATACCGATCATGAGCGAACAATTGCCAACTCAGCATGAATTGCAAGAAGAAGAAAACAAACTCATCGCCTTACGTAAAGAGAAGTTGGCCGTTGAGCGCGCTAAGGGTAATGCCTTTCCGAATGATTTTCGTCGTGAGCATTATTGTGCTGATTTGCAAAAGCAATATGTGGATGACACTAAAGAGCAGTTAGCTGCCGCAGCCATTCCTGTCAAAGTCGCCGGTCGCATTATGCTCAACCGTGGCGCTTTTATGGTGATCCAAGACATGACCGGTCGTTTGCAGGCTTATGTCGATCGCAAGGGTTTGAGCGAAGAGAAGCTAGCCGAAATTAAAAGCTGGGACTTAGGCGATATCATTGCCATTGAAGGTCACTTGTCGCGCTCAGGCAAAGGTGACTTATATGTGCATATGGAGCAGGTGCAGTTGCTGACTAAAGCGCTGCGACCATTGCCAGATAAGCACCACGGTTTGGTGGATACCGAGCAGCGCTACCGTCAGCGTTATGTCGATTTAATCGTCAATGACGAAGTGCGCCATACTTTCCAAGTGCGCTCGAAAGTAATTTCCCATATTCGCAATTTTTTAACTGAGCGTAACTTCCTTGAAGTCGAAACGCCGATGCTGCAAACCATCCCTGGTGGTGCAGCAGCCAAGCCATTTGAAACTCACCACAATGCGCTAGATTTACCGATGTATTTGCGTATTGCACCTGAGTTGTACTTGAAGCGCTTAGTGGTTGGCGGTTTTGAGCGTGTGTTTGAAATCAACCGTAACTTCCGTAACGAAGGTGTATCAACGCGTCATAATCCTGAGTTTACGATGCTTGAGTTCTACCAGGCTTACGCAGATTACGAAGATAATATGGATCTGACTGAAGAGTTATTCCGCGAACTGGCGCAAGCGGTACTGGGCACTACTGATGTGCCCTACCAAGGTAAGGTGTTCCACTTTGGTGAGCCATTCCAGCGTATTTCTCTGTTTGATTCAATCTTGAAATACAACCCAGAGATTACGGCTGCTGATCTTGAAGATATCGACACTGCGCGCGCTCTAGCTAAAAAGCACGGTGCTAAAGTAATGGGCTTTGAAGGTATTGGTAAGTTACAAACCATGATCTTTGAAGAAACTGTTGAGCATTTATTGGAGCAGCCGACTTTTATCACCCGTTATCCGTTCGAAGTATCACCGCTGGCGCGTCGTAATAACGAAGATCCAAATGTCACTGACCGTTTTGAGTTGTTTATTGGTGGTCGTGAAATTGCCAATGCTTATTCAGAACTCAATGACGCTGAAGATCAGGCAGAGCGTTTCTTAGCGCAAGTGGCTGATAAAGATGCCGGTGATGACGAAGCGATGCATTACGATGCTGATTTTGTCCGCGCGCTAGAATATGGCATGCCACCGACGGCTGGTGAAGGTATTGGTATTGACCGTTTGGTAATGCTGCTAACCGACTCTGCTTCGATTCGCGATGTAATTTTATTCCCGCATATGCGCCCAGAGCATTAATCTGCTTAATTTAACACCCTTAACACAGCTATTTTGCGTTAAGGGTGTGATGCTTTCATTTTTCTTACAGTACAAGCTAATGGAGTCAGTATGAGCGAACGTGATCTTCGACCCATGATTGCCGCAGGTATTGCGGGTATCCTCGGAACCATCGCCACATTAAGCTATTACGGCTATTTGCACATTGCTAAGCCAGACGATGCATTGCTGCTCGCGGAATACACCATGCTTAAAACTATTCCTGGTGAAGATTATAAAGCCTCACTTAAACCTGCAGAGCAGATGGCGCAATGTATGGATGGCATTGTTGTGTTGTTTGATCTGAAGCAAAAAGGCTTAACAGGCGTTTTAGTGGATGATAAAAAACGTGCTGTGCGTTGTGAGTTTTCTGCGCCATAAGCGCTCTAGCTAAAGGGTTACACTGCTTTACTCAATCTCATCGATAACACTAAACTTGGCTTGCCAGATGTCTTATAACTGTGCAAGCTGAGAAGAACTTTAGTGGAGAACGAGTATGATCCCAATTGATTCACGTCTACGCGAACATGTTCATTTACTAGGTGAACTGCTAGGCTCCACCATGCGCGAACAGCGCGGTGAAGAGTTTTTAGAAAAAATTGAGCGTATCCGTAAAGGTGCGAAAGCGGCTCGCAGTGGCTCTGATGATGGTCGTCAACAATTAACTGAGACGCTTAATCAGTTATCAGAAGATGAACTACTACCCGTCACCCGTGGTTTTAACCAGTTTCTCAATTTAGCCAATATTGCCGACCAATATCACCTGATACGTCGTCGCCGTCATGATGAAGATCCTGCCTTTGAAGAACAAATGCTCGCCTCAGTGCTTGAGCGGCTCCAAGTGGCTGGACACGATCCTAAAGATTTATCGCAAGTTGTCGCTGATCTAGATATTGAGTTGGTGCTGACTGCGCATCCAACTGAAGTCTCGCGTCGCACCCTAATTATGAAATACGATGTGATTGCCCAGCAACTTGCGGCACTTGATCACACCGATCTCACTGCTATTGAGCGTGAAAAAATTATTGCCAAATTACGCAGCTTGATTGCTGAGGTATGGCATACCACGGAAATTCGTAGCGAACAGCCGACTCCTGTGGATGAGGCGCGCTGGGGATTTGCTGTCATTGAGCGCTCGCTTTGGCAGGCAATACCTAATGTCTTACGTCATGTCGATAAGACTCTAGAAGCTGCCGGTGGTGACAAGTTACCTATTACCGCCACCCCGATTCGTTTTGCCACTTGGATGGGCGGCGATCGTGATGGCAATCCAAATGTGACTGCCCGAGTGACAAAAACAGTATTGCTACTAGCGCGTTGGATTGCTGCTGATTTGTTCTTACGTGATATCTCAAGACTGACAGCTGAACTGTCGATGCAAATCGCCAGTCCAGAGTTGATGGCATTGGTGGGTGAAACCGATGAGCCTTACCGAGTATTGATGAAACGAATTCGCGCGCGTTTACGTAAAACCCGTGCTCAGTTACAAGACACAATCTCCACGGGCGCACCTCTATCCGCTGATATTTACCAGAGCACAGATGAATTGTTGCAGCCGTTGCTCTTATGCCATCGCTCTTTGCATGAGTGCGGTATGGGTTTAATTGCTGATGGTGATTTACTCGATACGATTCGCCGCACAACCACCTTTGGTTTGTCCTTGGTGCGTTTAGATATACGCCAAGACGCTGAGCGTCACACCAGTGCGCTGAATGAAATCACGCAGTGGTTAGGCTTGGGTGAGTATGAGCAGTGGGATGAAGCACAGCGTCAAGAGTTTTTACTTGGCGAGCTGCATAGTCGTCGCCCTTTATTATCAAGCTTTTTTAACGCTAGCGCTGAAACACAAGAAGTGTTGGACACCTGTAAAGTGGTTGCACAAACCCCAGTGGATGCTTTGGGTTCTTATGTGATTTCGATGGCCTCGGCACCTTCGGATGTATTAGCGGTGCAATTACTGCTTAAAGAAGCAGGCCTCAGTCGAGCGATGCGTATTGCTCCATTGTTTGAAACCCAAGATGACTTGCATAATGCTGCGGGCGTGATTGATCAATTGTTGAGCTTGGCAGATTACCGTAATGCTTTGGTTGGGCCCCAGGAAGTGATGATTGGTTATTCTGACTCCGCTAAAGATGCCGGAACCACAGCTGCTGCATGGTCACAATACCGTGCACAAGAAGAGTTGGTTGCGGTGTGTCAGAAGCAAGGTGTTGAACTGATTTTATTCCATGGCCGTGGCGGTACGGTAGGTCGTGGCGGCGGACCTGCACATGAAGCAATTTTATCGCAGCCGCCGGGTTCAGTTGCGGGCCGTTTCCGTACCACTGAGCAAGGTGAAGTGATTCGCTTTAAATACGGTTTGCCTGCTGTGGCTGCACAAAACCTTAATCTGTATTTAGCGTCAGTGCTGGAAGCTACGTTATTACCACCGCCTGCGCCTAAAGATGAGTGGCGTGCGGTGATGGAGCGTTTGGCTGCGGATGGTTTGGCTGCATACCGCAAAACAGTGCGCGAAGATCCACTTTTTGTGGATTATTTCCGCCAAGCGACACCCGAGCAAGAGTTGGGTCGTTTGCCTTTAGGTAGTCGCCCAGCACGTCGACGTAGTGGTGGTATTGAAAATCTACGCGCGATCCCATGGATTTTTGCTTGGACACAAACACGCATGATGTTGCCAGCTTGGCTAGGTTGGGAAACAGCCTTGCAAAACGCTATTGCGCGTAACGAAGAATCACTGCTAGCAGAAATGCGTGATCAATGGCCGTTCTTTAGGGCGCGTATTGATATGTTAGAGATGGTGCTATTGAAAGCAGACTCTGGCATTGCACGTTTATATGATGAGCGTTTAGTGGCAGATGAACTGCGTGGTTTTGGTGAGCAGTTGTATCAGCACCTGAGCCAAGCCGTAGAACAAGTATTGCATTTAACTGGCGAGGCGCATTTGTTAGAGCGTCATCCACAGGTGCGTGCGTCAATTAGTGTGCGTGACACTTATCTTGATCCATTGCATTTGCTGCAGGTTGAATTATTAGCACGATCAAGAGAGCAAGGTGAAGCGATTTGCCCGGCCATTGAACAAGCTATGTTAGTCACAGTGGCAGGTATTGCCGCAGGATTACGTAACACAGGTTAAAGCTAAAAACCCACCATCACAGTGCTGTGGTGGTGGGTCATATGCTGCGTTAAGGCTATGCGAGGGCCTCATTTGTGCTCATTAAAACGGTTTTAGAATCGCTAGCAGGACAATCACAATCAAAAATAAAACTGGCAGCTCATTAAACCAACGATAAAAAACATGCCCTTTTTGGTTGGTGCCAGCAGCGAAGCGTCGATAAATCACACCCAAAGAAAAGTGATAGGCAATCAGCAAGACTAACAGTGTCAGTTTAACGTGCATCCAGCCCATCTTGAGCAACGCTGGATTCATATATAGCATATAGAGACCAAGACCTAGAGTTGCCACCAGTGATGGATGCATAATTCCACGGTACAGCTTACGCTCCATAATCACAAAGCGTTCTTGGCTGGGAGTGTCGTCACTCATTGCGTGATAGACAAATAAACGTGGCAAGTAAAATAAACCCGCAAACCAACAGACCACTGCGATAATATGGAAAGCTTTAATCCATAAATAATCCATTACTAGCTCCAATTAAGAAATAGCGTATATGTTAGTCCGCTGCTGCTGCAGTGTCATTAGCTAAGTGCTGGTTATAGAAAGACAGATTAATTTACTTTTAGAGGGTGCATGCATGATCAAGGTAGCAATCGTCGGCGGTACAGGTTACACAGGGGTTGAGTTGTTGCGTTTACTCGCCTTACATCCGCATGCACAGGTTAAAGTCATTACTTCTCGCTCAGAAGAAGGCGTGCGGGTTGCTGATATGTACCCCAACTTACGTGAAAGCTACCCAAACTTAGCGTTCACTGTACCTGATGCAGACGCACTGACTTCTTGTGATGTGGTGTTTTTTGCCACTCCGCATGGTGTTGCGCACAGTTTAGCTGATGAGATTTTACAGGCAGGTACACGCGTCATCGATTTATCTGCAGATTTTCGTCTTGAAGATGCTGATGAGTGGGCGCAGTGGTACGGCCAGCCACATGGTGCACCACACTTATTAGCTGATGCTATATATGGTTTGCCCGAAGTGAATCGCGATAAAATTAAAGATGCACGCTTAATCGCGGTGCCAGGCTGTTATCCAACTGCGGTGCAATTGGGCTTGCTGCCATTGGTTGAAGCTGGATTGGCCGACCCTCAGCAGATTATTGCCAGCTGCGCCTCAGGTGTTAGCGGTGCAGGTCGCGGGGCGAAAGTTGGCTCACTGTTTTGTGAGGCTGGCGAGAATATGATGGCCTATGGTGTAAAAGGTCACCGTCATTTGCCTGAAATTAAACAGGGGTTAAGTCGTGCTGCCGGTCAGCCGGTTGAGTTAACCTTTGTTCCGCATTTGGTGCCAATGATTCGTGGTATTCACGCCACTTTATACACGACAGTTGTTGATCGTAGTGTTGATTTGCAGGCGCTGTTTGAGCAGCGTTATCAAAATGAGCCTTTCGTTGATGTGCTACCCGCGGGTGTATTTCCGCAAACGCGTACCGTTAAGGGCGCTAATATGTGTCGTATTGCTGTGCAACGTCCACAAAACGGTGATGTGGTTGTGGTGATGTCAGTGATTGATAACTTGGTTAAAGGCGCATCCGGTCAAGCGGTCCAGAATATGAATATTATGTTTGGCTTAGATGAGAACAGTGGTTTAACTACTATCGCTTTAATTCCTTAAGCGTTGGTAATAGTTGACCATGCTGGTAGGATAAGCAGATAATATTAACTACAGTTTTTACAGCGCGATGCTGGGAGAAAGTAAAATGAGTGTTGAATCCTTCGTCCCTGCCGCAATGCAGTTTACTCAAGGTGCAGCAAAGAAAGTTAAATCTCTGGTGGAAGAAGAAGGTAATCCGCGCTTGAAATTGCGTGTGTTTATCACTGGTGGTGGTTGTTCTGGCTTTCAGTATGGTTTTACTTTTGATGAAGATGTTGCTGAAGATGACACCATTATTGATCGTGAAGGCGTGAGTCTGATCATTGACCCTATGAGTTTTCAGTATTTAGTGGGTGCAGAAGTTGATTATACAGAAGGTTTGGAGGGTTCACGTTTTGTGATCAATAACCCTAATGCAACCACAACCTGTGGCTGTGGCTCCTCCTTCTCTATCTAAGAGACAGCTTCTTTATGCAGGATAAATGGCGCCAAGTATGCGTAAGCCTTTGGCGCCAGTGACTGCGGGTCGATTTGCGGCAATGCCTTGAAGACAGCAATGTGCCAGCCAAGCAAATGCCATTGCTTCCATCCAATCTGCGCAAATGCCGATCGAGTCAGTGCTTGCAATGGTGCACTGAGGCAGCAAGCGCTCTAAGCGCTCTAGCAAGTTCTGATTGTGTGCACCACCACCACAGACCCAGATAGCCTTGGTTTGTGCTTGTGCAAACTGAATAGACTCAGCAATAGTGCGTGCTGTCAGCTCACATAAAGTGGCTTGTACATCTTGTTCGGCAATAGCCCCATGCTGCGACAGTAAACCCAGTAACCATTCTAAGTTGAATAGCTCACGACCTGTGCTTTTAGGACCCTGTGTGGCAAAAAATGGTTCTTGTAGCATGCTTGCTAGCAGTTGTTGATTGACCTTGCCGTTTGCAGCCCAAGCACCATCTTGATCGAATGCTATGTTTTTCTGATGTTGAATCCAAGCATCCATTAAAACGTTACCAGGACCACAATCAAAGCCGTAAGTGTCTTGCTCTTCGGCTAATAAAGTGACGTTACTAAAACCGCCAACATTTAATACGGCACAAGGTTTAGCATGATTTTTAAATAGCATGTCATGAAACGCAGGTACTAATGGTGCGCCTTGCCCGCCAGCGGCAACATCACGGCTACGAAAATCAGTCACCACACAGATACCTGTTAGCTCAGTTAGCAGTGCAGGGCTACCAATTTGTAGAGTAAAACCTTGAGTTGGCTCATGGCGAATGGTTTGGCCGTGACTGCCAATAGCGCGTATTTGTGTAGCTGAGATGTTTGTATCTTGGAGTAGTTGGTGGACACCTTGTGCCGCCAGCTTGGCCCATTGTTGCTCTGCGAGAGCGGCGCGCTGAATTTCATCGGGACCGCTACTGCATAAGGAGAGAAGATCGTTTTTAAGCTGTGCTGGCATTGGCAGGTATTGGCTAGCAATATGTCGACAACTGGAATCGATATCTACTAAGCTGATATCGATTCCATCCAGGCTGGTGCCTGACATAATGCCAATATAAAGCATTATTGCTGTTGGTTTAGCGCAAGTTGAGTATCTTCTTGTGTGCCTTTGTTGATATCGAGTTTAGCCAGTAAAGGTTTACTGAACTCCATAAAACGCTTTTTCTCTGAAGCATGGATAGGGTCAGAAATAGGCAGCTTTTGGCTCAGAGGATCAACGTGCACACCATTTACCTGGAACTCATAATGTAAATGCGGTCCTGTGGATAAGCCAGTTGTACCAATGTAACCAATGACTTGACCTTGTTTAACGTTGCTGCCTGCGCGTATGCCTTTAGCAAAGCCTTGCATATGTGCATAAAGGGTTTGATAACGTTGGCCGTGCTTAATCACTACTGTATTACCGTAACCACCTTTACGGCCTGCTAAGGTTACACGACCGTCGCCAGCTGCCTTAATAGGTGTGCCGCGTGGCGCTGCGTAATCAACACCTTTGTGCGCACGAATACGGTTTAGGATAGGGTGTTTGCGGCCATTGGAAAAACGTGAACTGATGCGAGCAAAATCAACCGGAGTACGGATAAACGCTTTGCGTAAACTCGAACCATCTGCAGCATAGTAACTGGTGCTGCCTTGTTTGTCGGTATAGCGAACAGCGGTATAGAGTTTGCCGCGATTTACAAAACGAGCAGCTAAAATATTACCTGTACCAATGGTTTCGCCATCTAGAGTTTTTTCTTCGTAAACCAATTCAAACTCATCGTTAACTCGTAAGTCTTGGGCGAAATCAATGTCGTAACCGAAAATATTAGCCATATCTAAAGCTAGGCCGTATGGAATACCTGCTTTGCCCGTGGCTGAAAATAAAGAACCTTCAATCACACCTTGTGCATACTTCTCGCTCGTTTGGGTCGTAGCAACGTCCTTGCGAAAAGAAAACTGATCTGTATCCAGTTGTTTTTCTAGGTAAATTGTTTCGATAGCACTGATTGGGCTGCTGACTGTTTGTAAGCCTTGATCCTCATCGAACTCAAAAGTGACGGTTTGGCCAATTTTTAAGTGAGTAAAGCGCTTGGCTTCTTTATTCGTTGATAAAATACTGTGCAACAGGCTGTTGTCTAGGCCTGCTTGTGAAAACAGTGCCGATAAGGTATCACCACTATTTACTGTTAATGTTTTTTTGTATTGAAAATCATCGTTGTTGTTTTGGCTTAACGCTGAATTGTCTTTGCCAGTCATGATCTCATCAGTCAATACATGTAGATCTGTCTCAGGATCTTGTGTGACTTGTTCTAGAGATTGCTCTTCTAATTCAATATTGATAAAAGTTTTCTTGGCTTCCACTTCGCGTGAAGGGTACACCAGTAAAGATAAGCACAATAAAGCTGCTAAGCCGCTTGCAGCCAACAAATGTGGCTTAGGATACAGCTTCTGTGTCGGAGTCATTTTTTGCATGATGGTCTTGATTGTCTGCTGTGAGCGATTGGGTAAAGTATAAGCAAAAGCCCCTTACTGCAAGTAAATAGAGCTTGTATCTTGTCTTGCGTCAGCTTTTAAGACGGACGGCCGCAATTATTGCTTATGCGTAAGTTTGGCTTTCAGAGGCGCTAATTTATTTTTAGTTCCGTATATTGTATTCTATCTGGTTATCTATCCTTTATATATGGTGCTTTTAGAGATGAAATCTGTTGACGAGCAACTGGCTATAATCAAACGTGGTGCTGATAGCGTCATTGTAGAGCAAGAGTTGATTGAGAAGCTGAAGCGTAATCAGCCATTACGTATTAAAGCAGGTTTTGACCCTACTGCTCCTGACCTTCACTTGGGGCATGCGGTTTTATTGAATAAATTGCGCATGCTGCAAGATCTAGGTCATCACGTTATTTTCCTGATTGGTGATTTCACTGGAATGATCGGCGATCCAAGTGGTAAAAGTGCCACTCGCCCACCTTTAACTCGTGAACAGGTCCTGGATAACGCTGAGACTTATAAGCAGCAAGTTTTCAAAATACTAGATGAAGAGAAAACTGAAGTTGTCTTTAACTCCGCCTGGTTAGAGAAGCTCAGTCCAGCAGACTTTATTCGTCTTGCCTCACACTACACTGTAGCGCGTATGCTTGAGCGCGAAGACTTTAGTAACCGCTACTCAACTCAGCAGCCTATTGCTATTCATGAATTTTTATATCCATTGATTCAGGGTTACGATTCAGTTGCGTTGCGTGCTGATATTGAGGTGGGTGGTACTGACCAGACCTTTAATCTGTTGATGGGGCGTGAGTTGCAGCGCGCTTATGATCAAGAGCCGCAATGTATCGTAACTATGCCATTGCTTGAAGGGTTGGACGGCGTTAAGAAGATGTCTAAATCTTTGGGTAACTACGTTGGTATCCAAGAAGCGCCGGGCGCAATGTATAGCAAGCTGCTATCTATGCCTGATGAGCTTATTTGGCGTTATTTTGAATTACTTAGTTTCCGTGGTGCGCAAGAGATTGCGAAGTTGCAGGCTGATGTAGAGCAGGGTGCTAACCCGCGTGATATTAAGATTGAGTTGGCGCGTGAGTTGATCGCTCGGTTTCATGGTGATGAAGCTGCAGCTAATGCTCATAAGTCAGCTGGTAATAGAATGCAGGAAGGTGAGTTGCCAGAAGATTTGCCTACTATAGAGGTGCGTGCTGAGAATGACTTGCCTATTGCTGCTGTGCTTAATAAAGCAGGCTTAGTTAAGAATGCCGCTGGTGCGCGAGATATGCTGGCGGCAGGTAGTGTGCGAGTGGATGGTAATGTGGTGGATCGTGAGTTTGTTTTTAAGCTGGGAGCAGAGCATGTATGCCAGGCTGGTAAGAAGAGCTTTGGTCGCGTTAAGTTGCTTGCAGAATAAAAAGCGCTTTATTTATTAATAGCTGTTGACAGGCCGCGTCGCTGCTGTAGAATGCGCACCTCGTTAGGCAAACAAGGTTTCACCGCTTAACGTAAGAGT
>CALZAE010000030.1 GCA_945612235.1 uncultured Gammaproteobacteria bacterium | reverse complement strand
CTAAAATTCACCTATTGCGCGGCTTACAGCCTACTCAACCACTCATTCGCACTCAGCATTTACAGACTACAGATTTACACGACACCCCCAAAGACACCCCCAGATCGATCATGCTTACGACTGCATTCCTACCTATCCTACTCATAGGATGATAATCAGGCGTCTAATACGCAACCTCCTCGCGACACAACACAGACCTCTAAGCTAAATGAAGGTCTCACTATGCAGTATATTTTTGATATACAAGTAAGCTTGACGCATCAGTATGACTGCGCCCCAAGACGGAAAAACATCTTTCGCGACGGGGCTCCCTTTTGCATACGCATCACGCATCATGGACTAAAGCCAAGATATGTTCCTTTCGTTTGGAGAGCAGCACAATGAATGAGCCGTTACTAAGCAGATCATCCCCTGAGAAACCATCTGCATTCAAATCAGTTGTTATTATGACTATTGTGATCATTCTTGTGCTACTCAGTCTTTGGCTCTGGCGAGAAAGCCGACCTGCTCCAGCACAATGGGCAGGCGGTGGAGCCATTGACGTGGTGACCACAACACTCAAGCGCCAGCAAGTTCCAGTCACCTTACAAGCCTTTGGTGAAGTGCGGGCAATTCGTCAAGTGATGCTACCGGCGGAAATCGGCGGACGCGTTGCCCAGATCAACTTTGAAGCAGGTCGTGCGGTCAAAGCAGACTCTCTTCTGGTACAGCTTGATGATGCCATTGAGCAAGCCGATCTTGCCGCAGCACAGGCTGATGCTGCGTTTGCCAAGCAGCAGTTACAGCGTGCTAGCAAACTGGTATCTGGTGGTGCTATATCCAGCGAAATTTTCCAGCAACGTGAAGCTGAGTACTTACAACGCCATGCCTTAGTCAAACAACTGAACGCCCGCATTCGCCAGAAACAGATCCGCGCACCTTTTGCAGGTGAACTGGGCCTACGTCGTATCGATCTTGGACAATATTTAAATCCCGGTGATGGCATTGTCACTCTGACAGACTTGGACACCTTGTATATCAATTTTGATATTCCACAGCAGGCCTTTGCTCAAATCAAAATTGGCCAACAAGTGACACTCCACTCTGACACCACAGGTGTCGAAGTTGTTACTGCTACCATCAGTGCTATCGAACCACAGGTGGCTCAAGATACACGCAACGCTAGGATCCAAGCCACAGTGGCAAACACTCAGCGTCAATTGCACCCTGGCATGTTTGTATCATTAACTGTCGAGTTGCCACCTGAGCCTGATGCTGTGTTAGCGCCGGCCACCATTGTGATGACCTCCCCCTCTGGCGATACCGCCTTAGTCGTGCGTGAGTTGTCAGCAGAGCACATCGGGCAAGCCGAATTTGTGCCTATTAGCGTAGGTCGTCGTATTGGCGAAAACGTCACCGTGACACGCGGCCTACAAGCCGGTGATATTGTTGTAACAGAAGGACAGTTGCGCGTACGCCCCGGCAGCTCGCTTAGGGTCATTAATAACATCGCTGATGTTGCACCCACAGCAGTGCCAGCAGAGAAGTCATTATGAAATTCACCGACTTATTTATTCAGCGTCCTATTCTCTCCATTACCGTCAGCGTCTTAATTTTTCTGACGGGCTTAACTGCGCTCTTTTCACTGCCCATCCGCCAATATCCGCAAATGGAAAGCGCCACCATCATCGTTGCGACCAGCTACCCCGGCGCATCCCAAGAGGTCATGCAAGGATTTATTACGACCCCTATCGCCCAAGCAATCGCCAGCGCCAGCGGTATCGAATACCTGACCTCAACTTCGACCATGGGACGCAGTGAAATCAAGGCCAAGTTGGTGCTCAACGCTAATGCTGACCGTGCCATGACCGAAATCTTGGCAAAAGTTCAACAAGTTAAATACCAACTACCCGAAGGCGTATACGACCCAGAAATCAAAAAAATCACCGATGGCGTTGCCGCTGTGCAATACCTCACCTTTACCAGCGACAGCCTCTCCATCCCAGAAATTACAGACTATATTTCTCGGATTGTGCAGCCGCTCATCACTTCAGTTCCAGGCGTTGCTTCAGCGGGTATTTTCGGCGGGCAAACCTATGCGATGCGACTTTGGATTGACCCACTCAAGCTCGCTGCTCATGATCTGACAGCCGCAGAACTAGCCGCCATTCTACGCTCCAATAACGTTCAAGCAGCTCCTGGCGCACTGCGCGGTAGCGATACACTACTGCCCATTACTGCTGCAACTGATCTACGTAGCCTGCAAGAATTTCGCGATATCATTATCAAACGTGCCGATAACAGTGTTGTACGACTGTCCGATATTGCCACCGTTGAACTGGGCGGGCAAAACTATGACACCAGCTTCTACAGCAATGGTAAGCGCGCCGTTTCCATCTCCATTTCACCCACACCCAACGGCAACCCATTGGATATTGTCGCCGGCGTGACGGCGCTGATACCTGATTTGCAGCACACCGCACCACCGGGTATTAAAATCGATAACGTTTTCGATACCGCACGTTTTGTGAATGCTTCAATCGATGAAGTCGGCCGCACACTGATCGCGGCGGTTATTATTGTTATCGTGGTGATTTACCTATTTCTTGGCTCGTTCCGCGCGGTCATCATCCCAGTGATCACCATTCCGCTATCACTGGTTGGCACCGCAGCCCTGATGTTAGCCTTTGGCTTCTCGCTCAACCTGCTGACTTTATTGGCCATGGTGCTGGCAATCGGCCTGGTGGTTGATGACACCATTGTTGTGGTCGAAAACATTCACCGGCGTATTACCGAAGGCATGTCACCGGTGCATGCAGCCATTTACGGTACCCGCGAAATCGTCTGGCCGATTATTGGCATGACCATCACCCTCGCTGCCGTCTACGCACCTATCGGTTTAATCGGTGGTTTAACCGGCGCGCTATTTAAAGAGTTCGCCTTCACCATTGCTTGCTCGGTCATTGTCTCGGGCATAATTGCCCTGACATTGTCGCCGATGTTAAGCAGCTATATGCTGACTCCTGAACTGAATGAAGGCCGCTTTGCCAAACATATTGACCAGACAATGCAGGCGTTATCTGCACGCTACGGCCGGCTTTTAGACTATGCATTATCAGCTCCCGCAGCTGTGCTACTGGTCTGCTTTGTGGTGCTGGGCAGTATTGTTGTGCTCTTTCAAGGCGTAGAAAGTGAGCTTGCACCCGGTGAAGATCAAGGTTATGTATTTGCCACCACCAAAGCGCCGCAATATGCCAACGTGGATTACATGGCACGCAGCTCACATGCGCTGCAGGACCTGTTCTTTCAGACACCCGGCTATCAAAATAGCTTTATAACCAATGGTATCAACGGCCAAAACAATGGCTTTAGCGGTATTGTACTCAAACCTTGGCAAGAGCGCGAGATCACCAGCACCCAAGTTGAAGGCAGGCTCAACGGCAGTGGCAACAGTATTACCAGCGCCTCGTTAACAGCCTTCCAACCCACTCCTTTACCCGCTGGCAGTGATGGTTTACCCGTACAGATGGTACTGCGTGCGCCGGTGGAATTCACAGAACTATTCCAAGCTCTGGAAGCTATCAAAGGTGCCGCTTGGGGCAGTGGTTTATTTGCCTACGTTGATAGCAATCTCGCATTTGATAGCCCACAAGCAAAGTTGTCCATCGACACAACTAAAGCAGGTGAAATGGGTGTCGACATGCGCGATGTAGCAGATACCCTTGCCATACTGGTTGGTGAAGGCTATGTAAATCGCTTCAACTGGTTTGATCGCTCGTACGATGTGATCGCGCAAGTACCCCGCGAGCAGCGCCGCACTCCCGATGACCTGTCAGGGTTTTACGTACGTGCACAATCGGGCAAGTTAGTGTCGCTGGGCACATTGGTGCATGTTGAGATGCTCCCACAGGCCAACGTGCTGCCACAGTTTAATCAAATGAATGCGGTCACGCTGTCTGCCGTCTTGATGCCCGGCGTCACTATGGGACAAGCCGTAGAGTTTCTGCAAAGCCAAGCATTACCGCCAGGGGCTACAATTGATTGGCTATCTGACAGTCGTCAGTTTGTTAAAGAAGGCTCTCAGTTAATTGTCTCATTCGGCTTCGCGCTGATCGTGATTTTCTTAGTGCTGGCTGCTCAGTACGAAAGCTTTCGAGACGCTTTAGTCATTCTCGTCACCGTGCCTCTCGCAATCTGCGGAGCTCTACTGCCGCTATGGCTGGGTTACGCCACGATGAATATTTATACTCAGATTGGTTTAGTGACGCTGATCGGCCTGATTTCTAAACATGGCATTCTGATGGTGTCCTTCGCGAATGACATTCAAAAGCAAGAAGGTAAAAGCCCTAGACACGCCATGCATAAAGCCGCAGTGATTCGTATGCGCCCAGTACTGATGACCACAGCCTCCACCGTAGCGGGCCTCGGTCCATTATTATTCGCCAGCGGAGCCGGTGCTAGCAGTCGTTTTGCCATAGGTATCGTTGTGGTTGCAGGCATGTTTATCGGTACATTATTTACCCTGTTTGTGTTACCAAGCATCTACAGCTTGCTAGCACATGACCATAGCGTTCAAGCTGGCTCGCAACGCGCACGTGATCTCGCTACGCTGGACTTATAATCTACATCAACGCGAGCATCACGCTGGATAGGTAACAGCATCGATTCACCGCAATACTTTTAAGCCCCCTCAACTGCCAAGTTTAGGGGGTTGTTCTACCTGCTAGCTAAATGCTGTATCGCAACTATTCTTTCGATGCTGCTTCATCAGTCTCGCGACTCTCCAATTCATCGCGCATCGCCTGCATTTCGTCTTCTGACTTAAGCCGACACACCGCCAATTGTCCTAAACGCAATGCTTTAATCGCTGCCAACGGATCATCCGCTTGCAGCCCTTGCGTCTGTGCTTGCTCATAAGCAGCGCTATCATCGCTTAATCTTTTACCAGCCTTAGGCTCAATCTTATCGCTCATGTTAAAACCTCTCTTTTAGCGACACAAAACTATCGCACATCTCATTGTCGCTAAAGTTAGCACGCTTAACCCAGTCTTTTACTGCTTGTGAGTACGCCACTGCACAAATTTTTTCTTCAATCCGCTAGACTAGGCCTTTTTGCAACGCGACTGAGTCAATTCATTATGAGTGTTAAAGATTTAAGCAAACATACGCCGATGATGCAGCAGTATTGGCGATTAAAAAACCAACACCCTGATCAAATCATGTTTTATCGCATGGGTGATTTTTATGAATTGTTTTATGACGATGCAAAAAAAGCGTCTCAACTGCTGGATATCACCCTCACCTCACGTGGCCAATCCGGTGGCAGTATTATTCCCATGGCAGGTATTCCCTTCCATGCGGCTGAAGGCTATCTAGCGCGCTTAGTCAGCCTTGGCGAATCAGTGGTGATCTGTGAGCAAACCGGTGATCCAGCTACCACCACTAAAGGTCCAGTTGAGCGTCAAGTAGTGCGTATTCTGACACCAGGCACCGTCAGTGACGAAGCCTTAATGGATGATCGCCGCGACAATCTTGTTGCAGCTTTGGTCGGCAAAGACGCATTATTTGGTTTAGCAGTGCTGGATATCAGTAGCGGACGCTTTAGCGTGCAAGAACTGAACAGCGAAGAAAACGTACTGGCCGAACTGGAGCGCGCCAACCCTGCTGAGCTATTGATCCCTGATGACTGGCCCGTGCTCGCCGCGCTGGATAAGCGCCGTGGTATGCAGCGCCGTGCTCCTTGGGACTTTGATTACGACAGTGGTTTTAAGGGCTTATGCCAACAGTTTGCCACCCAAGATCTGAAAGGTTTTGGCTGCGAAGGCTTGTCCTTAGCCATTGGTGCCGCCGGCTGCTTGCTAACCTACGCCAAAGAAACCCAGCGCACCGCTTTACCGCACATCCGCAGTCTGTTTCATGAGCGCATCAGTGAAACCGTCGTACTGGATGCCGCCACGCGCCGTAACCTTGAGCTGGATAAAAACCTCTCAGGTGGCCGTGATAACACTCTGCAATCAGTGATTGACCGTTGCCAAACCTCTATGGGCAGCCGTTTACTCAGCCGCTGGCTCAACCGTCCTTTGCGCCAGCAAGCGGTATTGGAAGCGCGCCAAGATGCAATTGCCTACTTACTCAACGATTATCACTTTGAACGTGTGCAGCCAGCGCTGAAAGATATTGGTGATATTGAACGAATTTTAGCCCGTATCAGTTTACGCAGTGCACGGCCACGGGATTTAGCCCGCTTGCGTGATGCGCTGAACGCTCTACCCGCCTTGCAGGAGGTGCTGGCAGGTTTGGATATCAGCCGGATTCAAGAACTGGCTCAGGCGATTAGCCTCTACCCAGAACTATCCGCGACCCTCAGTCGTGCGATTATTGATAATCCACCGGCAGTGATTCGTGAAGGCGGTGTGCTGAAACTCGGTTATGACCCAGAACTGGACGAGTTACTCACCATCAGCGAAACAGCGGGCCAATATCTTATTGATTTGGAAACCCGTGAAAAAGCTCGGACTGGTTTGGCTAACCTTAAAGTCGGTTACAACCGCGTGCACGGTTACTTTATCGAGATTCCAACCCGCCAAGCCGAACAAGCGCCGCCTGAATATATTCGCCGCCAGACTCTTAAAGGCGCTGAGCGCTTTATTATTCCAGAACTCAAAGCTTTTGAAGATAAAGCTCTGTCAGCCAAAAGCCGTGCTTTAGCGCGCGAGAAGCAACTCTACGATGAGTTGCTGGATATTCTAATTACACATATTGCTCCCCTGCAAGCCAGTGCTGCGGCCTTGGCGGAACTGGATGTGATCAGTAATCTGTCCGAGCGCGCACTGAATCTTAATTTATGCCGCCCAGAGTTTAGCGCGCAACCGCGCCTAGAGATTCAACAAGGTCGCCACTTAGTGGTTGAGCATGTACTGACCACACCCTTTGTGGCCAACGATGTCAGCATGGATGACGCCACCCGTATGTTGATTATTACCGGCCCGAACATGGGTGGTAAGTCGACCTATATGCGGCAAACCGCATTGATTGTGCTGCTGGCGCATATCGGTAGTTTTGTGCCTGCGCAGCAATGCTCATTATCATTAGTCGATCGCATTTTTACTCGCATCGGCTCAAGCGATGACCTAGCTGGTGGGCGCTCAACCTTTATGGTGGAGATGAGTGAGACTGCTAATATTCTGCATAACGCCAGCGCCAACAGCTTAGTGCTAATGGATGAAGTAGGCCGCGGTACCAGTACCTTTGATGGTTTATCACTGGCGTGGGCGGCGGCCGAGCAACTGGCTGAACTCAAAGCTTGGACTTTGTTTGCCACCCACTACTTTGAACTCACGTCTCTGCCTGAGCGTTTAAGCAGCGTGGCCAACGTGCACTTAAGTGCCACTGAGCATGAAGACCGTATTGTCTTTTTGCATAATGTGCGCAGCGGACCCGCCAGCCAAAGCTACGGTTTAGCCGTCGCACAGTTGGCCGGCGTACCCACAGCGGTGATTACCCGTGCACGTCAGCATCTTAAGCAACTTGAAGAAGCTAGCGTACTGCAAGCACAGCCCAAGGCCAGTAAACCAAGCAAAACAGAAGCAACCGCCGCACAAGCTCCAATACAATCGGACTTATTTGCGACACAGCCACATCCCCTATTGCTAGAATTACAAGATATGCAACCCGATGAACTGACGCCACGCCAGGCGCTTGATCTGTTATATGCTTGGAAGACGCAAATCTAACGCTAGCGTGCACAAGCTGTTAGAATCACGTCCCTTTTATCTATTGATTGCGCTGCTGTACGGCAGCGCGTAACTTTTACTTGTAGCGCCGCACAGATAGCGCACAAGTCTTCAGCCCTAGGAGATAGCTAGTTATGACCTTCGTTGTCACTGATAACTGCGTTAAATGCAAATACACCGACTGCGTAGAAGTCTGCCCAGTAGACTGCTTCTATGAAGGCCCAAACTTCTTGGTGATTCATCCAGACGAGTGCATCGACTGCGCCCTGTGTGAGCCCGAGTGCCCAGCTGAAGCTATTTTTGCCGAAGATGAAGTACCTGATGATATGCAAGAATACACAGCACTCAACCAAGAGCTGGCTGATATCTGGCCTAATATCACTGAAAAGAAAGACCCACTGCCAGATGCTGAAGAGTGGGATGGTGTAGCTGATAAACTCAAGCACCTCGAGCGTTAAGACTCACCACTCAATACCCCTAGCAGTGTGATCCACTTCAAGTTGATCACACTGCATAAAAAAGCCCCTTATCCAGCAACTCAATGGATAAGGGGCTTTTTTGTAGCAGTTATGACTACTTCACTTCATGCGCTTGTTGGTCAGCATGATAGGAGGAGCGCACCAATGGGCCAGAAGCCACATTTTTAAAGCCCATTTTCAGACCTTCTTCTGCAAACCACGCAAAAGTATCAGGGTGCACATAACGCTGTACCGCCATATGATCACGCGAAGGCTGCAAGTACTGGCCTAAGGTGAGCATATCGATGTCATGCTCACGCATGCGCTTCATCACTTCAATCACTTCTTCGTCGGTTTCACCCAAACCCAGCATTAAGCCAGACTTAGTAGGCACACCTGGCACCAGCTCTTTAAAACGCTGCAAGAGATCCAAGGACCATTCAAAGTCAGAACCTGGACGCGCAGCTTTATATAAACGCGGTACAGTTTCTAAGTTGTGGTTAAACACATCCGGTGGCTCAGTTGCCGTGATTTCTAAAGCGATATCCATACGCCCACGGTAGTCAGGCACTAAAGTTTCTAACTGCACACCCGGTGACAGTGCGCGAATCTCACGCAAACAGTCAGCAAAGTGTTGCGCACCACCGTCACGCAGATCATCACGGTCGACCGAAGTGATCACCACATACTTAAGTTTCATATCGGCAATCGCTGCAGCTAAGCTGTGCGGCTCATTCTCATCCAAAGGATTCGGACGACCATGACCCACATCACAGAACGGACAACGACGGGTACAGATATCACCCATAATCATAAAGGTGGCCGTGCCGCCAGAGAAACACTCGCCCAAGTTGGGACACGAGGCTTCTTCACACACACTGTGCAATTTATGCTTGCGCAAAGTTTGCTTAATATTTTCAACTTCAGGCGATACCGGTATGCGCACACGAATCCAATCAGGTTTGCGTAACACATCGTCGGTTGGAATAATTTTGACTGGAATACGCGCTAATTTTTCTGCACCGCGTAACTTAACGCCCATTTCTACTTTAGCGGGCTTAGCGCTAACTGGCGCTGGCTGATTACTCATAGCATTCAATCCCATCGGTAAGGGTGATGTATTCACTGAATTTAAGATGTGAGACGAGCGCATCACGTAAACGGATACTCACCTCAAATAAATCGACAGACTCGTGTGTCTCGTCACGCAACTGAGTCATTTTCAATCCGGCATAACCGCAAGGGTTGATACGGTGAAAAGGCTGCAAGTCCATATCCACATTTAAAGCTAAACCATGGAAAGAACAGCCACGGCGAATGCGCAGACCTAATGAAGCAATTTTATTGCCTGCCACATAGACCCCAGGCGCGTCAGGCTTAGCCTCGGCAGCCACACCGTACTGACTGAGCACATCAATCAAAGTGTTTTCAATACGGCTGACTAAATCACGCACACCCTGCCCCGCACGGCGCACATCAACCAAGATGTAGGCCACCAGTTGGCCAGGGCCGTGATAAGTCACTTGACCACCACGATCCACTTGCACTACGGGTATATCACCTGCAGCCAATACATGCTCGGCCTTACCCGCTTGCCCTTGGGTAAAGACACTGGGGTGCTCGAGCAGCCAAATCTCATCGGGACTGTCAGCATCACGGATCTGGGTAAAGTTTTGCATCGCATGCCAGGCGGGCTCATAGGGTACGCAGCCGAGGTGACGAATCACAACAGGTCTGTGCATTAGAGCACCATACGCACAATGCCTGTCTCACGTAAGTCGCGATTAATATCTTCAAGTTGCTCAATACACTGGGCGTGAATATGCACTTGTACTGATAAAAAACGGCCATTACTGCTATCGCGACGCTTGGTAGCTTGTGGGTCAACTTCAGGTGCATGACGCAAAACAACGTCCATCACCACTTCCATAAAGTTATCACAATTATCACCAATAATTTTAATGGCGTAATTCTCGCAGGGAAATTCAATTTTTGGCGGTTGTTGCTCAGTTACTTCAGTCATCTCAACTCCGAGCTTTTGGCTCTAATCAGTAGGCCACTTGGATAAAGTGGCCTATGCGCCTATTCAGACATTGCTAGGCAGCGCAGTGATGCATTTAGCCGTCCTAGCAACATTATGTCTTAGTTAAATAGGCTGTAAAAAAACATACGTACAGTATCTAACAAGCGGCTGAAAAAGCCACCCTCTTCAACATCATGCAAAGCAACTAGATCAGCTGTGTGCATCACCTCGTCAGCTAAACGTACTTCAACAACACCTAAGCGATCACCTTTTTTAACCGGAGCAACCACGCTTTCATCCAAAATCATGGCTGCTGTCATTTTCTGTATTTGGCCGCGTGGCAAGGTTAGGGTTAAGTCTTTTGCTAGACCCACTTTAACTTGTGAGTCCTCGCCTTTCCAAACTTTACTATCGGCCAGCTCAATGTCTTTTTGATAGAAAGTTTTGGTTTCAAAGAAGCGAAAGCCATAGGTCAGGAGTTTCTGTGTTTCAGCGGCACGACTGGCTTCACTGGTTGCACCAAACACAACCGAGATCAAGCGCATATCATCACGTACTGCGGAAGCGACTAAGCAATAACCAGCCTCATCCGTATGTCCAGTTTTCAGACCGTCTACAGTCTTGTCACGCCACAGCAGTAAGTTGCGGTTAGGTTGTTTAATACCATTCCACAAAAACTCTTTCTGTGCATAAATCGAGTAATGCTCAGGGTCTTCATAAATAATTGCGCGGGCTAATTTCGCCATATCATGGGCTGAAGAGTAATGATCTTCAGCGGGTAAGCCTGTGGCATTCAAGAAGTGACTGTTGTCCAATTGTAAACGCGTAGCAGCGGTATTCATCATGCCCGAGAAGGCTTCTTCACTACCGGCAATATGCTCGGCTAAGGCCACACTAGCATCATTGCCTGACTGAATAATAATACCGTGTAGCAGGTCATCAACTGAGACCTGCTTACCCACATCAATAAACATCCGTGAACCGCCAGTGCGCCAAGCTTTTTCACTGATGGTGACTAAATCCTTTTCGGAGATCTGCCCACTTTGAATTTCTTTAGTGGCGATATAAGCAGTCATCAGCTTAGTTAAACTAGCTGGTGGTAGACGCTCATCGGCATTGTGCTCAACCAAAACGTTACCGCTAGCAGCATCGAGCAACACATAAGATTTAGCCGCCAACTCAGGCATCGCTGGAATCACAGTAGGTGCTGCACTTACAGAATTGATACTGCACACAAGCACAGCACTCAGGCAAAGCTTTTTCAAAAACGTATTAACTTTCATACAACTCTCAATTTTTTAAAGATAAACAGTGACGTTCAGCTGTTTTATATGTCAGTTACACCGCACAACTGAGCCTACACAGGCCAAAATCAATCTGCGGCAACCAAAGCAGGATGACCTAGGTTAGCCAAGCGCACCCGCTCTTGTAAGTGTTCAACCTCGTTCTGATTGGGCACTGGCCCCATGCGTACGCGGTGCAGCACCTGCTGGTTGAGTACCACCGAATTGATAAAAACCGGTGCAGCCGTCAAGGTGCTGAGCTTGTCGCGCAGCAATTGTGCAGCGTCTGGATTGGCGAAGGCTCCGACTTGGAGATATAGGCCAGCGGCTGATGGTAAAACGTTTTTTTTTGCGTCAACTTGCGAAGGTATTAACGCCGCAGCATGCTGCTCAGCTGGCGGTGTATACACTTCAGGCTCAGTCGATGGCGCTTTACCAGGCAAACTCAATGGCTTGGTCTTAACCGCAGCATATGAGTTACCGTCCATTGGTACTTTTTTACCCCTAGCAGCCCACCACTGATGCGGATCAATACCCTCAACCTTGACACGCGCCACACCTTTTTCGGCATAGCCCAGCTTCTTCGCTGCAGCAAAAGACAAGTCAATCACACGATCAGAATAAAATGGTCCACGGTCATTGACACGCAAGGTAACACTTAATCCGTTTTCCAAGTTAGTGACTTTGACATAACTGGGTAGTGGCAGCGTTTTGTGCGCGGCGGTCATACCGTATAAGTCAAAGGTCTCGCCATTGGCCGTATCGCGGCCATGGAACTTGGTGCCATACCATGAGGCCGTGCCAGTCACGTTATAATTACGCGCATCTTGTATCGGAAAATAGCGGCTGCCCATCACAGTATAAGGTGCAGCTTTAAAGCTGCCATTATGCGGCATAGGCACAGCGTCTGGGATGCGCGACACATCCACCGTCCACCAAGGCGCACCATCATTACTCGGCTGTGTAAAACCAACAGGACCACTGATCGCGCCACCACGAATAACCGGTTGCGGCTGTGGTCCCTTAGAGCTGCCGGACGAGCAGCTAATTAACGCTACGCCTAAAGCAACTGCAGTGAGAACCTGCATACTGTGCTTAAACATTGTTAGTCCTTACGTGTGGCTACTAATAATTCAGCCAACTCATTGACTGCCATGGCATACATTACACTGCGATTATAGCGTGTTATAGCATGGAAATTTGCTAAACCAATCCAATATTCAGGACCTGCTTCAGCGTCTAAACGAAACGCCGTTACATTGGTTTTCTTATCCAAACGAGTGCGTGGCTTCCAACCCAGCTTTTGTAACTGCTGGACAGTTATTTTAGGATCCAGACTGTCAGATAAACCTTGATCAGCTTTCTGCGCAGACTTGATATCAGCACGCACTACAACTTTCTCACCCGGCTGCCAGCCATGCTTAATAAAGTAGTTGGCAACACTACCGACTGCATCGGTTGGATTCTTCCAAATATCAATATGGCCATCATGATCAAAATCAACCGCATAAGCACGGAAGCTGCCTGGCATAAACTGCGGTAAACCCATAGCGCCAGCATAAGAACCTGTCAGGCTTAAAGGGTTCACTTGCTCTTCACGTGTGAGCAATAAATATTCTTTTAACTGCTGACGGAAAAAAGGTGCGCGCGGCGGGTAATCAAAAGCTAAGGTCGATAAAGCATCGATGACACGGTGACTGCCGGTATTACCGCCGTAGATGGTTTCCACGCCAATAATAGCCACAATAAATTCAGCCGGTACGCCGTACTCTTGCTCAGCTCGCGCTAAAGCTTCTTCGTTTTGTGCCCAAAACTCAACGCCCTTATCCACACGCGCCTGAGTAATAAAAATAGGGCGGTACTCTTTCCACAACTTCACTCGCTCAGCAGGTCGTGAAATCGCATCTAAAATAAATTGCTTACGTTCAGCTTGAGCAAACAGTTCTTGCAGCGGCTCTTTTAAAAAGCCAAATTCCGTATTCATTTCTTGAATAAATGGAGCCGTTAAAGGGTGCTCTGCATAAGTTTTTTCTTGGGCAGTTGCATGCGTTACTGACAGCGCTAACCCTAAGCAAGCTACTAAACGTTTCATTTTAAACACCACAGTTTGCATGTATAACCCTTAAGAGTGGGCAATCCACTTACGATGCGTATGGATTGCCATTAAAATACCAAAGCCTGACAAAAGCGTAACCAGTGAGGTGCCGCCATAACTTATAAATGGCAGCGGTACACCGACAACCGGTAACAAACCGCTGACCATGCCAACATTTACAAAGACATAGATAAAAAAAGTTAGCGTAATGGAACCTGCTAATAACTTACCAAACACTGTTTGCGCTTGCAGAGTAATGATCAACGCTCGCGCAATCAATAGTAAATACACCAGCAGTAACATACAGATGCCCACCAGCCCAAATTCTTCGCCTAAAACGGCAATAATAAAGTCGGTATGGCTCTCTGGCAGAAAGTCCAAATGTGATTGTGTACCTAACATCCAACCCTTGCCAAATACACCACCCGAGCCAATTGCAGCTTTAGATTGAATGATATTCCAACCGCTGCCCAGAGGATCACTTTCGGGATTTAAAAAGGTCAATACGCGTTGTTTCTGATAGGTACGCATCACAAACATCCACATACCCAAAGCAATAGGCACCACAGCCGCTACGGCACCCAAAATCCAGCGCCAGCGCAACCCAGCTAAAAACAACACAAAGACACCTGACACCAAGACCAACAACGCAGTACCCAAGTCAGGCTGACGCGCAATCAGTATAAAAGGTAGGACGATTAAAATTCCACTGACCAGAATACGTTTAAATGAAGGCGGTAAATTATGCCGTGACACATACCACGCCAAGGTCATAGGCACAAAAATCTTCATCAACTCAGCCGGCTGAAAGCGCACAACACCTGGAATACTAATCCAACGTGTGGCACCCATGGCATTATGCCCAATGACGTCTACAATGATCAGCAAGACAATGCCAATCACATAAAACAGCGCTGACCAGCTCGCCATAAATCGCGGATCAAACTGTGCGACCACAACCATAACCAATAAGCCCAGGCCAAAGGATGATGCCTGCTTAATCAGTAAACCTTGATCTTTACCACCGGCCGAATACAAAACGAATAAACCAATCGCACCCAGCACCAACAATAAAAAAAGCAACCAACCATCAATATGCACGCGCTGCAAAATAGAAGCGCGGCGACGCAACACATCACCGTCAGACAGTTCCCGATCAAAACCACGACTCATCGTTTACCCCCTGCGCGCAACTGACTGTCAGCCGTCACATATTCGCTTTTCAGTTCGCCCTCCTCATTGAGCAACCAGGCATCTAACACTTGCTTAGCCACGGGCGCGGCAACACCTGAACCTGATTCACCATTTTCCACCATCACTGCTACAGTAATCGCAGGTTTTTCTGCAGGTGCATAAGCTATAAACAAGGCATGATCTCGGTGACGCTCTTGCACCTTATCGCGGTTGTAACGCTCACCCTGCTTAATCGCAACAACCTGTGCAGTACCGCTTTTACCAGCAATACGGTACAAGGCAGAGTCACCCACTTTACGTGCAGTACCGCGTGTACCATGTAGCACATCTTCCATACCTTGCTGTACCGCACGCCAAATATTTTTATCACGCAAGACAATGTCATCCGGCATCTGCGCATCCACTATTGGCTGCACCCCACCGACGCTACGCGCCAAATGCGGACTCATCCAGCGGCCTTTGGAAGCCATTAAGGATGTGGATTGTGCCAATTGCAATGGAGTGGCCTGCATATAACCCTGACCGATCCCCAAAATCAAGGTTTCACCGGGGTACCAAGGTTGGCGATAACGACTGCGTTTCCAGTCTCGCGATGGCATCAAACCTGCGGTCTCTTCAAACATATCCAGCGCCACACGCTGACCAAAACCAAAGCGAGTCATATACTCATGAATACGGTCGACACCCAGCTTATGGGCTAGATCATAAAAGTAAGTGTCATTGGATCGCGCCAGCGCTAAATCAAGTGCCACCCAGCCATCACCATAGCGATTCCAATTTCGATAACGGTGCTGATGATTAGGTAGCTTGTAAAAGCCCGGATCAAACACTCGCGACGCTGGCGTAATCACCTCAGCATCTAAGCCCGCAACAGCCATCATAGGTTTAATGGTTGAACCTGGCGGATACAAACCGCGCAACACACGATTAAATAGCGGCTGATCCGGTGAATCTCGTAATAAACCGTAAGCCTTAAAACTAATGCCAGTAACAAAAGGGTTGGGGTCAAAACTGGGCTGACTGACCATCGCCAATACTTCACCCGTATTCGGATCAAGCGCAACAATAGCACCGCGGCGCCCATCTAAAGCCAGTTCAGCGGCTTCTTGTAAACGGCTATCTAGCGTTAAATAAATGTCCTGCCCAGAAACAGGCTCAACACGATTGAGTACGCGCAGTACACGACCGCGCGCATTGGTTTCAACTTCTTCATAACCCACTTGACCGTGCAACTGCTCTTCATAAAAGCGCTCAATACCCGTTTTACCCACATGGTGAGTGCCACTGTAGTTCACTGGGTCAAGTCGTTTGAGCTCATTTTCGTTAATGCGTCCAACATAGCCAACCGAGTGCGCAAAATGCTCTTTTTGTGGGTAATAACGTACTAGACTTGCCGCCACCTCAACACCGGGCAAACGAAACTGATTCACCGCAATACGTGCAATCTGCTCTTCGCTGAGCTCAAACATCACCGGTACAGGTTCAAATGGACGACGGCCTTGGCGAATACGCTTTTCAAACAACTCACGACTCTCAGGCTCAAGCTGCAGAATCTCAATAATAGAGTTCAGTACTTGCTCCCAATCCCCTGCGCGCTCACGGGTCAGAGTCAAACTAAAGCTGGCTCTGTTATCAGCAATCACTAAGCCATTACGGTCATAAATCATCCCGCGCGTAGGCGGCAAAGACTGCACATGGATTCGATTATTTTCAGCAAGAGTGGAGTGGTGCTCAAATTGCACAACTTGCAAATAGTACATGCGCGCCATCAGCAATAGGGTTAAAAAAACCAGCGCAAGAGCCGCGAACAACATCCGCGAACGAATCAGTCGGGTATCGCGCTCATGATCTTTTAACCGAATAGGAGGTGGCATACCCGCTCGCTACTTATGATAGGGGTGACCGTTCAGCACAGTCCATGCGCGGTAAACCTGCTCACCTAAAAGAATTCGCACCAAAGGATGCGGCAAGGTTAATGGTGATAACGACCATTGCTGCTCACTGCGCTCACACACCTGTGGCGCCAAGCCTTCAGGGCCGCCGACCATTAGATTCACATTGCGTGCCTCTAAGCGCCAGCGCTCAAGCTCCTGCGCCAGTTGCTCGGTACTCCAGGGCTTACCGTGCACTTCTAGCGTAACGATACGCTCGCCAGGCTGCACTTTCGCCAGCATAGCATCGCCTTCTTGTTTAATCAGGCGTTGCACATCCGCGTTTTTACCGCGAGTATTTAAAGGTATTTCGACCAACTCCAGCGGTAACTCGCTCGGTAGACGCTTAGCATATTCATGCCAACCGTCTTCCACCCAGCGTGGCATTTTAGTGCCAACAGCAATTAAGCGAATGCGCACTTACTCAGCGCCTTGCTCATCAAACTGTGCGCGCACTTGTTCAGTACCCATCCATAGACGCTCAAGGTCATAATGCTCACGGGTTTCAACTTGCATGACGTGTACAACCACATCATTTAAGTCGATCAAAGCCCACTCGCCACCGTCTAAACCTTCTTGGCCGACAGGTCTAACACCCTTCTCTTTAGCTTTTTCAATCACGTTTTCAGCCAACGCCTTAACCTGACGCGCCGATCCGCCTGAAGCGATAATCATAAAGTCTGTGATACTGGTTTTGCCGCGCACATCAATAGTTACGATATCTTTAGCTTTAACATCTTCTAAAGCATCAATCACTACTTTAACTAATTGTTCATTTTGCATTGGGTACATAACCTCAAAAGCTCATCTCTCTTGATAGAGTTGGTGAGCATCAATATATTTAAAAACGGCATCTGGTACCAAATACCGTACGCAACGCTGTGTTGCTAATAGTTGTCTAATTTGTGTTGCTGAAATAGCCAACGGTGTTTGCCACACAAAAGCGATTTGACCACTGGGACCTTGCAAAGTTTGCGGACCACTCACGCTTTTTGCCGCCACTAAGTCTTGTAAAACCTGCGGTGCTTCAATATCTGCATCGGGACGCTGCAATACTAAAATATGACAATGTTCTAATAACTCATCCCAACGATGCCAGCTGGGTAAACCACAAAAGGCATCCCAACCTAAAATCAGTAGCAACTGATCCTGTTGATGCAGCTCAGCACGCAATGATAGCAAGGTATCAATGCTCCAGGAGGGTTTATCACGGTGCAACTCACGATCATCAACACTGAGAACCTCAGTGCCTGCAACCGCCAGTTGCACCATTTCTAAACGCTGCTGCGCACTGACTTGTGGCGTGCCTCGATGCGGCGGCTGCGCATTAGGAATCAACAAGAGTTGATCTAAGGCATAGTTTTCAGCCACCTCAAGTGCACTGCGCAAATGGCCAATGTGCACTGGATCAAAGGTACCACCAAGCATACCAATACGCTTAGCCACGCACGTGTCCGTCACCGAATACGACATATTTCTCACTGGTTAAACCAAGTAAGCCAACAGGACCACGAGCATGCAGCTTATCGGTAGATATACCAATTTCCGCACCCAAGCCGTACTCAAAGCCATCAGCAAAGCGGGTTGATGCGTTGATCATCACTGAACTGGAATCCACTTCAGTTAAGAAGCGACGTGCATCAGTAAAGTTTTCTGTAACAATACTGTCAGTGTGCTGTGAACCATAGGTATTGATATGCTCAATGGCTTCATCGAGTGATGCCACAATGCGAATCGCTAAGATGGGTGCATTGTACTCTGCAGTCCAGTCATCTGCAGTAACAGCTTGCACTTGCTCTGCAAATAAAGCACAGGTTTTTTCACAACCACGCAATTCAACCTGCTTAGCAGCATAAATATCCAGCAAAGGACGCAATACGGCCTCCACTTGTGATTCATGCACCAATAATGTTTCCATTGCATTGCACGGTGCATAACGCTGCGTCTTGGAGTTATCGGCAATACGAATCGCTTTTTGCGCATCAGCTGCTTGATCAACATACACGTGGCATACGCCATCTAAATGTTTGATCACCGGCACCTTAGCATCACGACTGATGCGCTCGATTAAACCTTTGCCACCACGTGGTACGATCACATCCACATACTTAGGCATGGTGATCAACTCACCCACCGCAGCACGGTCTGTGGTTTCTACCACCTGCACAGCAGTCGCTGGGAAACCTGCCACGGCTAAGCCAGTATTGATGCATTGAGCAATAGCCTGGTTGGAATGAATGGCTTCTGAACCACCACGTAAAATTGTCGCGTTGCCAGATTTAATACACAGACTCGCCGCTTCAACGGTTACGTTTGGACGCGACTCATAAATAATGCCAATGACACCTAAAGGCACGCGCATTTTACCCACTTGAATACCCGAAGGCACAAAGTGCATATCGCGAATTTCACCAATGGGATCAGATAACCCTGCAACCTGCTTCAGGCCTTCAATCATGTCATCAATACGCGTCGAGCTTAACGCCAAACGATCAAGCATCGCATCGTCCAAGCCGTTTTCACGACCGGCCTGCATATCCAATTCGTTAGCTGCAAGTAAAGCGTCGCGTGACTGATCTAAAGCATCAGCAGTGGCTAATAAAGCCTGATTTTTTTGTGCAGTACTGGCTCTTGCCAACACACGCGAAGCCTCGCGCGCAGATTGGCCAAGGCGCTGCATGTAGTCAACAACACGTTCGGTCATAGCATCAAACCAAAGTCAAAAGTTAAATAGGCAACGATTATAGCGAGGTCCAGACATAAACGCACAGTTAGTTTGTCGCCAAGAGTAAAGGCGGCCAATACGGCAGATTCTCAGTGAGCAAGCTTTGCTACTTAGCGCTCACGCATAGCCTCTTTTGATTTATTAATAGGCTTCATCAGATACTCAAATACGCTTTTCTCACCGGTTTTAATATCCACTGTCGCAATCATGCCCGGCACAATGGGAAACAAGGTGCCTTGATCATTGGTTAAACTATCGGTTTTAGTGCGAATAAAGACACGGTAGTAATAGTTTTCCGGCTTGACCTCATCTTGAATGGTATCAGGTGATATCAGAGTCACCTCTCCATCGAGCCCACCATAAATCGAATAATCATAGGCGGTGATTTTAACCTTAGCTTCTTGACCAGGATAAATAAAAGCCACATCCCTGGGTGAAATACGCGCCTCAATTAATAATTGATCATCTAAAGGTACAATGGCCATCAGCTGCCCATTGGGAGGAATAACACCACCACGCGTGGTCACCGCAACATCTTTAACAATCCCGCGCACAGGTGAGCGCAATGTTAAGCGCAGCAGTGAATCTGAGCGCCCTTTAATCACAGACTCCAACGAATCAGCTTCAGCTTTAGCCTTACCGAGCTCTTCACGTGCCAACACCATATACTCAGAGCGTCGATCCGTGATTTTTAACTGCAACTCCGAAACCTCACGCTGCAATTTTAAAACCTCAACGTTACTTGCAGCGCCAGCCTCAGCCAAAGAGCGCGTGAGCGTTAACTCTTGCTGTACAAGATTAAGTGATTTACGCAGCCCTGAAATCGATTCTTCTAAACCTTGTTTGCGCGCTTGATATAAGCGTGTTTCTGTTTGCACCAAGTGCGGGTAGTCTTTTAACTCCTCAGGAAACTTAAGTTTAGTCTGATTCACTTCAGACTCCAGCCGCGCAATACTAGCTAAAGCAGCACGGTAACGCGCGGTACTTTCGCCCACTGTCGCTGCAGTCTTGGTTAAATCCAACTGCGCCAAGGTTTGCCCTGCTTCGACAATATCGCCCTCTCGAACCAACAAATCTGAAATAATCCCGCCTTCAAGTGACTGAATCACCTGTTCACGTGAAGTTGGAATAACCTTACCCGTACCCGTTGAAACCTCAACCAACTCAGCAAAATATGACCACACTAAAAAACTCAATAACAAGGCAACGAACGCCCAAATAATGCGCGACGATTTAACAATTTCTGCTTCATCAACTTGGTCGTTATACAGACGCTGGTCTTCGGCATAATCTAGTAACAGCGTCGTATCTTCTTGAGCAACATGACTCATACATATTCCTTGAACTATAAAATACGGCTTAAACTTGTTTGCCAGACTTAGCTTTACCCGACAACTGAGCTAGAACCTGTGCTTTGCTGCCATCTAAAACAATGCGTCCATTATCCACCACGATAATGCGATCAACCATATTAACTACGCTCATCTTATGCGTGGCAATAACTAAAGTTTTATGGGCTGCCCAAGGTGCTAAATGTCGAATAAACTGTTTTTCAGTGGTGTCATCAAGCGCAGCAGTGGGCTCATCAAGCAACACCACATGAGGATTACGTACCAGCAAGCGCGACAACAATAAGGACTGGCGCTGACCACCTGATAAGCCACGCCCCCCCTCAGCAATAACGTGATCCAAACCCGTCGGTAATTTCTGAATAAACGCCCAAGCCCCGGTCATCATTAAAGCGCGCTGCATATCATCATCACGTGCGGTCGGTGCACCGAGCATTAAATTTTCACGGATAGTGCCATGGAACAAGGCAGCATTTTGACTCATTAAACCGACATCACGCCGTACATCCGCAGGATCAATATGCGCCATACTCACTCCATCAACAGTCACTACACCTTCTCTGGGTTCTAACAGCCCAGCTAATGCTTGCAGCAACGTTGACTTACCTGCTCCGTTACGCCCAAGTAAAGCAATTTTCTCTCCGGCCTTCACTTCAAGCTTTTTAATTTGCAAGGCCGGCTCTTGACTATCAGCAGTGTAAAAAAAGCGCGCATGGTCCATCAAGTAATGGCCATTAACCGAAGTTTTATGCACCTTTTTAGCACCATCAGGGTTATCAACCGGCAGTTCCATCAATTGATCAATGCTGCTTAAAGCAACTTTCGCTTGCTGCCAGCGACTGAGTACCTGAGTTAAGCCAGCCATCGGACTGATCATGCGCGAACCCAAGATTGACGCAGCAATCAACGAACCTGTAGTCAGATCACCTTCAATCACCATTGGCGTACCAA
>CALZAE010000029.1 GCA_945612235.1 uncultured Gammaproteobacteria bacterium | reverse complement strand
GCACCGTACTTTTTACCACCACGACACAGCTCTACAGACACAAATAGAAATAGTACTCAACACTGCGCAACTACTGCTTAATTGCTTGAAAAAAGCTACAATCAGCCAAATTTTTATGACCGCTCTTCGCATAAGAGCTACTCGGTCAGCTACTTACTCACTAACTATTAGGGTCGAAAATGTCTCAGTATGTTTTTACCATGCACCGTCTTGGCAAAGTTGTACCGCCCAAGCGTGAAATTCTCAAAGATATTTCTTTATCATTTTTCCCCGGCGCAAAAATTGGTGTGCTGGGTCTCAATGGCTCAGGTAAATCCACCCTCTTGCGCATTATGGCGGGCGTAGATACCGAGTTTAACGGTGAAGCGCGCCCTATGCCGGGCCTGAACATCGGCTACTTACCGCAAGAACCGCAACTGGACCCAACTAAAACCGTACGTGAAATCGTTGAAGAAGCCTTAGGTGAAATCAAAGATGCCCAAGCACGCCTTGATGAAGTCTATGCTGCCTACGCAGAACCCGATGCAGACTTTGACGCACTAGCCAGCGAGCAAGCTAAACTCGAAGCCATCTTACAAGCCAGCGATGGCCACAATATTGAACGCCAACTGGAAGTTGCGGCTGATGCTCTGCGCCTCCCTGCTTGGGATGCGAAAATTGAGCATCTATCCGGTGGTGAAAAACGCCGTGTTGCGCTGTGCCGTTTACTATTATCTGCGCCCGATATGCTGCTGCTCGATGAGCCAACCAACCACTTGGACGCTGACTCAGTGGCGTGGCTTGAGCGTTTCTTGCATGACTTTACCGGTACTGTAGTGGCGATTACCCACGACCGTTACTTCTTAGATAACGTCGCTGGTTGGATTCTAGAGCTTGACCGTGGCCAAGGTATTCCTTTTGAAGGCAACTACTCACAGTGGCTGGAAGCTAAAGCCAATCGTTTGAGCCAAGAAGCCAAGCAAGAAACCTCACACAACAAAGCCATGAAAGCTGAGTTGGAGTGGGTGCGCCAAGGCGCCAAAGGCCGTCAATCTAAATCTAAAGCACGTTTAGCGCGCTTTGAAGAAATGCAATCACAAGAGTTCCAAAAGCGCAGCGAAACCAATGAGATTTATATCCCAGCCGGTGAGCGTTTAGGCGACCAAGTGATTGAAATCAAGAACGTCAGCAAAGCCTATGGCGATCGCGTACTGATTGATGATCTGTCCTTTACTCTGCCTAAAGGCGCCATTGTTGGTGTGATCGGTGGTAACGGTGCGGGTAAATCCACGCTCTTTAGAATGATCATGGGTGTTGAACAACCCGACTCAGGTGAAATCATTATTGGTGAGAGCGTTAAGCTCGCCAGTGTTGACCAGCAACGTGACAGCCTAGACGGTTCCAAAACCGTGTGGGAGCAAATTTCTGACGGTTACGACATGATTAAAGTCGGTAACTATGAAGTACCCTCACGCGGTTATGTGGGGCGCTTTAACTTTAAAGGCTCAGATCAACAAAAATTTGTCAAAGACCTGTCTGGTGGTGAGCGCGGTCGCTTGCACTTAGCCCTAACGCTGAAGCAAGGCGCTAACGTTTTGCTGCTCGATGAGCCCTCCAACGACCTCGATGTCGAAACCTTACGCGCACTGGAAGAAGCCCTCTTGGACTTCCCAGGCTCAGCGATTGTGATCTCGCACGACCGTTGGTTCTTAGACCGTATTGCCACGCATATTTTGGCCTATGAGGACGACTCCAGCGTAGTGTTCTTTGAGGGTAACTACACTGATTACGAAGCCGATCGTAAAAAGCGTTTGGGCGATGCCGCCGCTCAGCCTAAGCGTGTGCGTTACAAACGTTTAGCCTAACAGCATTAATATTTCATCAGCCACTGCACTTTTTCGAGTGCAGTCGGTCTGATGTATGCGAATTCAAAAACCATCATTTAATTACAACGCAATGCAACACTTATGATGCTCCAAGAGCATCGAACACCAAGACAAGCCCATGCTCGCAAGGAGTACACCATGAGTCAGCGTTCTGAAAAACGCAGCAATAAAGCCAAATCCATCATTGCCCAACCCTTGTTTCGCAGCCGCCAAGAGCGCGCTAAAAAAGGCAAAGGCAGCTACCGCCGCGACAAACAAGCCTCACGGTCTAACCACCCTGAGGCTTTTCTTTTTTTAGCCGCTTAAGATTCGCTATTGCCTTAGCCCATACTGCACACTATTCTTATTTGACTGCTCAGCCTGTTAAAGTTGAGTTCTACTAAACATTGAGATGACCCATGCTTGAGCGCCTTCCTTCTTTTTATGCGGTGATTGTGATTGGACTTTTATCCAGTCAAGCCTGTGCCGCGACAGCTGCCCCGCTGGTCACGCCAAGTGCAGCGAACGCTACGACACCCACAACCCCTCTTTTGGTTGCGCAAGAAAGCTTTACGCAGTGGCGAGCAGGTTTACGCATTCAGGCTCTGAATGAAGGTATCACCCCATTATTATTTGAGCAGGCATTTGCAGGTCTGACCCTTGACCCACAAGTGATTGCAGCCGATCAAAGTCAACCTGAGTTTAGCCGTCCGGTGTGGGAGTATTTAGACAGTGCCGTATCATCATGGCGCGTTGCACGCGGTAAAGCTCTATTGGCCGAGCACGCTAAAACTTTAAGTGCTATTGAAGCGCGCTATAAAGTTGAGCCGAGCATTTTAGTTGCGGTCTGGGGCATGGAAAGCGGCTTTGGACAAAATATTGGCAGTAAAAATGTTATTCGCTCACTGGCTACTTTAGCCTATGAAGGCCGACGCAGCGCATTTTGGCGTAGCCAGTTGCTTGCGGCACTGCATATCCTGCAAGAAGGCGATACCAGCCCTAGCGGCATGCTGGGTTCATGGGCAGGAGCTATGGGGCAAACACAGTTTATGCCGACCACCTACCGCGAGTATGCGGTCGATTTTGATGGTAATGGCCGCCGTGACATTTGGCGCTCCAGTGCTGACGCCCTAGCCTCTGCGGCGAACTACCTGAGCCTATCGGGCTGGCAACATGGTTTACCTTGGGGTTTTGAGGTGCAACTACCCAAACAAAACTTTGATTACGCATTGGCTGATGGCTCACTTAAGAAAACCGTGAGTCAATGGCAAGCCTTGGGCATCAAGCCTCGCGATACAGATCATATGCGCTTGTTAAGCCAACAACAGGCCACTTTATTCTTACCTAGTGGCCACCAAGGTCCGGCTTATTTGTTGCTAAATAATTTTCGCAGCATTTTAAAGTACAACAACTCATCCTCCTATGCCTTAGCCATTGGCTTGCTCTCTAATGCCTTACAAGGTGATTACAGCCCACCTGCTACTTGGCCAAAGCATGAGCGTATGCTCAGCCGTACAGAACGCGTTGAGTTACAAGCGCTACTTAATAAGCTCGGCTTTGACAGTGGTAACCCTGATGGCATTATCGGTATCAACTCGCGCCAGGCGGTACGTAGTTTTCAACAAGCACAAGGTTTGCCAGCAGACGGCTACCCAAACGATGCCTTGCTGGATCATGTGCGTAAAGCCGCTCGTTAAAGCGACAGAACGTCCCGCTGCACAGTAAAAGTCTTTCCGACATAAATGATTAATGTTGGACAATGCCCTGCACAATCGCCATGGCATACTTTATAGTAGACTCAATAATACGCAGCAGTTGCACCAGACTGTTAACCGAACGCAATACAAGGGCTTACGCATGCTCAATTGGAAAAAACGCTCACGAGATGCTCGTGACCAAGTCAATGATTCAGTCGACGATGTTAAAAGCTACTTGGGTGGCATTTGGTTCAGTCGCACACTGATAACTGTTTTAGCTTTATACCTGCTGGCCACTTTGATTATTGGCTGGTATTGGAGTCAGGAACCTGAGTTCTTTGGTGTGCAAGAGCATACCCAACAAGCAGCAGACACAGCGCAACGCTCGCTAGTAACAGGCTACACCACAGTAGAAACCCTGAAACAGGTTGCCACTACGCTGCTCGACAAGCCCGGTGGTTATCTGACCAACGACTACGCACCTCCGGGGATTTGGCTGGACAATATGCCCGCATGGGAATATGGCGTCTTAGTCCAAGTGCGTGATCTATCACGTGCATTGCGCAAAGACTTTGCCCGCTCACAATCACAATCCACCGAAGATGCCGATTTAGCTAAAGCCGAGCCACGCTTTAACTTTGATAACAAAAGCTGGGTCTTGCCGGCCACAGAAGACGAGTACCGCTTAGGTGTTAAATCATTAGACCGCTACTTAGCGCGCCTCAGTGACCAAAGCAAATCCAACACACAATTTTATGCGCGTGCCGATAACCTCAATAACTGGTTAGGTGATGTGGCGACTCGTTTAGGCTCTCTGTCACAACGCTTATCTGCCAGCGTCGGTAAAGCCAGCTTAAATATAGATCAAGACGGTGAAGTTGAAACTGACAATCCTATATTGACCGGCCGACCTCAAGGTATTAAAGAAGAAGTTATCAAAACACCATGGATGCAAATTGATAACGTCTTTTATGAAGCTCGCGGTCAAGCTTGGGCGCTGTCACACTTTTTGCGCGCGATTGAAATTGACTTTGCTGACGTAATTGCAAAAAAGAACGCTACCGTTAGCGTGCGTCAAATCATTCGTGAATTAGAGTCCGCACAAGAATCCTTATGGAGCCCGATGGTGCTCAATGGTGACGGTTACGGCATCTTAGCCAACCACTCACTGGTCATGGCCAACTACGTATCGCGTGCCAATGCCGCGATCATTGAACTGCGCCAGCTATTGTCACAAGGCTAACCTGCGATCAAGTCGTAGCACCTAAGTGTGCTACGACGACCCTTCCCCCTCGGCATTGCCCCTTAGCAACTCTCTTATATATTTGCACTGCACTGCCTTGCCTAGGCGCAGTTACTTATTTACAGCCACAAAAAAGCCTCAAACCCTTCTGTATTAACCACTACAGACTGACTTGAGGCTTGATGGTGCGCTTAGAACTTAAGCACAAATCCTATTTAGCAGTTTTTCCACTGGGCTTTGCGCTTCTCTAAGAACGCGCTGACACCTTCAGTGGTGTCTTGCGCATCAAACAAATCCACAAAAGCTTCACGCTCAGAAGGCAGCCAGTAATCCGGTGCTTGCGTGCGTGCGCCTTGAATCAAGGGTTTGATCATGCGCACAGCAACCGGGCTTTGCTTAGCCACTTTATCCGCAAGCTCTAATGCTTTGTCTAACGCTTGACCTGGTGCAACCACTTCTTCAACTAAACCAATACGCTCAGCAGTGCGTGCATCAATGCGCTCACCACATAAGATCATGCGCTTCGCCCAGCCCTCACCGACCAACCATGAGAGTTTTTGTGTACCACCGGCACAGGGCAATAAACCCACAGTAGCTTCTGGCAGCGCCATTTGCGCCTGCTCTTCGGCCACGCGAATATCACAAGCCAAAGCACACTCCAAACCACCACCCATGGCATAGCCATTAATAGCCGCAATAGTCACGCCGCGATAATTGCTCAGCGCTTCAAAGGCTTCACCAAACAAACGCGCCATTTGACGCGCCATGGCTTTATCACCATCAGCAAAGATTTTTAAGTCAGCACCGGCGCTGAAAAACTTTTCGCCAGCACCGGTGACGACCAAGGCATAAATATCTTGATCTTGGTTCAGGTGTTCAACCAACTGCTTCACACCCTTGAGCATACCTGCATCCCAGGTGTTGGCCGATGGGTTATTCAAGGTCAACACAGCGGTATGCCCACGCATCTCTACGACCAGTTTATCGGTCAAATCTAAGTGTTGAGCTTTCTTATAAGTTTCAACTGCATATGTCATAAATTAAAATCCTCAGCCATTAATCGAGTGCAGCATGCACCCCATTAAAAGTATGTGTATTAATGCAGTAATTCAACTGCTATCGCCGTCGCTTCACCGCCACCAATACAAATAGCAGCGACGCCAAAACGTTTATTCTGTTGTTTAAGTGCTGATACAAGCGTAACTAAAATACGCGCTCCGGATGCACCAATCGGATGACCTAAAGCACAGGCACCGCCATGCACGTTAACCTTATCAGCTGGCAAGTTTAATTCGCGCATAGCAATCATAGTCACTACAGCAAATGCTTCGTTAATCTCAAACAGATCAACTTGGTCTAAATCCCAACCGGTGCGTTGCAGCAGCTTATGAATGGCGCCAACCGGCGCGGTGGTAAATAAGTGCGGCGCTGCAGCATAGGCGCTGTGCCCTCGAATCACCGCCAAAGGTGTGAGGCCGCGCTGCTGGGCTTCGCTTTGACGCATCAACACCAATGCTGCGGCACCGTCGGAAATCGAACTGGAGTTGGCTGCCGTCACCGTGCCATCCTTACTGAAGGCAGGACGTAACTGGCGAATTTTAGCAAGATCGGCTTTAGGTGGTTGCTCATCATCACTGACTGTGACGCTGCCTTTACGCTGTACAATCTCTACTGGAACAATTTCTTCAACAAAACTACCACTGGTGATCGCTGCTTGCGCACGCTTAAGTGACTGTTCAGCAAAGTCATCTTGCTGCTCACGCGTAAAGCCATGGGCTTGCGCACTGTCTTCAGCAAAGCTACCCATCAGGCGGCCTCTATCGTAAGCATCTTCAAGGCCGTCCATAAACATATGGTCAATCACTTTAGCGTGCCCCATACGATGGCCAGCACGAGCTTTATCCAGCAAATAGGGTGCGTTAGACATACTTTCCATGCCTCCAGCAACCACCACATCAACTGATCCCGCCAATAACGCATCGTGCGCCATAATCACCGTTTGCATGCCTGAACCACACATTTTATTCACAGTGGTGGCGACCGTATGCTCATTTAACCCAGCACCGAGCGCTGCTTGACGCGCTGGCGCTTGACCCAAACCTGCAGGCAGCACACAACCAAAGATCACCTCTTGTACTGAATCTGGTGCTAACTGCGCACGGGCCACAGCGGCCTTAATCGCCGCCGCGCCCAATTCTGGCGCGGTAGCACTGTGTAAAGCACCTTGAAAACCGCCCATTGGCGTACGCGCCATACTGACAATCACCACGGGATCATGCGTACTCATACTATTTAACTCCCATACGTAACGCACCATCGATGCGAATTACTTCGCCATTAAGCATGGTGTTTTCAACAATATGCTGTGCTAAGGCGGCATATTCTTCAGCCCGACCTAAACGCGGTGGGAAAGGTACATCAGCGCACAAACCCGCCCGCACTTCCTCAGTCATACCCGCCATCATCGGTGTTTCAAACACTCCAGGCGCAATGGTCATCACACGAATACCATAACTGGCTAACTCACGTGCCGCAGGTAACGTCAGGCTAACAATCGCACCTTTTGAAGCTGCATAAGCCGCTTGCCCCAGCTGTCCATCGTAAGCAGCAACCGATGCAGTATTAATCACCACACCACGCTCACCTTCAGCATTAGGCTCGTTATTGACCATCATTTGCGTGGCCAGGCGCAGCATATTAAAACTGCCCACCACGTTGATATTTAATACACGGGTAAAATCAGCTAAATCATGCGGTCCTTTACGGCCTAAAATTCGCTGACCACCGACAATCCCAGCGCAGTTGATCAAGCCATGCAGCGCACCAAAACGCTCAACTGCGGTATCCAGTGCGCGCTGCACTTGCTCAGCATCACAAATATCACAGACTAGACCTAGAGCATGCTGACCGAGTAACTGTGCTTGTGCAGTGACTGCAGCCTCATTGATATCCAACAGCACCACCGAAGCACCCTGGGTAACCAAGTGTTTAGCAGTGGCAGCGCCCAAACCTGAAGCGCCGCCGGTGATGACAAATGTATGTTCTGCTACACGCATAATAGATCCTTAGAATTAGCAGGCCGCTTGCTGGGCTTGTTTCTGCTCATTGTATTTATTGATTTCATTGATGCGCAAAATAAAGCGCTGCACTTTGCCACTGGGTGTTTTCGGCAGTTCATCAGGGAATTCGATTTCACGTGGGTACGCATGCGCCGCTAAGCGATTACGCACATGAATACGCAATTCTTCAGCAAGCTCTGGCGTGCCCTCATAACCGTCTTGCAAAATAACAAAAGCCTTAATGATTTCATTACGCTGCTCATCGGGCTTACCCACCACTGCAGCTTCAACTACGGCTGGGTGCTCCAGCAACGCGCTTTCCACATCAAAGGGGCCGACACGGTAACCTGAGGTACTGATCACATCATCTGAGCGACCAACAAAGCTGATACTGCCGTCGCTATTGAGCTCTGCGGTATCACCGGTTAAGTAATAACGGCCTTTAAACGAGGTGGTTTCGATACCTTTGTAGCCGTTAAACCAGAACATCGGCGAGTGCTCAACATCCACCGATAAAATACCTGGCACGCCCACGGGTAGCTCTTTGAGTTCCTCTTCATCCAGCACCACAACACGGTGCCCCGGCGAGGCATAACCTGCAGCGCCCATATGCATCGGATGCTCTAAGTTATGGTGATTACACAACACCATACCCATTTCCGTTTGCCCGTAATGGTCGTTGATCGACACATCTAAGTGCTCTTTAAACCAACGAATCACTTCTGGATTCAAAGGCTCGCCGGCACTACTGACCACACGCAGTTGCTCTTTCCACTGATCGGCCACCTTGCCACCGGCCGCAATCAACATACGAAACACTGTCGGGGCGCCAGCTAGATTGTTCACATTGTATTTTTTGGCCACATCTAAACAGCGGTCCAAGTTAAACAAGCCGTCAACCGACAGTACCGGTAAGCCCATCGACATGGGACCTGTGATACCGAAGTACAAACCATAAGCCCAACCGGGGTCGGCCACGTTCCAGAAGGAGTCATCCGCACGTAAACCTACTGCATCAATCATATAGCGCTGAAAAGCCACAATCGCACGCAACGGCACTTCCAGTGGTTTGGCTAAACCTGTGGTGCCTGAGGTAAACATCATCAAAAACGGATCATCACCGCTGCGCATAACAGGAGCAAATTCCGTGGATAAAGCATTTAATGCAGGCCAAAAATCGCAATCACCTGCTTCAAGACCTGCACCGGCATCACTGACTGTCATCACTGGCGGACAGTGCTGCACATCAATCAACTTGCTGCGATTAGCCACATCACTGACGATCAATTTAGCACCCGAAGTCTGCACGCGGTGTTCAATCGCTTTAGGTCCGAAAGCTGTAAACAGCGGCTGATATACCGCACCAATACGCCAGGTGCCTAAAATAGTCACCACCAAGGCATGACCGCGCGGCAATAAACCCGCGACGATATCACCGGCCTGCACACCTTTGCCGCTTAAGTAGTTCGCAAACTGCGCCGCTTGGTCACGCAGTTCTGCATAGCTATGACGACTGGAACTGCCGTCAGCATTTTCTTGAATTAAGGCGATAGCGCCATCTGCTGCATGACGGTCACAGCACTCATAACAGGCGTTCATCGCTGCAAAAGTACCGCTAATGGCATTACTTACTGTGCTCTCAAAATCAAAGGTTTTTGAGGCTTGAAAATAGTCACGTTTAACTAGGGTCATGGCACGCTCCAACTTTTTATTATTGTTGACATTGCAAGGTACACAACCCGATAGTCAGCCCCAGTCAGCTCTAGAAGCAATAGCAAAATCTTTCAAACTGCTTGAACGTTTTTGCCAATTATTTATTTTTATTTAACAACATTGAGCGGTAATGACTGGGCTGCGTGCCTGTCCATTTGCGAAAGGCCTTGTAGAAGGTACTCACATCAGCAAAGCCTAAAGCGCTCGCGATATCGACAAAAGTATAATGCTCATCGGCCAGCCATTTAACCGCCAACGAACTGCGCACCGCATCTTTAAGTCGCTGATAACTTTGACCTTCTTCGTTTAAACGACGCTGCAAGGTGGACACAGACATATATAAATCAGCAGCTAAGTACACCGCGTCCGGCCAACACTTAGGGTCACTGTGCAATAGTTTGCGACGAATCTGACTGGTTAAGCTCTGCTCATCGCGGTACTTCACAATGATGTTATTGGGCGCTTGGCGTAAAAAGCGCTCTAAGTCTTGTGGGGTGCGCTTAATGGGCGCGCTGAGAATGTCCGCCGAAAACAGTATTTGCGATTGTAGACAATCAAAACGTAAGTTCTCAGAAAACATCACCCGGTAATCATCAATAAACTCAGGTGCCGGACCACGTGAGTCCACCGATAACAAGGCAATACGTTGGTTGGCCAGCCAACAGGTTAAACCGTGCACATACATCCAAAACGTAAAGTAGGTAAAAGCCCGTGATGGCTGCGCACTTTCTTCACGCAACACCACGGCGGCCATACTCTCCTCAACACGCAGTACTGCGCGCTTATCGGCAAAGACTAAAGATAAAAACTGCAGCGCCACTTCCAGCCCCTGCCCAACCGTAGGCTGTTGCGCCGCCATGGTGCACATAAAGGCAAAACTACCTGGACGCATCGCACGCTCATCCATCAGAAAAAACTCATCTTGGATGGTGCGGCGTAAACGCCGCCAAAAGCGCGCGTACTGTTTGACCGGTACCCGTGCTGCATCGGCCTGCATAATCTGCGCATCAAAGGGCATACCATCTAACAAGTCATCAACCTTCCAGCCCTGCTGCAAGGGTGCATACAAAGCTTCAGCTACCATCACGGCAGACACGGTTCCTGAGCGCTGCACCAGCATATTATTGATCCTCCATGTTGTGATCCTCAGGTAAAAGTATATGTTGCTGTGTGGCTGCTTGTTCACGCAAAAAGTTCCACGCAGTGCGCATGCGAGCAATATCTTTGAGTTCGATGGGCATCAACATCCAAAACGTGCGGGTAAAACTGACCTCATCTGCAAGCACACGACGCAAGCGCGGCTCTTTGGCTGCGGCAAAAGCTGGCAAAATAGCCAGACCGGCACCGGCAGCCACTGCCTGCTGCTGCGCTAAAATACTGGTACTGCGTAAATTAGCGGTACTGGGTTTAACCAACTCATCTAAAAACAGCAACTCTTTACTGAACAGCAAGTCATCGACATAACTGACAAAGCGGTGTTCACGCAACTGGTCGCGATGAGTGATTTCAGGGTGTTGCGCTAAATACTCTTCGCTACCGTACAAATACAAAGTGTAATCGGTTAAACGCGTGATAATAAAGGGCCCACGCTCAGGGCGCTCCAGCGTGATCACTATATCCGCCTCGTTGCGCGACAACTGCACCGCTCGCGGTAGCGCCAGCAAATCCACCTTCAGATGTGGAAAGCGCTGGCCCAACTCTGCCAGTTGCTCAGCCAACAACGAAGTACTGTAACCCTCAGTCGCGCCAATGCGCACATGCCCCGACAGTTGCTCACCTAAATTGGGCAGCGAGTCAGAAATTCCCACAAAGGCACTTTCCATCGCCTCCACTTGTGGCAACAAAGCGCGCCCTGCTTCGGTTAATTTGTAGCCTTCATGCTCACGCAAAAATAAGGGGCGGCCTAAATCTTTCTCCAACGCCTGCACTTTGCGCGACACAGTGGTGTGATCAACCCCCATGCGCCGTGCTGCAATCACTAAGCGTCCAGCGCGCGCCAATTCTAAAAAAAACCGTAATTGTTCCCAATCCATAGTGTTCTCGTCCAGGTTTTATTGTATGTGTGCATTTTTGCACAGCGTATCTGCATCGTACAGGGTTGCGGCAGGCAAAAATGCACTGCTAGGATGAAATCACAGTGAATGAGTCAAACATAAAAATAAATTAATGCTGAGGCGTACTGATATGACAACTGCTCAAGTCCCGACAATTAAACTTCTTATTGATGGCCAGTTTGTTGAATCCAAAACTGACCAATGGCGTGAGGTGATTAACCCGGCCACCCAAGAAGTCTTGGCTAAAGTTCCTTTTGCTACCGCTGACGAAATCAACGCTGCGGTTGCCAGTGCCAAAAAAGCTTTTACCACCTGGCGCAAAACACCGATCGGTGCCCGTGCACGTATTTTCTTAAAGTACCAGCAACTGATCCGTGAAAACATGCAAGAGCTCGCAGCACTCCTGACTGCTGAGCAAGGCAAAACCTTAGCGGACGCTGAAGGTGATGTATTCCGCGGCCTTGAAGTGGTTGAGCATGCTGCATCCATTGGTAATTTACAGCTGGGTGAGCTGGCCAACAACGTTGCCAATGGCGTGGACACCTACACCTTGCTGCAACCCATTGGTGTGTGTGCCGGTATTACCCCGTTTAACTTCCCAGCGATGATTCCATTGTGGATGTTCCCCATGGCCATCGTCACCGGCAACACCTTTGTACTGAAGCCATCTGAGCAAGATCCCATGGTGACCATGCGCTTAGTTGAGCTGGCACTGGAAGCTGGTATTCCAGCCGGCGTCCTCAACGTGATTCACGGCGGCCCAGATGCAGTGAACGGTATTTGTGATCACGAAGATATTAAAGCGGTGTCCTTCGTGGGCTCAACCCATGTCGGTACCCATGTGTATAACCGCTCATCGCTGGCCGGTAAGCGCGTGCAGTGCATGATGGGTGCTAAAAACCACGGCATTGTGATGCCTGATGCTAACAAAGAGCAAACTCTCAACGCCATTGCTGGTGCGGCCTTTGGTGCTGCCGGTCAACGCTGCATGGCCCTGCCAGTAATTGTTTTAGTGGGCGAAGCGCAAAGCTGGTTGCCTGAATTGGTGGCTAAAGCTAAAACCCTGAAAGTCAATGCCGGTTGCCAAGCGGGTACCGATGTCGGCCCAGTGATTTCACCACAAGCTCTAGCGCGTATTACTGGCCTGATTGAAAGCGGTGTCAGCGAAGGTGCAACCATTGATCTCGACGGTCGCAACCCTAGAGTGCCGGGCTTTGAACAAGGTAACTTTGTCGGCCCAACCATCTTCTCGGGTGTGGATACCTCCATGCGTATTTACCAAGAAGAGATCTTTGGTCCAGTGCTGTGTGTGATCAACGCAGACAGCATCGAGCAAGCCATTGAATTGGTGAACGCCAACCCGAACGGTAACGGCACCGCGATCTTTACTCGTTCAGGCGCTACTGCGCGTCGCTTCCAAGAAGAGATTGATGTGGGTCAGGTGGGTATTAACGTACCGATTCCAGTACCTGTACCGATGTTCTCCTTCACTGGCTCGCGCGCATCTAAGCTGGGCGACTTAGGCCCGTACGGTAAGCAAGTTGTGCAGTTCTACACGCAAACTAAAACCGTCACCGCACGCTGGTTTGCTGAAGATGAAGAAGCTGGCGCACTCAATACCACTATCAGCTTGAAATAAATGATACCCGCCTGGCGATACCAGTCAGGCGGGTTGAGCTGCACTGAAGATTAAAAATTTAACCTATTTAGCATCGACACTCGCAACAATCATAATAAGCGGAGATCAACCATGCATATCGGATTTTTAGGCTTAGGCAATATGGGCAGCCCCATGGCCAGCAATTTACTGAAAGCAGGCCACCAGCTCAGTGTATTTGACCTGTCGAGCAGCGCCGTTGCCGAACTCACAGAAAAAGGTGCACACGGCTGCGCTTCAGTTGACGCGCTGGTGGCAGCGGCTCCAGACGTGTTAATCAGCATGCTGCCTGCAGCGGCTCATGTAAAAGGTGTGTATTTAGGTGATGAAGGTTTAATCGCACAACTGACCAAGCCGACCTATTTGATCGACTGCTCAACCATTGACCCACACAGCGCTCGTGAAGTCGCCAAAGCAGCCAAAGACGCTGGTCACGCAATGGTCGACGCTCCGGTATCAGGCGGCACCGCCGGTGCGCAGGCGGCCACGCTGACCTTTATGGTCGGTGGTGCAACTGAAGATTTAGCGCATATCCAACCCATCCTCCAGGCCATGGGCAAAAATATTACCCATTGTGGTGATAGCGGTAACGGTCAAGTGGCCAAAGTCGCCAACAATATGTTGTTGGGCATCTCCATGGTCGGTGTAGCTGAAGCGATGGCGCTAGGCGTATCGCTGGGTATGGACGCGAAAACCTTAGCTGGCATTATTAACACCTCAAGCGGACGCTGCTGGAGCTCGGAAATTAACAACCCTTATCCAGACGTCTTAGAGAACGTTCCAGCCAGTCGCGGTTATAGTGGTGGTTTTGGTAGTGACTTAATGCTTAAAGATTTAGGCCTTGCCACTGAAGCAGCACGTCTAGCCAAACAACCGGTGATGATGGGCGCAGCAGCACAACAGCTGTACCAAGCCTTTAGCTTACAAGGCAACGGTAACTTGGATTTCTCAGCCATTATTAAATTGTATTTAAAGGAGTAATCACGATGCTCGATGATCATGCACTGGTACAAACGCAGGTGCGCAATCGTGTTGGCCACCTAACGCTCAACCGCGTTGCTGCATTTAATGCCATTAACCTAGACATGGTACGCGTCCTGCAGCAGCAGTTAGATGCATGGGCGGCTGACGAGAACGTTGTTGCTGTAGTGTTGCGTGCCAACGGTGATAAAGCCTTTTGTGCTGGCGGTGATATTCGTGAGCTCTACAGCAATGCCCAACAAGACAGCAGCTTAAACGAGATATTCTTTCGTGAAGAGTACGCCTTAGACCAAGATATTCACGCCTACCCTAAGCCATTTATTGCTTTAATGGATGGCTTAGTTCTAGGCGGTGGCATGGGCTTGGCACAAGGCGCCAGCTTTCGTATCGTCACCGAAAAAGCACGCTTAGGTATGCCTGAAGTCAGCATTGGTTTTTTTCCTGACGTGGGTGGCAGCTATTTCTTATCGCGCCTCAGCTGTGAAATGGGTACTTATATGGGCGTGACGGGTAACCCAGTGGGTCCTGCAGATGCTCTGCAATTGGGTTTAGCCGATTGGTTTTTATACCGAGAACAAATCACTGAGTTTGATCGCTGCTTGGATAATATGCAGTGGGGTCACTCATCCCCAGAAGCCGTGCGCAGCCTACTGAATACACTGGCCAGCAAACACAGCTCAGACGCACAACTGACCGCGGTACGCGGTGCAATTAACACACACTTCGCCCACAACTCAGTCGCCGACATTATTGCTTCACTCGCCAGCGAAACTGACAGCAGCATTCAAGCTTGGTGCCAAGAGACTATCGCTACACTGAAGTCGCGCTCACCTTTAGCCATGGCCACTACATTAGAAATGCTACGTCGCGCTGAAAACCTATCTTTAGCTGACTGCTTTGCCTTGGAGTTTCACTTGGGCGCGCAGTGGTTTACTAAAGGCGACTTTATGGAAGGTGTGCGTGCACTGATTATTGATAAAGACAAAAATCCACAATGGCAGCCTGCAAGCATTGCAGAACTAGAGCAAGCAAAAATAGACGATCTATTTGCAGGTTTTCAAGCGCACAGCGCATAAGCCAACCCGTGTATTAAAGGAACTTCACAATGCATGATATCGAACTCTCTGAAGAACAACGCATGATCCGCGACATGGCGCGTGATTTTGCGCAAGCAGAACTGGCACCCAACGCAGAAAAGTGGGAAAAAGCCGGCTGGCTCGATGACGCTATGCTCAAGCAAATGGGCGAACTGGGCTTTTTAGGCATGGCAGTGCCCGAAGAATGGGGCGGTTCTTATATCGACTACAGCGCCTATGCACTGGCGGTTGAAGAAATCTCAGCCGGTTGCGCCTCAACGGGCGCAGTGATGAGTATTCATAACTCCGTAGGTTGTGCGCCAATTTTGAACTGGGGCACAGAAGAACAAAAGCAACAATGGCTGCCTGATTTAGCTGCGGGTAAAGTGCTGTCGTGCTTCTGCCTGACCGAGCCGCAAGCCGGATCAGAAGCCAACAACCTGCGCACCAAAGCCGTAGAAGATGGCGATCATTGGGTGCTCAATGGCAGCAAGCAATTTATCAGTAATGCCAAGCGTGCTGGCTTGGCCATTGTTTTTGCCGTGACTGATCCTGAGCTGGGTAAAAAAGGTTTATCCGCATTTTTAGTCCCCACTGATACTCCAGGTTTTGAAGTAGAACGCATGGAGCAAAAAATGGGCCTACGCGCATCAGACACTTGCGCTGTTAGCTTAGTCAATTGCCGTATTCCTAAAGAAAATATGCTCGGTCCACGCGGTAAAGGTTTAGCACTAGCGCTGTCTGGCTTAGAAGGCGGTCGTTTAGGTATTGCTGCACAAGCCATTGGTATTGCCCGCGCTGCATTTGAAGCTGCCCTGACCTACTCTCGCGAGCGTGTGCAGTTTGGCAAAGCCATTGCTGAACACCAGAGCATTGCCAATATGCTGGCTGATATGCATATGCAAATTAACGCCGCTCGCCATATGATGCTGTATGCCGCACGTTTGCGCACGGCGGGCCTGCCCTGCTTATCTGAAGCCTCACAAGCCAAACTTTTCGCCTCAGAAATGGCCGAAAAAGTCTGCTCAAACGCTATTCAAATTCATGGCGGTTACGGCTATCTCGAAGATTACGCAGTAGAGCGTCATTACCGCGATGCGCGTATCACGCAAATTTATGAAGGCACCAGTGAAGTGCAGCGCATGCTGATTGCGCGCCAACTGGCTGACTATGCATTCTAAATTGATCTGACTTTTATACTGCCCAATAAAAAGCGGCTACCAATCACTTGGTAGCCGCTTTTTTGATGCTGTAGAGCGAGATATTAATGCATTAAATGCATCACATCATGCCGCCCATGCCACCCATTCCGCCCATATCAGGCATTGCAGGTGCGCTGTCATCTTTGATTTCAGCGATCATAGCTTCAGTAGTTACCATCAAGCCTGCGATTGACGCTGCTGCTTGTAGCGCTGAACGGGTTACTTTTGCTGGGTCCAAAATACCCATGGCAATCATATCGCCGTACTCGCCAGTTGCTGCGTTGTAACCGTAGTTACCTTCGCCTTGCTTAACTTTATCAACTACCACACTTGGCTCATCGCCAGCGTTAGCAACGATCTGACGCAGAGGCGCTTCAACCGCACGACGCAGTAGAGCAATACCTACGTTCTGATCTTCGTTGTCGCCTTTCAGCTCAGCAATGGCTTGCAGTGCGCGCACTAGTGCAACACCACCGCCAGGTACTACGCCTTCTTCAACTGCTGCACGAGTTGCATGCAGAGCATCTTCAACGCGGGCTTTTTTCTCTTTCATTTCAACTTCAGTCGCTGCGCCGACTTTGATCACTGCAACACCGCCAGCTAATTTAGCTAGACGCTCTTGCAGCTTTTCTTTGTCGTAATCTGAAGAAGTTTCTTCGATTTGCTTACGGATCTGTAGCACACGTGCTTCGATATCCGCTTGCGCACCTGAACCATCAATGATGGTGGTGTTATCTTTATTCAAGATCACACGCTTGGCATTACCTAGGTGCTCTAAAGTTGTAGTGTCTAAGCTCAAACCTACTTCTTCAGAAATCACGGTACCGCCAGTCAGGATCGCTAAGTCTTGCAGCATCGCTTTACGACGATCGCCAAAACCTGGTGCTTTAACCGCAGCGACTTTCACGATACCGCGCATGTTGTTGACTACCAATGTTGCTAAGGCTTCGCCTTCAACATCTTCAGCAACGATCAACAATGGACGGCCGGCTTTCGCAACAGCTTCCAGCACTGGCAGCAATTCGCGGATGTTAGAGATTTTCTTGTCAACTAACAGCAACAGCGGGCTTTCCAGCTCGGCAACCATAGTGTCTGGCTTGTTGATGAAGTATGGAGACAAGTAACCACGGTCAAACTGCATGCCTTCAACCACAGACAATTCGTTATCCAGGCCTGAACCTTCTTCAACAGTGATCACGCCTTCTTTACCGACTTTTTCCATTGCGTTAGCAATGATGTCACCGATAGAAGCATCAGCGTTGGCAGAAATAGTACCTACCTGCGCAATGGCTTTGTTATCAGTGCAAGGCTTAGCCAGCTGTTTGATTTGCTCAACAATAGCAACAGTTGCTTTATCAATACCGCGCTTGAGATCCATTGGGTTCATGCCAGCAGCAACTGCTTTCAAGCCTTCGTTAACGATGGCTTGTGCAAGTACTGTTGCAGTGGTGGTACCGTCACCGGCTTCGTCGTTGGCTTTCGAAGCAACGTCTTTCACCAGTTGTGCACCCATGTTCTCAAAACGGTCTTTGAGCTCAATTTCTTTAGCAACAGAAACGCCATCTTTAGTGATAGATGGTGCGCCGTAGCTTCTTTCTAAAATAACGTGGCGACCCTTCGGGCCTAATGTTGCTTTTACTGCGTCAGCTAATACGTTAACGCCAGCTAACATCTTTTTACGACCGGCATCGCCGAACTTTACTTCTTTAGCAGCCATGAAATATATTCCTTAATTCTGTGTGAAAAAAACGCAAGGGGATAAATTAAGCTTCAACAACCGCGAGAATTTCGCTTTCGCTCATTACCAGCAGTTCTTCACCATCAATTTTAATAGCGTTGCTACCAGAATAAGGACCAAAGACTACTTTATCGCCAACTTTTACCGCAATTGCTTGCACAGTACCATTGTCTAAAACGCGACCTGTACCCACGGCAATAATTTCGCCTTGGTTTGGTTTTTCAGCCGCTGAGCCAGGTAGCACGATGCCGCCAGCTGTTTTTGTTTCTTCTTCACTGCGGCGGATTACCACACGGTCATGCAGAGGACGAAGCTTCATTGTCGATCTCTCCCAACGGGTTAGTTATATCAACCGATGATACTCATCGGCACGTTAATTAAATCCGGCAAGCCGGTATCTCCTCTGCCCAAAGCACAGGAGATAGATCTGCTATGCGCAGAATATTGTCTTACATGATATATGGGGGCGCATAGATAGATTTCAAGGGCTGGCTTGATATTTTTTTATGTATCAGACAAACAAAGACTTAAGGGTCTTTACGCTCAAACTCACCTTCAATGGTCTGCGACTGACGAATTGAAGAGGGTTGCTCACGCTCAGTGTAACTGGTGCTTTGCGCATAAAACTGCTGCGAACGCGCCGCGCCTTGCGCCATATGCAAACTGACACGTTGCCCAACCCACTGACGTGTCATAGGTAGTAAGCAAATTAAACCTAGGGTATCGCTGATAAAACCCGGCACAAACAGCAACACACCACCCATAGCTAATAAAAAGCCATTGAGCATCTCGCCGGTCGGCACTTCACCTTGCGCCATACGTTGACGCACGTTTAAAGCCGTAGTCAAACCCGCTAAACGAATGCACAAAATACCGATCACGCCACTGGCCAGCACTAAGAGTAAAGTCGTTAGTGCGCCAATACTTGAACCAACACGGATCAGCAGAAATAATTCTAATAAGGGGAAAATCAAAAACAATACAAAAAAACCACGCATGGTTTACACCTTTTACTAGTCTAGATAGTTATTAAATGCACCCTAACACAGGCAAACTCAAGGGTGCATCACAGGAATCATGTAACAAAATACATCACAGGCTTTCTGTGCTGCTTGCTCCAGTGTCACTGATTGCAGCTTTACGGCGATCCAAACGCCATTGCCAGATAATCAAAATAATAGTCGGCACACCCAGCATTGCACTGATTAAGAAGAACTGCTCATAACCAAACTTATCCACCATCACCCCAGAATAGCCACCAATTAAGCGCGGTAAGAGCAACATAATTGAGCTGAGCAAGGCATATTGTGTGGCGGAAAACCTCAAGTTAGTCAGACTCGATAAATAAGCGACAAAGGCCGCAGTGGCTAAACCTGCACTAAAGTTGTCGCAGGAAATCGTCACGATCAACATATTCACATCAGCACCCATACCTGCCAACAAGACAAACATGAGATTAGTGGCTGCTGAGGTAATACCGCCAATCAACAAAATCGGCATAATGCCAAAGCGCACAATCAGCAAGCCACCGACCCCAGCACCAGCCAAAGTCATAATCAAACCAAAGACTTTACTGACGCCCGCAATCTGATCTTTGCTAAAACCTTGGTCAATATAAAACACATTGGCCATCACGCCCATCACCGTATCCGACATACGATAGGTTGCCACCAGCCCCAGCAACAACAAGGCTTGCCAGCGATAACGCACAACAAAATCACTGACTGGAGTTAACACTGGTGCCAGACCTTTACGCCCCAATGACGACAAGCAAAATACAGTTAAAACGGTGTACAGCAGCGCGCGTAAAAAGGCGCGATCACTGTAGAGCAAATCATCTAAACCACTATCTCCAGCCACCAACGAATGAAAGTCCGTTTGATAAAATTGCGTCATCATCGCAGGAACCGACACCAGCAACACCATCAACACAAGCACAGAAATCAACTGATGACTGAGTTTGTAACGCACTATGGTGTCTTCAGTTTGCACCGTTAGCTTGGGCTCTTTCATCCACAAGGTGGTCAGCAATCCAGGCAGCATTAACAAAGCAAATAACAAATAGGTACTAGCCCAAGCGGCATGACTGTACTGCACTCCAGTCGAGCCAAACCATTCGGCAAAGTACAATGCGCCAGCCGTCGCTAACAAGGCGGCCACTCGATAACCGGCCATATAGCTGGCTGCCAATGCGGCTTGGCGGGTGTTATCTAAAATTTCTAAACGATAGGCATCCACCGCAATATCTTGCGTGGCAGAAGCGAACGCTACTAAAACAGCTAAAGCGATTAACACCGCCAAATGACTTTGCGGATTACTTAAGGCCATGCCTGCCAAGCCAATCGCCACTAATACTTGTGAAAAAACCAGCCAAGAACGCCGACGGCCTAAGCGACCCAAAAACGGTAAGCGCCATTGATCCAATAAAGGTGACCACACCCACTTAAAGGCGTATGCCAAACCAATTAAACTGGCATAACCAATGGTTTCTCGCGCTACACCGGCTTCGCGTAGCCACACCGACAAGGTGGAGAAAACCAGCATATAAGGTAAGCCTGCAGCAAAACCCAACAGCAACAAGGCTAATACGGCGGGATTTGAATAGGTCTGTAAGGCCGTTCGCCAGCTATTTTGGGGCATGGTGTTCTATTTTCATGGATAAATAATGCACTCTACTCGTTAACCTGTTCGGACTGCCATTGGTAACTGACTAATTTTACACGATCTTTGTCAATGAAGATGCCTTCTGCACGCAAGCGTTGGCGCTGCTCATCTCCAGCTATTGTATTGGCCGGCAAACTTAAACGCCCACCGGCAGCGATAACGCGATGCCAAGGCAGTTGTGTATCACTGGGCAACTGTTTTAATGTTGCGCCGACTGCACGTGCAGCACCCGGAAAGCCAGCCATTTTAGCCAACTGCCCATAGGTCACTAACCTACCCGCTGGGATTTTTGACAACAGAATGTACAAAATGGTCCGCAGCGTTGGGTTATTTTCTTGATCCATAATGGAACCCTATTTTTAGCTGTGTGTCTGTTGTGGTGTAGCGTTAAACTATGCGCCATTCACTTTATCATTTTTCTATTTTTGAGCGTGTCATGATGCGTCATTTGGCTGTTTGTTGTGTAGTTACAAGTCTAGTTTTTTCTTTGAATGCGCAAGCCGATACCGTGTGGTTAAAAAACGGTGATCGGATAACGGGAAGCATTGTACTTTTAGATAGCGGTAAGCTGTTGCTGGAGACTGATTACGCGGGCTCTATTACCTTAAATATGAGTAAAATTTCTACACTGGAAACTGACCACCCTCTACTCGTGAAGCTCGATCAGTTTACTACTCAAACATCTAAGTCTTTACGTGCCGGCCCTGAAGGCAGCGTTAAACTAATCAACGGCGACACCCCTCAAACCATTGCCTTGGCTGATATTAAGCAGTTGATGGTACCTAAGCCAGTAATTGAAGATTTACGCTGGAAAGGCACGGTCAGTTTTTCTGCGGACTATAAGAAGAAAGAGAACGATATTAAAGATTATAGTTTAGATGTCAGCACTGAACTGCGTCATGGTTTGTGGCGTCACGCACTGGATACTGAATACGACTATGAGACCAAGAACGCGGCCAAAAAAACCGAACGTTTCGAAGCAGCTTATGCGCTTGACCATTTTATTACTGAGCAGTGGTTCTGGAAAAACAAGGCTAAATACACCAACGACCGACTTGAAGAGTTGCGTAATCAACAAACTCTGGGTACCGGACCGGGTTATCAGTTCTGGGATAATGAACTGGGTGCTTTAGCTGTATCAGGCCTGTTCAACCATAACAAAT